>NZ_KE384144.1:35922-265425 GCF_000424165.1 Butyrivibrio sp. AE3006 | reverse complement strand
ATAAGCAACATAGTTATGATAGCAGGATATAGAACGTTCCTTAAGATTACGTATTTTTCCTGCTTCATCAAGTTTTTTCAAATATTCATCATACATAGTAAAACCTCCGAAAGTATAGTCATTGATAGGAACAACTAAAACTTCGGAGGTGCATGTACATCAAAATGATGCTTGTACTTTGCACAAGCGAATGATATTCTTTTCATGGCAGTGTTAGTAATGATCCTGTTTGATTGTTAAGTTTCGCGACTACAACAATACTACTATTAGGACTTACTTTCTACTGCCTTTTTGATAAAAAGAAAATCACTGCACACAGCCTAGGCAGGCCATCGCGCAGCGATTTTGTTCAACTCGAATTTATTATTGCAAATCCTCAATAAATGATTGCATACGGTCAGTTATTATTAAGTTGAACAATTATTACCTGATTGGATATGTTCATCTATATGAATCACTCGTATATTAAAGATCAGATATGATCCTCCAACCAGTCCATAATGGTTTCAGCGCCGGTTGCATAACCACCCATCTGAGTATGGCACTGTGCAGTACTGTCATCATCAAACAGAATGTAATCCTTATTTTTTGCATTCACAAGCGCATCATAAAGCTCCTTAGCCGCTCCGAATGTCATTTCCGCTGTACCGTCAAGAACTAAAACCTCGCACTCCACCTTATCAAGTATCTTTGTGTTGTCATATTTTTTTAATTCATCAACGACTGCTTCTTCCGGCACTCCATGCTTCCATGCATAATCCTCCAGCATAACACTCATGAACTTCGGACGCATCCTAGACGGCATCTTCTGTATCATTGCCAGTCTCTCTCCGATTCCTTTTCCCCAACTGATATTTCCGGGATCCGTAATGATCAGCTTAATCCTTTTGTCAAACGCTGCCACTCTCGGCATCAAGAATCCACCAAAGGAGAACCCCATACATGCTACATGATCCATGTCAACACAATCCATCGTTTCAGCATAATCAAGAACAGGTCCCATAACCTTTTCCCAGTCCGGTCGAAACTTCAAATTCTGAAATCGAAGGGCATACCCCTGTCCTGGTCCATCGTAGGTAAGACAGTGTATTCCACGTTTTAATGCAGCATCAAACATCCATCTGGTATCTACAGCCCAGGTATCCCTGCCTGGAGTAAGCACCAGAAGCGGAGCCTTATCCCTTTTTGCATAAGGAGATTGGTAGAAATGACCCGGAAGATAAGTCCCCTCATATGGGATCTCCACATATTTCCCTGGATACCCTGACAGCGCCAGCGATTTCTCATAACAGTCAAAGCTATGCCTTGTATATTCTTCCATCTTAGGAGAATGCACATCCTCCATATACATGGTTGCCATACGGTAATATGTTGACGCACGAAGATACGCAGTAGATGCACTAATCTTCTTTTCATTTTTCTCAGAGTTCTGTGCCCTCGTTTTAAGTTTTGATGCAAGATCAGCCCACGTATTCTCCCAACTGTCGGTTTCCTTGTCATTCAAACGGCTTACAACCTCGAACGCTTCTCCGGCATCCGCCATGCCAAGATAGCAGAGACCCATCACATGCTTCATAATGGCATCCGTCATGATCCCGTCCGTAAACTTAAGCTCAGACCAATGATCGCCTGAGATTGACTGTATGCTCGGTCCTTTTGACATTGGACCGTTGTTTTTCTTTAAAATACTCATTGAGGTACCTCCTTATTCATTTGACTTGTCAACTGTGTTTTTGAATAAAATCCGGCAGTAGCATTCTGTGTCTGCCGGCCTTATTTCATTCCCACGCAAAATTATCTTTTCCTGCTCCAAGCTCAAAATGGTATTTCACAAGGCCGGTATCCACCCCGGTAAAGATTCCATTATCACAGGAAATGGAAACCTTGCTTTCTTTTCCGCTTATAGTAAATGCCTGCTTTGCCAACGCCGTAGGTGCCAGAAGTGCTGCATCCACACCATTCTTAAACCACTCGGGCACTTCTCCGTCATAAGTACTGACATCGGATGCCTTCTTAGACTTATGCGGCACCCCCTGTGTCTGACCATAACCTACAGCAATGATCCCCACCGGTTTTGCTCCCTCTGACTTCTCCTGTGCTCCCTTCCTGTTAAAGGTTCCACCGACCCACCATGTATTCAGCCCCAGTGTCTGCGCATACAGCATAAGGTCTGCGCCGCAATAGCCACATAGTTCATCAGCACCTTCCGGCCCCGCCATAATGAAAAAGTTGTTCACGCCCTTGGCCAGGATCAGCTTGATCACGCCCGGAACCGCAGTATTATCATTTGTCATGAGCTTAATGGATAGTCCAAACTGCTCATTATTTTTTCTTACGCGGTCATTCAGTTTCGTCACGATATCCTCCGGGATAGCTTTATCCGTGTATTTACGCACCATATGCCGTTCTAACATTGCCTGTTTCATATCCATATGAAATTCCTCCATTTACTGGTTGATTTCCTTTGCCCGCTGTGCCATCTTCTTTAACTGAGCAGCAAAGACCTCTGCTTCCTTTTGCGTCATGTCCTGTGTAATAAAATCCACCCATTTCTTCTGAAGCTCACGGATCCGCGGCTCTGCGTTCTTCGCCTTATCAGTCAGATACACCCTTTTTGCCCGGTAATTTTCTTCGTGCGCTTCCCTGCGGACAAGCCCTTTCTTCTCCATTCCCTGGATAGTTCTTGTCGTTGCCGCCTTATCTACGGTAATCACAGCTGCCATCTCCTCTTGGGTAAGTCCGTCTCTATTATACAGCTGTGAAAGGTACATCAGCTCCGATGCTGTAATCTCAACATCAGATAGTTCATGACCAAAGAACAAATTCAGCTGACGCATCAACACAGATATATATGTTCCTGCTTTTAACATTTTAATTCCTCCATCTCAGTTGACAAGTCAATTGTACTAAAATTGTATTGACTTGTCAACTGAAAATTCAAAAAAAGGCAGCTGACAGACAAAACTCCATCAGCCGCAATTATTACACTCTCTGGCAGAAATCCAAACTCAGCCAGCCAATCCCGCTTTTCAGTTTCCCCCAAAGAGAAGCCCACGCACCACTGGAAGTAGTCACAATGGTATAAATACCCGGAGGACAGAACTGAACCCTATCATAGTTGGTTCCTGGACCTTTCTTGATATTCAGATCACTGATCTTCACCTGTACCAGAAACGGCACCTTCGCCGCAGGCTCCGCCGTTTTAGGCTCATACACCACCTTGCCGTCAGCATCGAACACCTTATATCCAGGATTCTGATCTGCACACTTCTTCGCATTGGCAAGAACCTTGTAAGTGCCCTTCTGACTCTTACTATCCGCCCATGTCTTCCTGACACGGTACCACTTGACCGTCTCGCCGCCAGAATCCTTCGCGTCATACGGCGTCAGCTTCCGCTTCTCGATATACATTGATGAATGACGGGGAAGCAAGCAGAGTTTTTGTGGGTGACGATGCAGAAATACTTAACACCCCTTCATGGGTTGATGTGCAGATTAAGCAGATTAAACTGAAAGTTAATCTATTCAGAAATACTTAAATTTTTTCTTTGTAGCAACTGTTTATAATTATACCTATATCTACCATCCTGTTCAATATTATGTGCATAAAACAAGGGCGTTTTCACGCCCCTGCTTACTGCTATCAGAGTATTCATCTCTCCGGTCTTAGTTTATTCCTATTCAGATTTGGACTTTGCTGCTCCTTCCTCTGATCAACTATTGCCTGGCTTTCTCTTAGCTTTTGTAAAATGCTCGTTTTAGCCTTTTCAGCTATCTCAGGCTTCTTAGTCTTGTCCCACCATTCCTTGAATGTTTTAAAGGCTTTCGGCACACAAAAAAGACCCGGTACTTTCGTACCGAGCCTTTTGAAATCTGCAATAGCAGATGATTATCTCTTTGAGAACTGAGGAGCACGACGAGCCTTTTTGAGACCGTACTTCTTTCTCTCTTTCATTCTAGGATCACGTGTAAGGTATCCAGCCTTCTTAAGTGCAGGTCTGTACTCTTCTGCATCAGCCTGAAGAAGTGCTCTTGAAATACCGTGACGGATTGCACCAGCCTGACCTGTTGTGCCGCCACCGCGAACTGTTACGTTAACATCGAACTTGTCAAGTGTCTCTGTAAGAACGAGAGGCTGACGAACAATAACCTTGAGAGTCTCAAGTCCAAGATACTCATCGATGTTTCTCTTGTTGATAGTGATATTTCCCTTACCGGGTGTAAGATAAACTCTGGCGATAGACTTCTTTCTTCTACCTGTGCCATAGAAACTTGCTGCTTTAGCCATTTTCAAATTCTCCTTTCAGATTAGAATGTAAGTACTTCAGGCTTCTGAGCTGCGTGCTCGTGCTCAGGACCTGCATATACATGAAGCTTTGTGTACATCTGTCTGCCAAGAGAACCCTTGGGAAGCATTCCCTTTACAGCATGCTCGATAACACGCTCCGGGTGTGTCTCCATCATCTGACGAAGAGTGAACTCCTTGTGGTGTCCAACGTAATCAGTGTGGTGCCAGTACATCTTCTGGTCCATCTTCTTACCTGTAACCTTGATCTTATCAGCATTGATAACGATTACATAATCACCTGTATCAATGTTAGGTGTATAAATCGGCTTGTTCTTTCCTCTAAGTACGTTAGCTACGTTAGAAGCAAGACGACCGAGTGTCATATCAGTTGCGTCTACAACATACCATTTCTTCTCAACAGTAGAAGCAGTAGGCATATATGTCTTCATATTTATTACCTCCATAACCAGTTAATAAGTAAAAACTCTGGTGCGAAGGACCCTTCACCTGATCCATCCGCTATATGATATATGATGCACGCCTCATTACTTACCGGGATAATTCGGCGATTATCGTCACACAGTCATATATTATATGCTCATTTTGTCGAATTTGTCAATATGAAACCATCTGGAAATTCATATTTTACCAAAAAAAGTCCCTGTGGCGGTGCCGTAGGTCCTGCCTTGGTTCTGTCGCAGGCTTCTATAATATCCTTTACCGCTTCGGGAGCTATTTTCCCTCTGCCAACTTCCATCAGCGTACCTGCAATTATACGTACCATATTATATAAAAATCCGTTGCCGACAACTCGAATGGTAATAACATCCCCATCTCTTGCCACATCCACGGATTTAATCGTCCTCACATGGGTAAGGGCCTGAGATCCTGAAGCACAAAAACTGGAAAAATCATGCTCCCCTTCCATATATTTTCCTGCATCATTCATCAGCTTTTCATCTAAATCATAGCTGCAATGCCAATAATACTGTCTTTTTGTGGGGATAGGTAGCTTAGTATTAAGTATTCTGTATTCGTAGGTCTTTTCAGATCTGCATTTTCTAGGATGAAAATCCCCCGGAACCTCAAAAGATTCCATTATCCTTATATCGTTAGGAAGTTTACTATTTAACGCCATATAAAAGCTCTCTGCAGGGACTGTTGAAGCTGTATCAAAAACAACCACATTACCATAGGCATGTACCCCGGCATCAGTTCTACTGGCTCCAATAACCTCAGTTTTTTCTCCGGTCAGCTTCTCAATAGCTGTGTTGATGGTTCCTTCAATGGTATTGGCGTTCTCAAGATATGCAAAGCCACTGTACGCACTGCCATCGTAAGCTACTTTGAGGAGTATCCTTCTTTTTACCGGCATTGCTTTCTCTATTTTATTTTCACTTCCTAAATGAGTATTTTCTTTTTCCATTTATCAGAACAGTATTTTCCCTAATAAAATGCAAAGTGCCATGTACAAAATAACTATAAGATAGGCTATAACGTCTCTCTTTTTATAGATAAGAGGCTTCATTTTGGTTCTGCCTTCGCCGCCGCGGTAACATCTGGCTTCCATAGCCATAGCAAGGTCATTTGCCCTTCTAAAAGCTGAAATAAAAAGCGGTACAAGAAGCGGAATAAGACTTTTTGCCCTGTTCATGATTGATCCGCTCTCAAAGTCAGCACCTCTTGCTATCTGTGCCTTCATGATCTTGTCAGTCTCTTCAAGCAAAATTGGAATGAATCTGAGGGCAATCGCCATCATCATAGCAATCTCATGAACCGGAACATGCAGTCTTTTCAACGGATTCATAAGCTTTTCAAGTCCGTCAGTAAGCTGATTGGGCGTAGTAGTAAGCGTCATTATAGACGAACCTGTTATCAGAAAAACAAGTCTGATTCCCATCAGAATCGCTGTCCTAATACCTTCTCTTGTAATCTTCAGTACCCAGAATTCAAATATCGGCTCTCCCGGCGTCAAAAAAAGGTTAAAGACCATTGTTATTACCAGGAGCATATAAATGGCCTTCATGCCCTTAAAAATGAATTTTACAGGCACTCTGCTGAGCTTTATAGCCATTATAAGAAATGCTGCGGCAACAACATATCCTATGTAATTATCAATAATAAAAAGGGAAATTATAAACAGTAACGTAGCCATTATCTTGACACGGGGGTCAAGTCTGTGGATACATGAATCAGTCTGATAATATTGCCCTAACGTGATGTCTCTTAGCATCTGGTTTCATTTCTCCAAATTCCAGGAATTTATGTATCTTATCGCAGCAAACTATCCGAATACTCTCATAATCTCATCAGCTGCTTCTTTTATGGTGGTAACATCTGTATTTACCGGAATCCCGGCCTTACTAAGCTCCTGCATGACATAGGTTACCTGCGGTGCTGCAAGACCTATTTTTTCAAGCTCCTCATAATATGCAAAAACCTTCTTGGGCTCATCATCAAGAAAAACCTCACCCTTATTCATGACAATGATTCGCTCGACGTAATCAGCAACATCCTCCATACTGTGAGATACAAGTATTACCGTAATGCCCATAGTGTCATGAAGCTTCCTGATCAGTCCAAGTATTTCCTCTCGTCCCTTTGGATCAAGGCCCGCCGTAGGTTCATCAAGAATCAAAACGTCAGGCTTCATTGCCAGTACTCCTGCAATGGCTACACGTCTTTTCTGACCACCTGATAGGTCAAATGGCGACTGATAAAAATACTCATCCGGAAGTCCCACCTGTTTCAAAGCTTCATATGCTCTAAGCTCGACTTCTTTCTTGGAAAGCCCGAGATTCTTAGGTCCAAAGCAAACATCTGAAAAGCAGTCAACTTCGAAAAGCTGATGCTCCGGATACTGGAAAACAAGTCCTACTCTGGCGCGAAGCTTCTTTTTATCATAATCATCATCGCTTATATCCTTGCCATCAAAGAAAACTGATCCCGAGGTAGGCTTAACAAGTCCGTTCATGTGCTGAATCAGCGTAGATTTTCCTGAACCTGTATGGCCTATAAGCCCAATAAACTGACCGTCAGGTATCTGAAGGCAAACATCCTTCAGGGCTGTATGTGCCATGGCGGTATCAGCGTCATATATGTAATTTACATGATCAAGAATAATTGACATCTTATACTCTCTATTTAATAATTAAAGCCCTTTTAAAGGCGTCATTTGCTCATTTTTAATATCTAAGTCCTTTAATGGCATTTACAAGCTCATCCTTGCTTAAAATGCCATCAGGGATGTTCAGACCGCGTTTCTTAAGCTCATAAGCTAAAAGTGTGACCTGCGGAACACCAAGTCTAAGTTCTTTAAGTCTGTCCACCTGTGAAAATATCTCTCTTGGTGTACCCTGCATTTCAATATGTCCCTTATCCATTACAAAAACTCTGTCAGAATAGATTACTTCCTCCATGTAATGAGTGATAAGGATTATTGTTATGCCTTCAACCTGATTAAGTGCTCTTGCAGCCCTGATTACATCCTTTCGTCCATTTGGATCGAGCATGGCGGTAGGTTCATCAAGAATAATACATTTGGGGTGCATGGCTATAACACCGGCGATTGATACTCTCTGCTTCTGACCACCGGAAAGGTGATTAGGTGAGTGCTTCCTGAATTCATACATCCCTACTGTTTTAAGGCTCTCTTCTACTCTCTCCCAGATCTCAGCAGTGGGAATCCCCATATTTTCAGGTCCAAATCCCACATCCTCTTCAACTATCTGTCCGATTATCTGATTATCTGGATTCTGGAAAACCATTCCTGCTTCCTGCCTGATATCCCAGACATTATCTGCATCCATGGTATCCATTCCGTCAACCCAGACTGTACCCTCAGTGGGTGATAAAAGCGCATTAAAATGCTTGGCAAGTGTCGATTTGCCTGAGCCATTATGGCCAAGTATTGAGATAAACTCACCGGGCTTAACCTCAAGGCTTGTATTATCAATGGCTGTGGTTATTCCTTCAACGTTGCCTTCTTCATCTCGCCTTATATATTCAAATGTCAGATTTTCAGCTTTAAGCATGTTTTCTGAGCTCATTTTTCCTCTTTTACTGTAACTATGCCTTTTTGTCGTATATCCTATCCATTTTATTATATGAAGTTGCTAAAAACAAGCGCAACTAAGCTATCTCATGATATTTTTGAGTCATCAGTTCCTATATTAGCCGGATTACTTAATAATCATGAAAATGTTTTATTGGTAACAGAATTCTGCTACAATTACCATATGCTTAGAGATTATTTTAAACAACTAATTATCATAATAGTTCTGATTGCGGCTTGTGCCATAATCGCCAGAGTTATGAACGGAGGAGAGACTCTCGCAGAATATGCTGCAAAACATCCGGATAAAGCCTACAGCACACAAGCAGAAGAAGTTATCGACGATTAAATCAAATAGTACTTTCTATTAATGATTAAATCGAGTAGTACTTTCTATCGACAATTAAATTGGCTAATACTTTATTTAGACGTAAAAAGACCTGGCAAAAAGCCAGGTCTTTTAAATTTAATAGTTATGAAACTTATACAAGCTCAAGAACAACCATCATAGCTGCATCGCCCTTACGCTGACCAATCTTAACGATTCTTGTATAACCACCGTTACGGCTAGCATACTTAGGACCATACTCTGTGAAAAGCTTATCAACAAGGTCAATCTGCTTTGTGTTCTTCTTTCTTCCAGCCTTCTCAGCAGGAACCTCAGTTACAGGATAAAGAGTCTTGAGGATCTGTCTTCTAGCGTGCATACGTGAAGGCTTATCCTTTTTGATCTCCTTCTGAACAGTATCATAAACTGTTACCTTCTTACCATCCTTAACTTCCTTAACGCGCTTGCCGTCCTTATCCTTACGAGCAACCTTTGCCTCAACTGTTACAGTCTCGTAGTTGTCCATCTCTTTAGCTGCAAGAGCGATGATAGGCTCAACGATCTTCTTTACTTCCTTAGCTCTAGCCTCGGTTGTAACGATCTTGCCGTTGTAAAGAAGCTGTGTTACCTGGTTTCTAAGAAGTGCTCTTCTAGGCTTTGTTGCTTTGCCTAACTTTCTGTACATTGCCATAATTATTTACATCCTTTCTCAATCGCAGAGTTCCCTCTGCTGTGGTGCATACCAAAATACTCTTTGGATTTACTTTCGGTATGTTGTGTTTATACCTATGAGAATCCGCCTCAGTACACATCGGTTTTACCTTCAGCGAACACATATTAGTACAATATCTTAGTTCTGATCTTCACCTGTTCTAAGTGCAAGTCCGAGCTCATCAAGCTTAGCAAGCACTTCCTCAAGTGACTTACGTCCAAGGTTTCTAACCTTCATCATATCGTCAGAAGTCTTGTTTGTAAGCTCTTCAACGGTATTGATGCCGGCTCTCTTGAGGCAGTTGAAGGAACGAACGCTGAGCTCAAGCTCATCGATGCTCATCTCAAGAACCTTTTCCTTCTCATCATTGTCCTTCTCTACCATAACTTCTGCAGTCTTAGCATTCTCAGACAGATCGATGAAGAGGCTAAGATGCTCACTAAGGACCTTAGCTGCAAGGCTGACAGCCTCATCGGGGCCAAGTGTTCCGTTTGTGTGAACATCAAGTGTCAGCTTATCATAGTCAGTAACCTGACCTACACGTGTATTCTCAACGCTGACATTTACACGTTCTACAGGTGTGTAGATTGAATCTACAGCAATAACACCGATAGGAAGATCAGCAAGCTTGTTCTTGTCTGAACTTACATATCCTCTGCCCTTTGTGATTGTAAGCTCCATGTAGAGCTTAGCATCCTTACCGGACAGTGTAGCTATTACCTGATCAAGATTTGTGATCTCGATATCCTGATCTACCTGAATATCTGCAGCTGTTACAACACCTTCTCCTGAGAACTCGATATAAGCTGTCTTGGGCTCATTTGTCTCAGAATTGTTGCGAATAGCAAGATTCTTGATATTCATTATGATTTCAGTAACATCTTCCTTTACGCCGGGAATAGAACTGAACTCATGCAGTACACCTTCGATTTTGACCTGACTTACTGCTGCTCCAGGCAATGAAGATAACATAATTCTTCTGAGTGAGTTTCCAAGTGTGATGCCGTAGCCTCTTTCAAGGGGCTCAACAACGAATCTGCCATACTTCTTATCCTCTGAAATCTCAGCAACTTCAATATTTGGTCTTTCAAAATCAAACACGGACATACCCTCCTTTTGGTTTTATTATGTGTCCTAAAATTACTTAGAATACAACTCGACGATCAACATTTCGTCAACGGGAACGTCGATTACATCTCTTGAAGGGAATTCTTTAACTGTACCACTGAAATTATCCTTATTTACATCAAGCCACTCGGGTACAAGTCTGCCATTTGTGATCTCAGCGATATCCTTGAATCTCTGAGTGCTTCTTGCTGACTCTCTTACCTCGATAACATCACCAGCTTTGATGAGGTATGAAGGAATGTTTACAACCTTACCATTGATTGTGATGAACTTATGAAGAACAACCTGTCTAGCTTCTCTTCTTGTTCTTGCAAAGCCCATACGGAAAATTACATTATCAAGTCTGCGCTCAAGAAGAACCATGAGGTTTTCACCGGTCTGACCCTTCTGACGATCTGCCTTGTCGTAGTAGTTACGGAAAGGCTTCTCAAGAACGCCATAGATGAACTTAGCTTTCTGCTTCTCACGAAGCTGAAGACCATACTCGCTCATCTTCTTGTTTGCTCTGCTGTTTGTTCTCTTGGACTTCTTGTCATATCCAAGGAATGTGGGATCCAAATCAAGGGATCTGCATCTCTTAAGTACTGGAACTCTGTTTACTGCCATTATTGGCTCCTTTCTTTTTCAGGAAAATCCTGATGTTGTTTACAGCACTATAGACATGTGCCTTCTTCCAACGAGTTAAAGGTTAATAGTGTCTATATTTCATAGTCAGGCTATTGAATTATGAAATTCAAGCCTGACTGTGAACATCTGTAAAATAGGATTATACTCTGCGGCGCTTGGGCGGGCGGCATCCGTTATGAGGTACAGGAGTTACATCCGTAATACTGGTAACAGTAAGACCACTTGCAGCAAGAGCTCTGATTGCAGCTTCTCTTCCTGATCCCGGTCCCTTTACAAAGACATCAACAGTCTTAAGGCCGTGAATAAGTGCAGCCTTTGTTGCTGTCTCTGCAGCCATCTGTGCAGCATAAGGAGTAGATTTCCTTGAACCTTTAAATCCAAGACCGCCAGCACTTGCCCAACTAAGAGCATTACCTGCAGCATCTGTCAATGTAACGATTGTGTTATTGAAAGATGACTGAATGTGTGCCTGTCCGTGTTCAACGTTCTTCTTGACACGCTTCTTACCTTTAGAAGCACTTGATTTCTGATTTGCCATTTTAAACTAACCTACTTTCTTCCTATTGAATATTCTTTAGTTACTATATAATAAGAAAAATTACTTCTTCTTATTAGCGATTGTTCTCTTGGGACCTTTTCTTGTTCTAGCATTGGTCTTTGTTCTCTGACCACGAACAGGAAGTCCTCTTCTGTGACGGATTCCTCTGTAGCATCCGATCTCTGAAAGACGCTTGATGTTCATAGCGATTTCTCTTCTAAGATCACCTTCTACTTCATAATCCTTACCGATAATCTCTGCGATTCTCTTTACTTCATCATCTGTAAGATCACGAACACGTGTGTCCGGGTTTACTTTTGCAACCTCAAGAATTTTGTTTGAGCTTGTTCTTCCAATTCCATAGATGTATGTAAGACCAATCTCAACTCGCTTATCTCTAGGTAAATCAACACCTGCAATACGAGCCATTTTAATTTTCCTCCATTAAATAAAAAGATTTGTTTTTGCGGAAATACTTTATTTCCGTATTAATGTTACTTGTTTGATTGGGGCGAATGATCAGCCCAATCGGACAGAAGTTAATCCGATCTTTCCAATACACATTGGTATCAAAAAGTAATGTCAAATGACTCGAATCAGCCCTGTCTCTGTTTGTGCTTAGGGTTTTCGCAAATTACACGAATAACGCCTTTTCTCTTAATAACCTTGCACTTTTCGCACATAGGCTTAACAGAAGACCTAACTTTCATTTGTAACTCCTTTCTGGTATATATATGCGAATAAAAGGGCATACTTATACCCTTAAAAACGACCGCATTCAATCATAACATATATAGAGTCCATTTACAAGTACTAATTTATAAGGTTATTACTTATCTCTCCAAATAATTCTTCCCTTTGAAAGATCATAAGGTGAAAGCTCCATTGTTACCTTATCACCGGGGAGAATACGGATAAAATTCTGTCTGAGCTTTCCACTGATGTGTGCAAGAACAACATGTCCGTTCTCAAGCTCAACCTTAAACATAGTATTAGGAAGTTTCTCAACTACCTTTCCTTCAATTTCAATTACATCTGCTTTAGACATTTTTACCTCACTTTTAAAATCTTCTATTACTTTTGCATGTTCATTAAATCATTGTTAATATCTCGGGCTCTCCATCAGGAGTAATGGCAATGGTATTTTCATAATGAGCTGCTATGGATCCATCCATAGTAACTACCGTCCATTCATCATCGAGAAAAGCAATCTTACGTTTCCCCATAGTAATCATGGGTTCAACGCATAATGTCATTCCGGGCTGCAGGACAAGGCCTCGTCTTAATTTCCAGAAATTTGGAACATAAGGCTCTTCATGAAGCTCTTTTCCTATTCCGTGTCCTGTCAATTCTCGAACTATACCATATCCGTAAGGCTTGATATATCTGTGAATTGCCCGTGATATATCATAAAGTCTTCCGCCTGCCTTAGCATACTTTATTCCTTCAAAAAAGCTTTGCTTTGTCACTTCTATGAGCTTTTCAGCCTCTTCGGATATCTTTCCCACTCCCCATGTTCTGGCAGCGTCTGAATGATATCCTTTATATATAAGCCCTGTATCAAAAGTGACAACATCGCCTTCTTTAAGGATTGTCTCAGCTTTGGGTATTCCATGAACCACTTCATCATTTACAGAAATACAAACTGATGCCGGGTATCCCTCATAATCTTTACAATTCGGGATACCTCCGAGTCTGCGAATCGCTTCCTCTCCAATAGCATCAAGTTCAAGTGTTGAAATCCCGGGTCTGAGCGCTTCATGCAGTTCTTCATGAACCTGCGCCAGTAAATGTCCTGACTCTCTCATGAGGTTCAATTCTTCTTGTGACTTAATCGTAACCGGCATTCCTATTACCTCAGATTGAATTAACCAAGAATACCTGTTATTTCACTGAATACATCCTGCATATCCTTTGTTCCGTCTACTGACTTTAAGATACCCTTCTCATTGTAGTAGTCGATCAAAGGCTGTGTCTGCTCGTGGTAAACACTGAGACGATTCTGCACTGTTTCAGGCTTATCATCATCTCTCTGAACAAGCTCGCTGCCACAAACATCACAGATTCCTTCCTGCTTCGGAGGAATATGTTCAATATGATATGTAGCACCACACTTAAGGCATGCTCTTCTTCCAGACATTCTGCGAACGATATTCTCATCCGGAACATCTACGTTTATAGCAAAATCCACCTTATCGCCAAGCTTTGTAAGCTCTTTATCAAGAACATCAGCCTGAGGAATTGTACGCGGGAAACCATCAAGAACATAACCATTCTTGCAATCCTCCTGAGCTACTCTGTCAAGAAGGATCTCAACAGTGAGTTCATCGGGAACAAGCTGTCCCTTATCCATATATTCCTTAGCCTTTTTACCAAGCTCTGTTCCGTTTTTGATGTTTGCTCTGAAAATGTCTCCAGTAGAAACATGCGGAACCTTATACTTTTCTGCTATCATTTTTGCCTGTGTGCCTTTTCCTGCACCAGGTGCCCCTAACATGATAATCTTCATTACCAATTCTCCCTTCTCATATTTAGGTCTGGATTTTTAATAAAAGTACAACAAGAGGTTCAAAGATAAGCAGTAGCAAATCCCTAAACCTCTCATGTTTTTAATCATCTAAAAAGCCTTTATAATTACGTACCAACATCTGTGATTCAATCTGCTTCACCGTTTCAAGAATAACACTTACAACAATGATAAGGCTCGTACCACCGAAGGATACGTTAGCTCCGAATACACCATTAAAGAATATCGGAAGAACACCAATAATGGTAAGTCCAATAGCTCCGATAAAGATGATGTAATTCAGAATGTTTGTTAAATAATCGCTAGTGGGCTTTCCGGGACGAATGCCGGGAATAAATCCACCCTGCTTTTTCATATTATCAGCAATCTCTAAAGGATTGAATGTTATTGATGTGTAGAAATATGCAAAGAATATTAAAAGCAATACATATACTACAAGTCCAATCGAATATTTAAGATTGGAAGGCTCACACCAATAGCTCTGATTGAGATACTTAAGTATCTCGCTCCATGCACCTGTTCCCTTGTATCCTACAAGCTGTGAAATGATTATAGGGAACTGGAACAGTGACATAGCAAAGATAATAGGCATAACACCTGCGGTATTAACCTTAAGAGGAATCTCTGAATGATTACCACCATAGGTTCTTCTGCCCTGTATCTTTTTAGCATACTGTACTGGGATTCTACGCTCTGCGCCGTTCAAAAGAACAACCAGAACAACCATTGCTACAATAATTGCAATAATAATGATTGCCGATACAACCCCTTTTGCAATGCTCTTGCCTGTTACAAACTGTGTAAACAAGCTACTTAAATCGGATGGCATTCTGGAAATAATGTTGATAGTAAGTACTATAGAAATACCATTACCAACACCATTATCCGTAATGCGCTCGCCAATCCACATAAGGAATGCACTGCCGGCTGTAAGCGCAGCAACAATCTCAACTACATAGAGAGGTGACTTCTCTACAAGGAAGCCACTTCTGTAGAAGCCAATTGCCATAGCAACTGACTCGATAAGTGCAAGCACTACAGTGATATATCTTGTAAGTGCTGCAAGCTTTTTTCTACCATCCTCTCCGTCACGCTGCCATTCCTCAAACTTAGGAATAGCAATTGTGAGAAGCTGGATGATAATGGATGATGTGATGTAAGGTGTAATATTGAGTGCCAGGATTGACATATTCTCAAATGAACCACCTGTAAATCGATCCATAAAACCAAAAGCATTATTTTCGGACAGCTCTTTGAACCAGTCCTGGAATACTGAAACATTCATTCCAGGTACCGGTATAGCTGAACCTAATCTGATCACCAACAACATAAAGAAGGTGAACAATAACTTCATTCTGATATCTTTGATTTTGAATGCATTCTTAATGGTCGTGAACATTAAATCACCTCTGCCGTTCCCCCAAGAGCTTCGATCTTCTCCTTAGCAGATGCACTATATGCATTTACCTTAACCGTAAGCTTTTTGGTAAATTCACCGTTTCCAAGTATCTTAACACCATCATACTCGTGTTTGATGATGCCCTTATCCTTAAGTGCCTGTACATCAACAACGCTATCGTTGTCAAAGCACTCAAGTGAACTTACATTTACAGCTACGATATGCTTAGAATTGATGTTCTTAAAGCCTCTCTTAGGAAGACGACGGAACAGGGGCATCTGACCACCTTCAAATCCGGGTCTCGGAGCACCTGAACGAGCCTTCTGTCCTTTGTGTCCCTTACCAGCGGTCTTTCCATTTCCTGAACCATGACCGCGGCCTCTTCTGAAATTGTCACTCTGAACAGAACCCTCAGCAGGTCTCAAATTTGATAATTCCATGATTTTCCTCCTTAAATTAGTCCAGTTCTTCGACTTTAACAAGGTGTCTAATCTGCTGGATCTGACCTCTTGTTGCAGAGTTATCCGGCAGTTCAACACTGCTGTTAAGTTTCTTAAATCCCATTGATTTTACCGTAGCAACCTGCTTCGGAACAGCACCAATAGTGGACTTAACCAATGTGATTTTAAGCTTTTTTCCACTTTCATTTTTAGCTGCCATTGATTTTCTCCTTTACTAGATGTTGCTTACTACTTACGCGATAACTTCTTCTACAGACTTACCACGCTTCTGAGCAACTTCTTCGGGTGTCTTAAGGTTTGCAAGACCATTGATGGTTGCATAAACTACATTCTGCTTGTTGTTAGAACCAAGTGACTTTGTACGAATGTTCTTGATTCCAGCAAGCTCACATACAGAACGTGCAGGACCACCAGCGATGATACCAGTACCTTCAGGAGATCTCTTAAGCAGAACCTCTGCGGAACCGAACTTACCAACGAAATCATGTGTGATACTGTTGTTCTCATCAAGCGGTACACAGATGAGGTTCTTTGTAGCATCCTCCTTACCCTTACGAATAGCATCAGGTATTTCAGTTGACTTACCAAGACCTACACCAACGTGACCGTTTCCGTCACCAACTACAACGAGTGCTGTGAACTTCATGTTACGTCCACCCTTAACTACCTTTGTAACTCGCTTAATGGTAACGACTTTATCTGTTAATTCAAGCTGACTTGCATCAACGATTGTACGCTTCATTATCTTTCTCCCTTCCTTAGAATTCTAAGCCTGCTTTTCTAGCTGCATCAGCAAGCGCTGCTACTTTACCATGGTAGATGTAACCGCCTCTGTCGAAAACAACAGCTTTGATACCTTTTTCCATTGCTCTCTTAGCAACAACATCACCAATATATGCAGCTGCATCAACATTATCTGTAGCCTTCAGAGCTGACTTAATGTCCTTCTCAAGTGTGGAAGCAGAAACAAGTGTCTTACCGGCAACATCATCGATAACCTGAGCATACATATGATTATTACTTCTGAAAACTGCAAGACGCGGTCTTTCAGCAGTGCCGCTGAAACGATTGCGAATTCTCAGATGCTTCTTTTCGCGACTTTTCTGTCTGGATTCTTTACTAACCATTTTTTACTCTCCTTATCTCTTACTTCTTACCGGTCTTACCAACCTTGCGGCGGATAACTTCATCAGAATACTTGATTCCCTTGCCCTTATACGGCTCAGGAGCTCTCTTCTCTCTGATAATTGCTGCAAACTGGCCAACCTTTTCTTTGTCTATACCCTTGACGATGATAGCGTTACCATCAACTACTGTCTCGATTCCTTCAGGATCCTCGAGTTCTACAGGATGTGAATATCCAAGGGTCAAGGTGAGTTTCTTGCCGCTCTTTGCTGCTCTATAACCTACACCATTAACTTCAAGTTTCTTCTCATAGCCATCTGTTACACCAACAACCATGTTGTTCAGAAGACTTCTTGAAAGTCCGTGAAGAGCTCTTGTCTTCTTCTGATCATCAGGTCTCTTAACTTCGATCTGACCATCTTTCTGTTCGAACTGCATCTCTGCAGGGAAAACTCTCTCAAGAGTGCCCTTAGGACCTTTAACAGTCACCTTATTATTTTCTGCAACTTCTACTGTTACACCAGCAGGAACTGCGATTGGCATTTTTCCGATTCGTGACATGCCCGTACCTCCAATTTACCAAACGAATGCAAGAACTTCGCCACCAACCTGGAGCTCTCTTGCTTTTTTATCAGTTACAACACCCTGGTTTGTAGAGATGATAGCGATTCCGAGACCGCCAAGTACTCTCGGAAGATCCTCTCTGCCTGCGTATACACGAAGACCAGGCTTGGAAATTCTCTTCAGACCAGTGATGACTCTATCATTTCTGTCAGCACCGTACTTGAGTGTGATGTGAAGAGTCTTGAAACCATTCTCTTCAACTACATCAAGCTTCTTGATATAACCTTCGTCAAGAAGAATGTTTGCGATTGCAAGCTTCATCTTTGATGAAGGAACGTCAACAGTATCATGCTTTGCAGTATTAGCGTTACGAATTCTTGTAAGCATATCTGCAATAGGATCATTCATTGCCATTTTTGAAAAAGCCTCCTTATTTTCTATTATTGCTTCGCCTTACTGTGCCCGTCTGCACAGAGACACGAAGCCGCAATGTTTTATATTACCAACTAGCCTTACGTACACCCGGGATCTCACCCTTGTAAGCTAACTCACGGAAACAAATTCTGCAGATTCCGTATTTTCTAAGATAAGCATGCGGACGTCCGCAGATTCTGCAACGGTTATAACCGCGTGTAGAAAACTTCGGTTTCATCTGCTGTTTTACCTTCATGGATAATTTAGCCATGTGTTCGATTCCTCCTTAATTACTTAGCGAAAGGCATGTTGAAGAGTGTTAAAAGCTCACGAGCCTCTTCATCAGTCTTGGCAGTTGTTGTGAAGATGATATCCATACCTCTTGTCTTATCAACCTTATCGTACTCGATCTCAGGGAAGATAAGCTGCTCCTTGATACCAAGTGCATAGTTTCCTCTACCATCGAACGCGTTCGGGTTAACACCACGGAAGTCACGTACACGAGGAAGTGCAAGGTTAACAAGGCGATCCATGAACTCATACATCTTCTCACCACGAAGAGTTACTTTACATCCGATCGGCATACCCTCTCTTATCTTGAAGTTAGCGATGGACTTCTTTGCCTTAGTGTAAACAGGCTTCTGACCAGCGATAATCTGCATATCGTTAGCAGCGTTCTCAAGAACCTTAGCGTTCTCTTTAGCTTCACCTACAGCCATGTTTATAACGATCTTATCGAGCTTCGGAACTTCCATAACGTTCTTGTAACCGAACTTCTTTGTCATAGCGTCCACGATCTCGTCTTTGTATAAATCTCTATATCTACTCAAAGCTCCTTACCTCCTTTCTTATTTGTCAATGACATCACCAGTTGACTTTGCGATACGAACTTTTTTGCCGTCCTCAACCTTAAAACCAACACGTGTTGCCTTCCCCTTATGAACATACATAACATTGGAGATGTCCATGGGAGCTTCCTGCTGAATGATACCACCGTTGGGGTTGGAAGCAGAGGGCTTTGTGTGCTTTGTTACCATGTTAGCACCCTCTACTACTACCTTACCATTCTTTGTGTCAACGGAGAGTACCTTGCCTTCTTTATCTTTGCTCTTACCAGCGATAACCTTAACAGTATCGCCCTTCTTAATCTTACTTGTAGACATTCGGTGCCTCCTTATAATACTTCCGGAGCGAGAGAAAGAATCTTCATGTATTTCTTATCACGAAGCTCTCTTGCAACGGGTCCAAAAATACGAGTTCCCTTCGGGTTACCTTCATCATTGATGATAACAGCAGCGTTCTCATCAAAACGGATGTAAGAACCATCCTTACGGCGAGTCTCTTTAACAGTACGTACTACAACTGCCTTAACAACATCACCCTTCTTTACAACGCCGCCTGGTGTTGCTTCTTTAACCGAAGCAACAACTACATCGCCGATTCTCGCATATCTTCTTGTAGAACCACCCATAACACGGATTGTTAAAAGCTCTTTAGCACCTGTGTTATCAGCAACTCTAAGTCTGCTTTCCTGCTGAATCATGTTATTTCTCCTTTTATAATCAACAATCTGAAAACCATCCGCTAATTACTTAGCACGTTCAATAATCTGAACCAATCTCCATCTCTTATCCTTAGACATGGGTCTTGTTTCCATAACCTTGACTGTATCACCTATACGACATTCATTGTTCTCATCATGAGCCTTCAGCTTATAGGTTCTTTTTACAATCTTCTTGTAAAGAGGATGCTTTACATGATCTTCGATGGAAACAACGATGGTCTTATCCATCTTATCGCTTGTTACTTTACCAACACGCGTTTTTCTTAAATTTCTTTCCACGATATATCTCCTTTCAGGATTCCATTACTTTGCAGCATTCTGTGTAATAACAGTCTGAATTCTTGCAATGTTCTTTCTAACCTCTTTAATTCTTGCTGTGTTATCCAGCTGGTTAGTTGCATTCTGGAATCTCAGATTAAAAAGTTCCTTTTTAGCTGATACAAGCTCCTGATTAAGTTCCTCAGCAGACTTAGCCTTCAGCTCTTCTACATACTTATTAGTTTTCATTGGATGCACCGCCTTCCAAATCAGCCTTTGATACGATCTTACACTTGCAAGGAAGCTTGTGAACTGCGAGACGAAGTGCCTCTCTAGCTACCTCTTCATCGACTCCGCCGATTTCAAACATAACACGTCCAGGCTTAACAACAGCTACCCAGTAATCTACAGAACCCTTACCGGAACCCATACGAGTTTCAGCAGGCTTTGCTGTAACAGGCTTGTCAGGGAAAATCTTGATCCATACCTGACCGCCACGCTTGATGAAACGAGTCATAGCGACACGGGCTGCCTCGATCTGATTAGAACGAATCCAGCAGGGCTCAAGCGCTACTATTCCATACTCACCGTATGCGATTGTGTTGCCGCGTGTAGCCTTACCAGCCATAGAACCGCGGAACTGCTTACGATGCTTTACTCTCTTCGGCATTAACATTATTTATCGCTCCCTTCCTTATCTGAATTCTCGGATGCTTTGGTGGGAAGTACTTCACCCTTATAGATCCATACCTTAACACCAACCTTACCATAGGTTGTATCTGCCTCAGCAAATCCATAATCAATATCTGCTCTAAGTGTCTGAAGCGGGATTGTTCCCTCGCTGTAGAACTCGCTACGAGCGATATCAGCACCACCAAGACGACCACTGCAGCAAGCCTTGATACCCTGTGCATCTGTCTTCATTGTTCTGCTCATGCAGGACTTCATAGCACGACGGAATGATACACGGTTCTCGAGCTGCTGTGCGATGTTCTCTGCAACAAGCTGAGCATCCTTATCGGGCTTCTTGATTTCCTTAATATCTACAAGAACCTTCTTATCTGTGATCTTTGAAAGTTCTTTCTTAGTAACTTCGATCTCTGCGCCACCCTTACCGATTACTACGCCGGGCTTTGCTGTATAAACGATTACCTTAACACGGTCAGATGCTCTCTCGATTTCGATCTTGGAGATGCCTGCCGCATAAAGCTTCTTCTTCAGAAACTTTCTGATCTTGTAGTCTTCAACAAGATTGTCTGCAAATTCATTATTATCTGCATACCATTTGGAATCCCAATCTGCGATGACGCCAACTCTCAGGCCATGAGGATTAACTTTCTGTCCCATTGAACTTACTATCTCCTTTCTTATCTCTCATCCAGAATCAATGTCAAATGGCTTAATTTCTTCTGAATTCTGTAAGCTCTACCCTGAGCTCTAGGCTGAATTCTCTTCATAATCGGGCCATTGCTTGCATTGCACTCTGCAATGTACAGATTTGCTCTGTTCATGCCGTTATTGTTCTCAGCATTAGCAATTGCAGAATTAAGTAACTTAAAAATTACGCTTGATGCATATCTCGGATTGTATTCCAAAATAGCAAGTGCTGTCTCAACGTCTTTACCCCTGATGGCATCCATAACAAAGCATGCCTTCTGAACAGGGATTCTTGCGTAAGATAACTTTGCTGAAGGTCTGTTGTCCTTCTGAGCATTTCTCTCTCTCTTAACTTGGGTTCTATGCGCTGTAGCCATAGAATAACCTCCTTTCACTGTTCAAAAACTGTAACCGGTCGATTTAGCGAACTCCGCCCTTCTTCTCAGCGCCTGCATGACCTCTATAGGTTCTTGTAGGAACGAATTCACCAAGCTTGTGACCAACCATATCTTCCGTTACATATACCGGAATATGTTTTCTTCCGTCATGAACAGCGATTGTGTGTCCAACGAAGGAAGGGAAAATCGTGGAACGACGGGACCATGTCTTAACGATTTGCTTCTGATTCTCTGCATTCATTGCATCGATCTTCTTAAGCAGGCTTGCGTCTGCGAAAGGTCCCTTTTTAAGTGATCTTGACATTGTCATTCTCCTCTCAAATAACTCAACATGGCTTATTTAATAGCCTTACCGTCTCTTCTTCTGATGATCATCTTGTTAGAAGCCTTTTTCTTCTTACGTGTCTTGTAACCAAGAGCAGGCTTACCCCAAGGTGTGCACGGGCCGGGACGACCGATAGGTGCTCTACCCTCACCACCACCATGCGGGTGATCATTCGGGTTCATAACTGATCCACGAACTGTAGGACGGATACCCATGTGGCGCTTACGACCAGCTTTACCAATGTTGATAAGGTTGTGATCGATATTACCAACTGTACCGATTGTAGCACGGCACTCGATAGGAACAAGTCTCATCTCGCCAGAAGGAAGACGAAGTGTAGCATACTTACCTTCCTTAGCCATAAGCTGAGCTGAGTTACCAGCTGAACGAACGAGCTGACCACCTCTTCCGGGATAGAGCTCGATGTTATGTACGCTCTCACCGACAGGAATGTTTGCAAGAGGGAGGCAGTTACCGATACGAACCTCGGCTGCAGGACCATTCATGATTGTCATGCCATCCTTAAGTCCCTGAGGAGCAAGGATGTAAGCCTTTGTGCCATCCTCATACTCAAGCAGTGCGATGTTTGCTGTTCTGTTAGGATCGTACTCGATACCGATAACCTTAGCTGTGCACTCATCTTTATAACGCTTGAAGTCGATGATTCTGTATTTTCTTCTTCCACCGCCACCGCGATGTCTTACTGTAATCTTACCCTGGTTGTTACGTCCAGCGATTGAATTCTTAGAAACGAGGAGGCTCTTCTCGGGAGTCTTCTTTGTGATCTCTGAGAAATCAGAACCTGTCATGTTTCTTCTGGACGGTGTATATGGGCCGTATTTCTTAATTCCCATGATAATCTCCTTTTGTTTTTATCACGCACGGCTTGTGCCTGGATCCGGACTTTGATTGATCCTGTGCGTATAGTCTATTGGTTAATTAAAGTCCCTGGAAAATCTCGATATCCTTGCTGTCCTCGGTAAGCTGTACGATTGCCTTCTTAACCTTAGCAGTTCTGCCATAAGTCATTCCGCGTCTCTTAAGCTTTCCGTTAGCATTGAGAGTGTTTACCTTAGCAACCTTAGCGCCATCGAACATCTTCTCAACAGCTTCCTTGATCATTGTCTTGTTAGCTTCAGGATGTACGAAGAAAGTGTACTTTTTCTCACCCATAGCGTTCATGCTCTTCTCTGTGAGCACGGGCTCAAGGATTACGTCATAATACTGAATAGCTGCCATTATGCATACACCTCCTCAATCTTAGCAACTGCGTCCTTTGTAAGAACGAGTGTCTGTGCATTTACAATATCATATACATTGATTGTATTTGTAAGTGCTGTCTTTACTTCAGGAAGATTGCTTGCTGACTTAACAACCTTAGCATCGTTATCTGCAAGAACAACGAGTGCCTTACGTGTAGCCTTAAGGTTTGTCATAACCTCTGCAAACTTCTTTGTCTTAAACTCATCCATCTTGAGCTCGTCAAGAACGATAAGCTTACCTGTCTGAACCTTATCAGTGAGTGCTGACTTAAGAGCAACTCTCTTCTCTTTCTGGTTCATCTTGAAAGAATAATCTCTCGGAGCGGGTGCGAATACTACACCACCGCCTGTCCACTGAGGAGCTCTTGTTGAACCCTGTCTTGCATGACCGGTTCCCTTCTGTCTCCAAGGCTTACGACCGCCTCCGCTAACCTCGGAACGAGTCTTTGCCTTCTGTGTACCCTGACGCTTGTTAGCAAGCTGCTGAACTACTGCCAGATGTACAAGATGTTCATTTACTTCAACTCCGAAGATGGCATCGTTAAGTTCGATGTTGCCAACTTCTTTGCCTTCCATATTGTAAACAGATACGTTAGCCATCTGTATGTTCCTCCTTTCGAAAAGTTTATGCCTCAACCTTTGTAGTTTCCTTGATTGTTACAAGTCCCTTCTTCGGTCCGGGTACTGCGCCCTTTACAAGGATCAGATTCTTGTCAGCGTCTACGCGAACAACCTCAAGATTCTGAACTGTTACCTTAACGCATCCCATGTGACCAGGCATTCCTTTTCCTTTGAATACACGGCTCGGATCAGAACTGGATCCGTTAGAACCCTGATGACGGTGGAACTTGGAACCATGGGCCATAGGTCCTCTGTGCTGACCATTCTTCTTGATTGCGCCCTGGAATCCCTTACCCTTGGAAGTTGCTGTAGCATCGATCTTGTCGCCAGCAGCGAAGATGTCAGCCTTGATCTCGCTTCCAAGCTCATACTCAGATGCGTTCTCGAACTTGAACTCGCGAACGAATCTCTTGCAGGAAACGCCAGCCTTTTTGAAGTGACCCTGCTGAGCCTTGTTTACACCATGTGCATGTACGATTGTCTTCTTGCCGTTCTTGTCTCTGTTGATGATCTTTTCTTTCTTATCAACATAACCAACCTGAACCGCACTGTAACCATCGTTCTCAACGGTCTTGATCTGTGTTACTACACAGGGGCCTGCCTGCAGAACAGTTACAGGTACAAGTGAACCGTCTTCGTTGAAGATCTGTGTCATACCGATCTTCGTAGCTAAGATAGCCTTCTTCATTGTATTTACCTCCTTATTACATCTACAGCGGATGCTTACATCGTTCGCAATGTCGCTTTAATTGCACATTGGCAATTCTCCAGTTTTCACGGCATCATGCGTCTTGCATCATACTAGTAGAGGTTTAACATTAGTAGCCGATGAATTATTTCATCTTGATATTGATATTTACACCTGCGGGCATCTCTAATCTCTGAAGAGCCTCAACTGTCTTAGGTGTAGGTGTGATGATATCGATAAGTCTCTTATGTGTTCTCTGCTCGAACTGCTCTCTGGAATCCTTGTACTTGTGTACCGCACGAAGGATTGTTACTACTTCCTTCTTAGTGGGAAGCGGTACAGGTCCACTAACCTGAGATCCGTTCTTCTTGACTGTCTCGATGATCTTCTTGGCAGATGCATCAACAAGCTGATGATCATAAGCCTTAAGTGTAATTCTCATTACCTGATTTGCCATAAAAAAAGTCGCCTCCTTTTCGCACTTTAATTAGATAAGTACGACAAGCGGTGACTGTACACTCTCCCGTGTGTGTCGTGAACTTTCACATCCACAATCTTTTCACACGTCGTTTCTGTTCGCTAAGCTTCACAGACATATTGTTTGTACAGTGACTTGTCGTCAGATTGTCTGACCTTTAAGGTCTCTTGACATTCGCTCCACGGAAAACCTGCCTCACTGGATAAGGCAGCAACCTCACGCTTCACAGCTATCATGTCACAGCATTGATAAATATATCCTATTTCTTTTCCATATGCAAGCATTATTTTCAAAATTAATTACTTTTTACGTAAAATAGGCAATTTCGAGCATTTTGACTTGATGTTTTTTAATCTATTTCGCCTGCATTGTTTCTTTTTTTCATATTTTATATAAAATCTATAAATGTTTCTTCTATATTATATGGAAGAAAACATGATTATTATATAATATGGAAGAAGAAAGCACATCCTGTTTTTATGTGACTGTATTTCTTCTATAAATAATGTTTGTTTTATCATTTTTAGTTTTAGGAGTCAAATATGTGGATTGCAGATAATTGGAAGGACTATGAGGTAATAGATACTTCTAGCGGCGAGAAGCTGGAGAGATGGGCCGACTATATGCTGGTGCGCCCCGATCCCCAGGTAATATGGAACACAGAGAAAAAGCACATGGGCTGGAAGAAATTCAACGCCCGTTATAATAGAAGCAACAAAGGCGGCGGTGAATGGGATTTTAGAAACCTCCCGGAGGAATGGACTATTAATTATAAGGAACTTACCTTCCATTTAAAACCCTTCAGCTTTAAGCATACAGGACTTTTCCCGGAGCAGGCTGCTAACTGGGACTGGTTCTCTGAGCTTATCAAAAATGCAGACAGACCAATCAAGGTATTAAACCTGTTCGCATATACAGGTGGCGCTACAGTCTCCGCCGCAAAAGCAGGTGCAGCCGTTACCCACGTAGATGCTGCTAAGGGCATGGTTCAGTGGGCAAAGGAGAATGCTGCATCATCAGGACTTGCAGATGCTCCTATCAGATGGCTTGTGGATGACTGCGGCAAGTTCGTTGACAGAGAGCTTAGACGCGGCAACAGCTATGATGCCATAATCATGGATCCCCCTTCTTATGGAAGAGGTCCCAAGGGCGAAATTTGGAAAATAGAAGACTGCGTATATGATCTGATCCTTAGAAGCGCAAAGCTCTTATCAGATAAACCGCTTTTCTTCTTAATTAATTCATACACCACAGGATTACAGCCCGCAGTGCTTTCCTACATGCTCCATACAGCAATCGATCCGCTTCACGAGGGATATGTGGAAGCTGATGAAGTAGGACTTCCCGTTAAATCAAACGGTCTGGTTCTTCCCTGCGGCGCAAGCGGACGATGGGTTGCAAAGTAATTTAAACCACGAAAAATAATAAATCCGAAAGCATACGTATTTACAAAGCCCAAAAACAAATTTATAAGCACAACAAAAAGGAAGGCACCAAAGCCTTCCTTTTATTATAGAAACCACATATTAAAAATTATCAATCATCATCTTCAAGCATTGCTCTCTGTTCTGCCTGAATCTCTCGCCTTATTATCTCCAGTGTCTCAGTGGATGCTCTTTCCTCTTCCTCTGTAGGAATCATATTGTATGGTGAACCGTCACCTGCATCAATACGTTCTCTGATCTGTTGCATTCTGCGGTCAAGCTGATTGATCAGATCCGCACTGAACTTCAGATCCTCGGAAATAAGCTCTGCGTTCTCGATGTCCTTTTTGTATTTCATCTTATGCTCAAGGCTTGCCCAGAAGTCCATTGCAATGGTTCTGAACTGAACCTCAACCTTCATATATTCCTTTGTATCCGTAAGGAATATCGGAATCTCTACTATAAGATGAAGGCTTCTGTAGCCACTGTCTTTGGGAACAGCGATGTAGTCCTTCTCAACAAGAACTTCCACATCATCCTGCTTCTTAAGGCAATCAGCCAGCATATAAATATCATCAACAAAAGAACATATCGCTCTGCATCCTGCAATATCCGATATATTGTCCTGAATATTTTCAAGGGAAAAAGCAACGCCCTTTCTCTTTAACTTCTCGTAAATACTTACGGGTGTTTTAATTCTGCTCTTTATGTTTTCAAAAGGATTGCGGTTATATCTGAGTGTAAGCTCTTTGTTTAAAACCTCAAGTTTGGTTCTTACTTCCGATAAAGCACAATCATATTTCATCATCATCATCTGGAATTCCTGCACCTGCCCTCTCATAATAAGCAGCTGCTCGATTTCCTTCTGAGATATATTACTAACATTTAAAAGAGACTTTTGCTCATCAGTCATGAACGACCGATCAAGCTGAGTTAAGTCCAAATTACCAATAGCCATGGGCATTCCTCCAAGCTCTAACGTATGCCCCCTCAAAATGGGTGATCACGCTAATATTCCCCAAATGCGCTCGCCCATAAACCAATTATATCATCTAGAAAACTTTATTATATGAAATAAGTGTGAACCTTTGCCTCAGAAAAACTTATCTTTCATCAGCTATATCTTTATATGAAATAATTCTGTAATTCAGTGAAGCTCTCGGTCCTGCAAGCTCCTTAAGTCTGTCCTGCAAACGTCTGTGTACCAGCATGCACTCCTCGACACCGGTTCCGGTAAGAAGTACAAGGTACTGAGTTCTGGAGTATCTGCAGAAAGCATCGCCGTGACGAAGTGTCTCGTTTATAGCAACCTTAAGAGATTCCATTCTTCTCTCTGCTTTTTCTTCCTGTCTGATCTCTTTACCTTCATAATCGGCAATAGTCAAAAGCAGAAGGAATACTGTAAGTCCGTGTCTCTCCATGTTACGGCTAAGAATATGATATGAAGCACTCATCTCAGGGAAAAGACATTCATAAGGCTTATTATCCTCTTCTTCCACAAGCTCGCCGCCGATGGGATGATCCATGTAGTCATCCTGATCGCTGATACCAAGATCGGAAAAAGCAGAATCCTGCAGGTTCTGATAGCATCTCTGCATATTCTCAGTAGGAGAAACACCGAGCTCCTCAGCGTAGTATCTGACCATCTCTTCATAAAGAGCATAAGCCTTCTTATAGTCCTTCAGGAACATATAAGCTTCGATCTCACCTACCTGCCACTCACAGTCCTTATCGATGTCGGCAGCTGTATGATATACATAAGCCATCTCAGAATACTCTTCATTCTCCTTGTACTGAGCTGCCAGATAATCTACGCACTCATCATACATGGTCCTGTATTCTTCAGCCCTTCTTGAAATCCAGTAAAGATCATCAAGTTCAGGAAGGAAAGCTCCCTTATAAAGATCAAAGGCCTGCTTCATAAGCTCAGTCTTTTTCTTATCGGACTTCTGCTTCCTGGCTTCTCTGAAGAACTGTTCAAACTCAATTATATCGGAAGAGATATCAACATCCTGATCAATCACGTATCTTCCATCAGAAATGGCAATAAGCTTTCCTCCGGGAATACCGGCTTTCTCAGCAACCTTCTTAAACTGATATACAAGGTTGTTAAGACTGTTATTGAGATTACTCTTTACGCCAAGATCATCAGAATAAATATCTTCCTGAAGATCCTCTTTAAGTACACCCTCTTCGCCGGCAACGCAGATTCTGGTTATCAGCTGGATATACTTAGATCCCTTATTCCTTCCCAGTGTGAGGCTCTTGCCGTCACATTCAATTCCAAATCCCCCAAGTGTTGTTACTCTTATACTTATTTTTTTCATATCCCTCTCTCTTGCCTTCTGTCCTTGATAATCAAGATCTTTATGATAGGTTCAAATTACCGGATATATAATACTTATATCCTTTTTTCTTACAATAGTTCTTTATCTTTTTCTTTAGCCTTTTATTTTTAGTGTATTCCAAAAGGTAAACCTTCTTCTTACACTTTTTTACTTTTTTCAAATAAGAGGTGAAGTACTTCTCTGAGTCCTTATCACTCTTACCAAACTTGTTCTTATCGTAATCAATTATCCTGGTAAAAACACTCTCCTGGTTAACACCGTCAAGTATTCCGTCCAGAGAACCGTTCCTGTCGTAGTACTCGGTTACAAATGTATCTCCGCCGTTAATGATTACCTTGCCCTTTTTGGACAAGCCTTTCAATATAATCTCAAGTCCATCGTAGATACCGGGGCCAAATGCAGCATCCTTATACATATAATAGACATCTACATTATCAACGAAAAAACCATCAACGCCTGTTGCCTTGATTCTCTCAGAGAGATCATTAACAATGAAGTTCTGCCATTTTTCCTTGGATACATCAACCCATCGCTCATCTTCCCAGTTCTCATAAACATCGAGCATGACATCACTGAAATCATTATAGTAATCTCTGTAATTCTCTATGGCTCCGACATTTATATAACTGTATACCTTATGCCCCGCCTTCCTGAGCTTACGTATGTCCTCTTTGGTAAAATCATTCTGAACATCGATCACGATGGTCTTATACCCGGCCAGTTTCCTCATAGTCTTCTTATTACTGTTAAGACTGAGGAAAACACCGTAATCATTGGCAAAGGTTTTCTTAGCTGATACCGTGCTTGCCGTCGCAGCAAGAATACCCACAAGCATCATCAGCGCAAGTGCAGATGCTATAAGCTTTTTTCTCATATTCATCCCTTGCTATCATAATATAATAAATAAAGTAACTATACACCAAAACTTATTATACCATAAAGAAGATATATGAAATACCTTCTGTGTGTCCAATCATCCTTTATAATTCTAAATTATCCGAGTTTCCACGACAAGATGCCACATGCAAATTATTGACATTTATCTGCATAAAATATAGATTAAAAAAATGGACAACGAAAGATTATTATTAGGACGAATTAAAGACCTGGCAAGACGTGCCTATGAAAACAACTACGTAACGCACACTGATTTTCTCTCACAGTCTGAGCTGTATGATGTAACTTCACTATGCGTATCAAACGGACTCATCACCGGAGAAAACCAGATTGAAGGTGTGGATTACTGTATTTACGGAGGCATTGAAGATCCGGAAAGAGCAGTCATCTGCTTTCTCCCTTCATACCTTGATTCCGAAGCCTTCCTGTTACAGGAGCGCTCTGAAAGTGACGTTGTAAGCTGCATTCTGATAGAACCCGCTAACAGGAAATTTGCCGATGAGCTGACACACAGAGATTTCCTTGGATCTCTTATGAACCTTGGAATCGAGCGAAACAGAATCGGCGATATCAGAACAGACCAGACAAGAGGCTACGTATTTGTCATGAAGGATGTGGCATCGCTTATCTGCGATGAGCTTTGCAGGATAAAACACACTACCGTCAAGTGTAAAAAAGTACCGGTTTCCGAATGTGATATCATTCCGGAGTTCAGGATTCTTGAGGGCACAGTTTCCTCTGAAAGACTTGATGCGATTCTGGCTCTTGTATACAAGCTAAGCAGAAGCAAAGCCCAGGATCTGGTGGAATCGGAATCTGTTTTCGTGGATGGCAAAACAGCCCACAGCGGCGGCTATGACCTTAAGGAAGGCTCAAGAGTCTCCGTAAGAGGCTATGGCAAATTCGTATATGACGGCGTACAAAAAGCCACCCGTAAAGGGCGGCTCTCCGTAAAAATCAAGGTGTATTGAGATTTCAAAATCTCATTACATCTTTTTTATTCTCTCAATCGCTTCGATGGTATTTCCCTTACTTCCAAAGCCTGTCAGTCTGAAGTAATGCTCACCTCCGGGGCCAAAGCCTGATCCCGGTGTTCCAACCACATTTGCTTTTTCCAAAAGCATATCAAAGAACTCCCAGCTGGTCATGTTATCCGGTGTTCTAAGCCAGATATAAGGTGCATTTACGCCGCCTGACACTTCAAAGCCTGCCTCCTTTAAACCGTCATGGATATACTTAGCATTCCACATATAATAAGCAATCTGCTCTTTTACCTGCTTCATTCCTTCCTCAGAATAAACAGCTTCTCCTGCTCTCTGAATAATGTATGGAGCGCCGTTATACTTTGTTCCATGTCTTCTTGCCCACAAAGGCCAAAGCTCCTCGCCGCCTGTTTTAAGCTGCTTGGGAATAACCGTGTAACCAAGTCTAAGCCCTGTAAATCCGGCAGTCTTGGAGAATGATCTAAACTCGATGGCGCAGTCCTTTGCTCCATCGCACTCATATATACTGTGGGGAACGCCCTCTTCGGAAATATATGCTTCATAAGCCGCATCGTAGAGAATTACAGAATCATTCTTATTGGCATAATCTACAAACTCCTGCAGCTTTTCCTTTGAAATAACAGCTCCGGTAGGGTTGTTGGGGAAGCACAGGTAAATAAGATCCGGCACCTCTTCGGGGAGCTCCGGTGCAAAGCCATTCTCAGCCTTACAGGGCATGTAAATTACGCCCTTATATCTGTCTGCAGCTGCATCAAACTCGCCTGTTCTTCCTGCCATTACATTGGAATCAACGTAAACAGGATATACAGGATCACACACTGCGATCACATTATCAAGTCCGAAAATCTCCTGAATATTACCGCAGTCGCACTTAGCTCCATCGGAAACAAAAATCTCATCCGGAGAAATATCACATCCCCTGACCTTAAAATCCTTTTCGGAAATAACCTTTCTAAGGAACTCATATCCAAGATCAGGAGCATATCCCTTAAAGGTAGAAGGATCAGCCATCTCATCAACAGCGTTGTGGAGAGTCTCTATAACCTTTGGTGCAATAGGTCTTGTAACATCTCCTATACCAAGCCTGATGATCTTTGCATCAGGGTTAGCTTCGCTGTATGCTGCTACCTTTTTTGCAATTCTGGAAAAAAGGTAGCTTCCGGGTAACTTCAAATAATTCTTGTTTATTGTAGCCATGATAAATTTTCATACTCCTCTCTTAGTAAAATCCTCTGCAAGCTTTTGCAAAAACGCAAAAAGCGCCCTAGAGTTATCACTCTAAGACGCCTTTGTCTTCATCAAGATACATCTTACCTTCATGAAAACATAATGTCAAATTATAGATTTGAATATCCCATAAGGAATTCATCAACCTCTACAGCGCAGGCTCTGCCTTCTGCAATAGCCCATACTACGAGGGATTGTCCCCTGTGCATATCACCTGCGGAGAAGATTTTTGTACCTTCAATATGATAACCATTCTCATTTGTGATAACAATTCCCCTCTGACTTCTCTTTACATCAAAAGCATCAGCTGAGTAATCCTCGCATCCGATAAAGCCCGCTGCGATAAGGAGAATATCACACTTAAGTTTTTTCTCTGAACCCTTTACCTCTGTAAGCTTGCCATCCTTGAATGTCACCTTTACGGTTTCTATCTCTTTGATAGCACCCTTTTTATCTGTGGTTATGCTCTTAACCGTGGTCTCATATACTCTTGGATCATCTCCAAAAACATGGATTGCCTCCTCGTGACCATAATCAGTTTTAAGGGTCTTTGGCCACTCAGGCCATGGATTATTCTGAGCTCTTTCTACAGGTGGCTTTGGCATCATCTCAAGGGCAGTTACGCTTTTTGCACCGTGTCTTAAAACTGTTCCGATGCAGTCGTTACCTGTATCACCGCCGCCTACGATCACAACATTTTTACCTGCCGCATCAATGTAACCGCCATGTTTTTTCAAGGCTTCTACCGACCTGTCCTCGGAATCCATAAGTGCCTTTGTAGTCTGTGTTAAAAAATCGACCGCAAAGTAAACACCCTTAACACTTGCAGGATCTGCTGCCGGAAGAGGTCTTGCCTTTTTAGCACCGCAGCACAAAACAACTGCATCGAATTCCTTAAGGAGCCCTGCTGCCTCCTTCTTATTTACATCAACGCCTGTATGGAAAACAACACCCTCTTCCTCCATCAAAGCTCGTCTTCTCTTAATAACGCTTTTATCAAGCTTCATGTTGGGGATTCCATACATAAGAAGTCCGCCGATCTCATCCTCTCTTTCAAAAACTTCTACCGTATGACCTCTGTGGTTAAGTTCATCTGCAACTGCTAGACCGGAAGGTCCGCTTCCTACTACTGCCACCTTTTTCCCACTTCTGATCTCCGGGATTCTGGGAGTTATGTATCCATGATTAAAAGCCGTCTCTATAAGGAAAAGCTCATTATCATGAACAGTAACCGCATCTCCGTTCTGTCCGCACATACATGCCTTTTCGCAAAGTGCAGGACACACGCGTCCGGTGAATTCCGGAAAATTACTGGTCTTACGAAGTCTTGCAAAAGCATGATTGTCATGACCTCTGTAAATCTCATCGTTCCACTCAGGTATCAGATTATGAAGAGGGCATCCTGTAACCATGCCGCCAAGATTCATGGCAGACTGACAAAAGGGAACGCCGCAGTTCATACATCTTGCAGCCTGTTTTCTTCGCTCATCCGGGATAAGAGGCTTATGAAATTCTTCAAAGTTCTTAAGCCTCTCAGCCGGTGAAACATCCTTATTATTTGTTCTTTTATATTCAAGAAATCCTGTATCTTTTCCCATCTTTTTGCTCCTGTTTTTATGATAGCTCTTTAAATGCCTCAAGTACTGCGTGCTCGTGATCCATTCCCTGCTCCTCATGCCTTCCGATGGCTGTAAGCATCTTCTGGTAGTCGTTAGGAACTATCTTTTTAAAATCAGGAATATAATCATCAAAATTGTCCAAAATCTCGCGGCCGTACTCTGATCCGGTTTCCTTTACGTAGTCCTCAAGGATTCCGTAAAGCTCAGCGATATCATATTTTTCAGTAAGCTCACAAAGTGAAGCCATATCCTTGTTCATGCGAAGGTAAAGAGTATGCTCCTTATCGAGAACATAAGCTATACCACCGCTCATGCCGGCTGCAAAGTTCTTACCTGTCATTCCAAGGATTACAGCTCTTCCGCCTGTCATGTACTCAAGGCCATGATCGCCACAGCCTTCAGAAACAGCTATTGCACCGGAATTTCTTACACAGAATCTCTCTCCTGCTATGCCGCAAACATAGGCTTTACCTGCTGTTGCACCGTAAAGTGCAACGTTACCGATAATGATGTTTTCATGTGCTTTATAGGTAGCCTTTGTTGCAGGTCTTACAATGACCTTACCGCCTGACAATCCTTTTCCAAAACCGTCATTGGCATCACCGTAAAGCTTTATAGTCACACCCTTCGGAAGGAATGCGCCAAAGGACTGACCGCCGCCTCCGTGGGCCTCTATCATCACGGAATCATCGGGAAGTGTATTCTGATAATTCGCAGTTACTCTGCTGCCAAGAAGAGTTCCAAAGCTTCTGTCCGTACTGGATACATCCACCTTGATATGAGCATTCTTATCCTTCTCGTAGGCAGGTATAAGTACCTTTGAATCCAGTGTTTTTTCAAGAGCAAAATCATAAACATCTACAGGATCAAAATGGTTTTTCTCAGGACTTGTATATGCCTTATTAAGGATTCTGCTAAGGTCAGCGGCATCCTTACATCTTGCATCAGAAACCACTCTCATCTTAAGGCAGTCTGTTCTACCAACCATATCTGTGAGTTTTCTAAAGCCAAGCTCGCTCATGATCTCTCGAAGCTGTCTTGCAACAAAGAGCATGAAGTTCATTACGTATTCAGGCTTTCCTGCAAATCTCTTTCTAAGCTCTTCGTTCTGAGTAGCGATACCAACAGGGCATGTATCCTTGGAGCAAACTCTCATCATCATGCAGCCCATACATACAAGGGGCGCTGTAGCAAAACCAAATTCCTCTGCACCAAGAAGCGCTGCGATAGCAACATCCCTACCTGTCATCAGCTTACCGTCTGTCTCAAGGACAACTCTGCTTCTAAGACCGTTATCTAGAAGTGACTGATGTGCTTCACTGATACCAAGCTCCCAGGGAAGTCCCGCATGGTGAACTGAGGATGAAGGCGCTGCGCCTGTTCCTCCGTCATAACCTGACACAAGAATTACCTGTGCGCCTGCTTTTGCAACACCTGAAGCGATGGTTCCAACACCTGCCTCAGATACGAGCTTAACTGAAATACGTGCCTTATCATTGGCATTTTTAAGATCGTAAATCAGCTGCGCAAGATCCTCGATCGAGTAAATATCATGATGCGGCGGAGGTGAAATAAGTGCTACGCCGGGAGTTGAAAAACGAGTTGCTGCAACCCAGGGGTATACTTTTTTACCGGGAAGATGTCCGCCTTCGCCTGGCTTTGCACCCTGTGCCATCTTAATCTGGATCTCTTTTGCACTCTGAAGATACTGGCTTGTTACACCAAATCTTCCTGATGCCACCTGCTTAACAGCACTGTTTTTCTCTGTTCCAAAACGAGCTGCATCTTCACCGCCTTCACCGGTGTTTGATTTTCCGCCAAGTCTGTTCATGGCGATTGCAAGAGTCTCATGAGCTTCTTTTGAAAGTGAGCCATAGGACATGGCTCCAGTCTGGAAACGCTTTACAATCTCTTCTTCGCTCTCAACCTCATCAAGGGGTACAGGCTCTTTTGCAGGTACAAATGAAAGGAGTGCCCTAAGTGTATGAGGTCTTGATTCGTCATCAACCATATGAGTGTACTGTCTGAACATATCGTAGTCACCCTCTCTTACAGATCTCTGGAGAGTAACGATTGTCTTTGGACTGTACATGTGATCTTCTTTGTCTTCGCCGCTTCTAAGAGCATGGAAACCGATGGAATCAAGGCTTGAATCCGTGGAAAGTCCAAGGGGATCAAATGCTCTGTTATGACGAAATTCCACATCCTCACCAATCTCATTTATACCGATTCCGCCTACGCGGCTTGTGGTTCCTGTAAAGTATTTATCAACAAGCTCCTTTGAAAGACCAATCGCCTCAAAAATCCTTGCTGACTGATATGACTGAAGTGTGGATATACCCATCTTGGCTGCAATCTTTACAACGCCGCTAAGAAGAGCCTTATTATAATCTGCTATTGCAGTGTGATAGTCTTTATCAAGTATGCCTATATCGATAAGCTCTGCTATGCACTCCTGAGCAAGATAAGGGTGGATTGCTCTTGCACCAAAACCAAGCAGTGTTGCGATCTGATGAACATCTCTTGGCTCACCGCTCTCAAGAATAAGAGAAACTACCGTGCGCTGCTTTGTTCTTACGAGATGCTGCTCCACTGATGACACAGCAAGAAGTGACGGTATAGGCATGTGGTTTTCATCAACTCCTCTATCAGAGAGAATGATGATGTTAACGCCGTCTGCCACCGCTCTGTCCACGGAAACATCAAGCTGCTCCAGTGCTCTTTCAACAGGAGTATTCTTGTAATAAAGAAGTGAGATTTTCCTTACCTTAAATCCCGGCTGATCCAGTGATTCTATTTTCATAAGATCAACGCCTGTAAGGATCGGGTTGTTCACTTCAAGAACTCTGCAGTTATCGCTTTTTTCCTTAAGAAGGTTACCATCAGATCCGATGTAAACCGTCGTATCCGTTACAACCTTCTCTCTAAGGGAGTCGATGGGCGGATTTGTAACCTGCGCAAAAAGCTGCTTAAAATAGCAAAACAGCGGCTGATGATGCTTTGAAAGCATGGCAAGGGGAATATCCGTACCCATGGAAACTGTAGGCTCTATGCCATTCATTGCCATAGGCATGATCTGATTTTTCACATCTTCATAGGAATATCCGAACACCTTGTAGAGCTTATCCCTCATAACCTGTGTGTGGGTCGGGATTTTTTTATTCGGAATATTAAGTGAATCCAGATGAAGGAGATATCTGTCAAGCCACTCACCGTAGGGTCTTGCCTTGGAATACTTCTCCTTACACTCCTCATCTGAGATTATGCGGCCTTCTCTGGTATCAACAAGGAGCATATGTCCCGGTGAAAGTCTGGACTTTTTCAGAATGTTCTCCTCGGGAATATCAAGCACACCAACCTCGGAAGCCAGAATAAGTCTGCCATCCTTTGTCACATAGTATCTGGAAGGACGAAGACCGTTTCTGTCGAGAGTTGCTCCGAATACTTCTCCATCTGTGAAAAGAACAGCCGCAGGGCCATCCCAGGGCTCCATCATGGTTGCATAGTAGTGATAGAAATCCTTCCTGTCCTTATCCATGAAATCGTTGTGCTTCCAAGGCTCAGGAATAGTAAGCATCATGGCAAGAGGCAGATCCATGCCATTCATATATAAAAATTCAAGGGTGTTATCAAGCATCGCAGAGTCAGAACCTGAAGATGCGATTACAGGATAAACCTTACCAAGATCATCCCCGAAAACATCAGAATCCATGGTCTCTTCACGAGCCAGCATTCTGTCACTGTTACCGCGGATGGTATTGATCTCACCGTTGTGTGCGATCATTCTGTAGGGATGAGCTCTCTGCCATGAAGGTGTTGTGTTGGTTGAAAATCTGCTGTGTACCATGGCAACCGCAGTATGATAATCAGGAGATAATAAATCTCCGTAGAAATTTCTAAGCTGACCTACAAGGAACATACCCTTGTAGACAATGGTTCTGGATGAAAACGAACAGATATAGGTATCCTCTGAAGATTTTTCATACTCTCTTCTAAGGCAGTAGAGACGTCTGTCAAAATCAATACCCCTCTGAACATCTGAAGGTCTCTCAACAAAGCACTGGCAAATATAAGGCATGCAGTTTCTTGCAACCTCACCAAGAATTTCAGGATGTATTTCCACATCCCTCCATCCAAGGACCTTAAGGCCTTCCTTTTCAGCAATGACCTCAAGCATGCGCTTCGCGAACATTCTTTTCATGGAATCCTGGGGAAAGAAGAACATACCGATTCCGTAGTCCCCGGCTTTCTTCAGCTTAATGCCGATCTTAGCAGCTTCTTTTGAAAAGAATTTATGGGAAATCTGAATAAGGATGCCTACACCGTCTCCGACTTTTCCTGTTGCATCCTTACCTGCTCTGTGTTCAAGTTTCTCTACTATGGAAAGAGCATCATCTAAAACTTTATTGTCTGCACTTCCATCTATATTGATGACTGCACCGATACCGCAGGCATCACGTTCGTTCATCCAAGTATTCATAATAAATAAAAGCTCCTCAAATTTTAAACTCTGTATGCCACCTCACCCGGTCAGGAGAACCTGGGCCGGGTGAGATGTACATTATTAGAAAAAATATGAAAGGTTATCGAAGTGAAAACAGCATCTGTCCGTATGTAGGATAGCTGAGATACTTATCAGGAATAAGTGCTTCAGCAGTATCTGCATATTTACGAAGCTCATCCATATCAGCAAGGATTGTCTTCTGATAATATGCTGCAGTTTCCAGAACCTCTGTCATTCCTTCAGCTGTCTTTGTGTCCTCTGCGAGCTTTGCAAGTGCCTTGCACATGTTAGCACCCTGCTCATCCAGAGTCTTAAGCACTCCTGTTTCAAGAGCACAATCTGCGCTTTCAAGTACACTCTTCTTCTGAAGAATTTCCTTTGTAAGATCCTTCTGGTATGCTACAAGACCTTCTGTAAGATCCTTTCTGATCATCTCCTGCATTGTAAGAGACTCGATATGGATTGACTTTGAGTAGTTCTCAAGCAGGATCTCATATCTTGAGAAAATCTCTTCCTTGGTGAAGATACCGTGCTTTGTGAAAAGCTCGATGGACTTATCAGAAATCCAGTGAGGCATTGCATCCGGAAGAGACTTAAGGTTAAGAAGTCCTCTCTTTTCTGCTTCTGCAACCCACTCATCTGTGTAGCCGTTACCGTTGAAAAGAACTCTCTTGTGTGCTGCAAGCTCTTCCTTAAGAACTTCAGCGATCTTTTCTTTAAGCTCGTCTCCGCTATAACCTTCAAGCTTCTCGTATAATCTGGCAACCTCTTCTGCAACTGCAGTGTTGAGAACGATGTTTGCATTTGCTACAGAAACTGCAGAACCGGGCATTCTGAACTCAAACTTGTTACCTGTAAATGCGAAGGGTGATGTTCTGTTTCTGTCTGTGTTGTCCTTTGTAAAGTGAGGAAGAACCTGAGCACCCATAGCCATCTGAACTTTTCCTGAGCCCTCGTATGCGGTTCCTGCTTCAACTGCCTTAAGTACTTCAGCAAGCTCATCACCTACGAAAATGGAGATGATTGCCGGCGGTGCTTCGTTTCCGCCAAGTCTGTGATCGTTACCTGCAGAAGCAACTGATAATCTGAGAACACCTGCATAATCATCAACTGCTGCGATAACTGCCATCAGGAAAACAAGAAAAGGAATGTTCTCTCCGGGATGTTTTCCGGGATCTAACAGGTTAAGGCCTGTATCAGTGCAAACTGACCAGTTGTTGTGCTTACCTGAACCATTGATTCCCTCGAAGGGCTTTTCATGTAACAGACATGCGTAGTTGTGCTTATCTGCAACCTTCTTCATAACTTCCATTGTGAGCTGGTTGTGATCAACAGCGATGTTGGCTGTCTCAAAAACAGGTGCAAGCTCATGCTGTGAAGGAGCAACCTCGTTATGCTTTGTCTTAGCAGGAATACCAAGCTTCCAAAGCTCTTCATCAAGATCATGCATGTAAGCTGAAACCTTGGGCTTGATTACGCCAAAGTAATGGTCCTCCATCTCCTGCCCTTTTGATGCCGGAGCACCGATAAGTGTACGTCCGGTAAAAAGAAGGTCCTTTCTCTTTTTATAGAAGTCTTTATCTATAAGGAAATACTCCTGCTCAGAGCCGATTGTGGTGTTTACGCGCTTTACATCCTCATGTCCCAGGAGGTGGAGCATCTTAACTGCTTCTCTTGAAAGAGCTTCCATGGATCTAAGAAGAGGTGTCTTCTTATCAAGAGCCTCTCCTCCATAGGAGCAGAAAGCAGTCGGGATATAAAGTGAACCATCTTTAATAAAGGCAGGAGATGAAGGATCCCATGCTGTATATCCACGTGCCTCAAATGTGGCACGAAGACCGCCTGAAGGGAAACTTGAAGCATCAGGCTCGCCCTTTACAAGCTCTTTTCCTGAAAACTCCATGATTACAGTTCCGTTATCAGCAGGTGAAATGAAGCTGTCGTGCTTCTCTGCTGTAAGGCCTGTCATAGGCTGGAACCAGTGAGTAAAATGTGTTGCACCGTTCTCTACTGCCCACTCTTTCATAACAGCGGCAACTGTGTTTGCAACCTCAAGTTCCAGGTGACTACCCATCTCTATTGTTTTGTGTACTGCCTTGTAAATATCCTTAGGCAGACGCTGTTTCATTACCTTGTCATTAAAAACAAGACATCCATATTCTTCTGTAAGTTTGCTGGCATCAATCATATCTTCCTCCTTTTGTACGGCTCCTTCCCAGATATGTTCCAATTTCACTCTCGTTGCTTACGCATAATCGATTGAAATTGGAACATATCTTTCATGGAACCTCACTTAAATAATTAACATTTTATTCACCACTGGCACCGTAATTTGAGAGAACACGGGCCGAGGGGTCATTTACATCGCAGCCCTTCCAGGATTTATTTGGCATCCAGAAGTCTACAACCATATGAGATTGATTCTCATAATACTTTTCAAAAATATCTCTGAATAAAAGTGATTCCTTAGTAAAAGGTGTAGCGTGTGAGTACTTTGCTTTTCCTGCTTCGAATGCTGCATCAGTGTATGTTGCTTCTGCATACTCGATAATATCATCTCTAAGAGAATGTCCCACAGCATCTGAAAATGCTGCTTTTTCTCTCATCAATATTGAGCGAGGAATGAACTCGTCCTTTTCAAAAGCTTTTCTTAGAAGGAACTTGCCCTTTCCGTAGGTGTTAAGCTTTTTAGCAGGATCAATACTCATTACGTAATCTACAAAATCAAGATCTCCGAAAGGAACTCTTGCTTCAAGCGAATTCACGCTTATACATCTGTCGGCTCTGAGAACGTCATACATATGAAGCTCTCTGATTCTTTTCTCTGCTTCTTCCTGGAATGCCTCCGCACTGGGAGCAAAGTCCGTGTACTTGTATCCAAAAAGCTCATCAGAAATCTCACCTGTAAGAACAACCTTAATATCGGTATTTTCATGTATCCATTTGCAAAGAAGATACATTCCGATTGATGCTCTTACTGTTGTGATGTCATAGGTTCCAAGTGCGTGTATTACAGGTTCGATGGCATCTATAACATCCTGCTTGGTAATGATGACCTCGTGATGATTGCTGTGAATATAATCAGCAACTTCTCTTGCATACTTAAGGTCAATGGCATCTATATCCATACCTATTGCAAAGGTCTCGATAGGCTTATCTGAAAGTCTTGCTGCCACGCCGCATACAAGTGATGAATCAAGCCCTCCTGAAAGAAGGAAACCTACAGGTGCATCAGCCTGAAGTCGTTTTTTAATTCCTAAAAGAAGCTTATCGTGAATGTTCTCTATAACTGTTTCAAGATTATCTGTTCTTACCTCTTTGACCTTTGTCAGATCTCTGTAGCAGATAAATTTTCCATCCTCATAATAGTGTCCGGGAGGGAAAGGCTCGATCCTGTCACATACCCCGGTGAGGTTCTTAGGCTCTGATGCAAAAACGATGTGCTTATCGTTATCATATCCATAGTAAAGAGGTCTGATTCCTATCGGATCTCTTGCAGCTATGAATTTGTTTTTCTCGCCGTCGTAGATAACACATGCAAATTCCGCATCCAGCATAGAGAACATTGCAGTTCCAAGCTTTTCATAAAGAGGAAGCAATATCTCGCAGTCGCTATCACTGTTGAAGCTGTATCCAAGGGATTTAAGATAGTCTCTAAGGTGTGTGAAACCGTACAACTCTCCATTACAGATAACTGCATTACCATTCAACTCAAAGGGCTGCATGCCCTTGCAATTAAGTCCCATGATTGCAAGTCTGTTAAAACCAAGCCATCCGTTTTTCACCTTAAGAGTCCTGGACTTGTCCGGACCTCTGGATGCTGTTCTCTCCAGCAATCCCTTAAAATAATCCTCTGATACTTCTTCTCCTTCGTATGCAAGTATTGCGCACATACTGTTTCCTCCTGATACTAATTATTTGTATATTTGAATGAGGAGCGCATAACACCACTTATGCGTTCTTCATGCTATATCACTCTGCATCTGCCAAAGCAGCTATACCTTCTTCGCCTGTACGGATCTTTACTACGTTGTCGATGCTGTAAACGAAGATCTTACCATCACCGATCTTGCCGGTGTAAAGTGTTCTCTTAGCTGCCTCGATAACATCCTCTACAGGGATCTTACTTACAACTACTTCAAGCTTGATCTTAGGAAGGAGTGTCACATCCATTTCAACACCGCGGTACTTCTGACCTGAGCCCTTCTGTACACCACATCCCATAACCTGAGTAACTGTCATACCTGTTACACCAAGCTCGTTCATAGCCTTACGAAGCTTGTCATATCTTGAAAGCTTTGTAACGATTACTACCTTATGAATACCGCTATCAGTCTTAACAGCCTGTGTTACAACAGGTACAGAAGCGTTCTTCTGGAACTCTGTAGCTGAATCATAATCACTTACACCAAGATCTGTGTTTTCATTTATGCTCATGTTAAGTGTGTTAGAAACATCCATGATAGCGAATCCTGAATATGCTGATGCAAGACCGTGCTCTGTTGCATCAAGTCCTGTGATTTCCTCTTCCTCAGAAACACGAAGACCAAGTGTAGCCTTGATTGCTGCGAAGGTAATTGTGATTGTTACTGCTGTCCATGCTGCTACTGCAAGGAATCCAATAAACTGAATTCCAAGAAGCTTAAATCCGCCGCCGTAGAAAAGACCTACCATCTCGTTTCCAGCTGCATCTGCGATTGAATAACCGGGAGCTGCATTTGTTGCAAAAAGACCAACTGCCAGTGTTCCCCAGATACCATTCAGGCAATGTACTGCAACCGCGCCAACCGGATCATCAACATGAAGCTTATAATCAAGGAACCATACACCGAAGCAAACAAGAAGTCCTGCTACAATACCGATCACAATTGCGCCAAAAGCATCTGTTACATCACAGGGAGCTGTGATAGCTACAAGACCTGCAAGTGAAGCATTGAGACACATTGAAACATCAGGCTTACCATACTTTAACCATGTAAAGATCATGCAGGTAACTGTTGCAAGTGCAGGTGCGATTGTTGTTGTTACGAAAACTGAACCAAGCTGTTCTACTGATGTGCAGGCTGCTCCGTTGAATCCGTACCAGCCAAGCCAGAGAATGAAAACACCAAGAGCTGCTGCTGTAAGATTGTGGCCGGGGAAAGCATTTACCTTAGTAACTTCTCCCTTTGCGTTAACCTCAAACTTACCGATGCGGGCTCCAAGAAAAGCTGCGCCGATGAGAGCTGAGATACCGCCAACCATGTGGATACATGTGGATCCTGCAAAATCGTGGAATCCCATCTGTGCCAGGAATCCGCCGCCCCATGTCCAGTGTGCTTCAATGGGATAGATGATTGCTGAGATAACTGCTGAATATACACAGTAAGAAATGAACTTTGTTCTCTCAGCCATGGATCCTGAAACGATCGTTGCTGTTGTTGCACAGAACACAAGGTTGAATACGAAATTGGACCAGTCAAAATTTGCATAGCTTGTGAAAATATCAAATCCCGGTCTTCCGATGATACCCATCATGTCTTCGCCAAGAAGAAGGCCAAAACCGATAAGGATGAAAACTACAGTACCAATACAGAAATCCATAAGATTCTTCATTATGATATTTCCTGTATTTTTTGCTCTGGTAAAACCAGCTTCACACATTGCAAATCCGGCCTGCATCCAGAATACAAGAGCTGCACCTATTAAGAACCACACTCCGAAAACACTCGCATTGATTCCACTCAAAATTTCTTCACTCATAATCCGCTCCTCCATAAAAAAGCGGCGCAAAGGGACTTTGGTTTTAACTTTAGATGCCCCATTGCACCGCTAATTCAATAATTCATTTTATTCGAGAATACATGTATACACTTGCGTGCATACGCTATCCGGAGTTATGTATTCTACAGCAGTCTCAGGTTGATCATGCCTGAAGCTAAAGAAAAAAGCGCCTTAAAGAGTATTTACCTCTTTAAGACGCCCTTGTCTTTTATAGTTTGTGATTTTACGCTTTGATTATTTATGTGTCAAGGAGTAATTTTATTGTTTTTTAAAAACTTTAGATTGATTTATTTTAACACAAAATTCTCAAGCATTTTTCTTCCATCCGGTGTCATGATGGATTCCGGATGGAACTGAACTCCGTAAATCGGATAGTCTTTGTGCTTAACAGCCATTACTTCTCCTGCCTCTGTTTCACCGGCTTTTAAGGCATTGGTCGCACTGTCAACTGTCACAGCCGTAACCATAAGCTCATCCGGAATTGTATCAGGATCTGCTGCCAGTGAATGATATCTTGCAACCGGTGCTACGTCAGGGCAGCCATTAAAAAGAGCGCAGTTTTTATCGAATTTTACATCTGACTGTTTTCCATGCATAAGCTTCTTAGCATAGGTCACTGTGGCTCCAAAAGATGCGCAAATAGCCTGATGCCCAAGACATACACCAAGGATTGGGATCTTATCGCCTATCTCTTTTACCACATCCATGCAGACACCGGCATCTTCTGGTCTTCCAGGACCGGGAGACAGTATTATCCTGTCAGGCTTAAGATTCAAAATCTCCTGTACAGTCATTTCATCATTTCTTATAACTTTGATATCAGGCTCAATCTCGCCTATCATCTGATACAGATTATATGAAAAGCTATCGTAGTTATCTATTAGTAAAACCATGAAATTGTCCTTCCTATTCATCTTCTGGCAAAAGCGCCTTAAAAGATGCTTTAGCCTTATTCATGCACTCCTCAAATTCCTTTTCGGGGACTGAATCTGCAACTATTCCGGCACCGCTCCTTACAAAAACCTTGCCATTTTTCTTATATACGATTCTAATTGCAATACAGGTATCCATATTGCCTGTAAAATCAATGTATCCAATGGCCCCGCCATAAATGCCGCGCTTGTTATTTTCAAGCTCTCCTATGAGCTGACAGGCCCTTATTTTAGGTGCTCCGGATAGTGTCCCTGCAGGAAGTACTGCAGATATTGCATCAAGAGCATCCTTATCATCTCTGATTTCACCTCGTACCGTTGAACCGATATGCATTACATGGGAATACCTCTCAATCGAATGCAGAGTCTCTACCTGAACCGTTCCGAATTTACTTATTTTTCCAAGATCATTTCTTCCAAGGTCCACCAGCATGTTGTGCTCAGCCAGCTCCTTCTCATCTGCAAGGAGCTCCTTCTCCAGCTGCTCATCTTCTTCCTGCGTCTTACCGCGAGGTCTTGTACCTGCCAGCGGGAAGGTATGAAGTATGCCATCCTCAAGCTTAACCAGCGTCTCCGGTGATGCTCCTGCGACTTCCACATCCGTTCCTGAAAAATAGAACATGTAAGGCGAAGGATTGATTGTTCTTAAATGCCTGTAGGTATTGAAAAGACTACCCTCAAACTCTGCTGAGAATCTGTTTGAAAGAACTATCTGGAAAATATCACCTTCGAATATGTGATGTTTTCCCTTCTCAACCATATCGCAGAATCTTTCCTTATCGAAGAGTGGTGTGATCTCACCTGTCATTTTACCGTCGGGTTCAATCTTCTTTTCTCCGTTATGAAGAAGGTCTGCCATTTTCTTAAGTTCTTCAGCTGCCTTTTTATAGTTTTCTTCTATATTATTATTTTTGATATTGATATTCACTATCAAAACAATCTTCTGCCTGATATTATCAAATGCAATAACCTTATCAAATAGCATCAGATCCATGTCCTTAAAGTTCTCAGTATCTTCAGGATTTGTCCTTACTGTGGGTTCACTGTAACCAAGATAATCGAAGGAAAAATATCCAACCATTCCACCTGCAAAGGGAGGAAGATATGATAATCTTGGACTCTTAAAATCTTTGAGAATGTCTCGCAGGCATTCGGAAGGATCACCCTGCATGCTCTTCTCCCGGCCATCCTCAGATGTTATCGTGATCTGACCGTCTGTGCACGTAATAAGCATCTTAGGCTCATATCCAAGAAATGTATATCTACCCCAGGTCTCGTTAGCCTGAGCGGATTCAAGCATATAAACATGCTTAGATACATTCTTAAGTATACGAACTGCCTCTATGGGTGTTGTGAAATCAGACAGTATCTCACAGCTTACGGGAAGGACATTGTAGTTTCCTTCCTTTGCTATTTTTTCTATTTCAGTTATTTCCGGAAGTATTTTCATCTTTCTGCTCCCTTACATATTTATTGTCCGAACTCTGCTTACAAATAGCTCCATCTTATCTGGATCCTTTTTGCCATCTGTTTCTATACCGGAACTGACATCAACGGCATAAGGCTTAAGGTTCTTAACAGCCTCTGTGACATTTTCAGTATCAAGTCCTCCTGCGAGAAAATATGGCCGTTTAACCTTCTGTAAAAATCCCCAATCAAAGGTCTCGCCGCAGCCGGCACCGGCATCAAACATGATCATATCAGCTTTACTGTTTTCAGCTTCAAAGACTCCTGATTCATCTGTTACTTTGAAGGCTTTTATGACACTTATTCCTTTGTCTTGCAGTGCCCGGATATAGTCATCATCCTCATGTCCGTGAAGCTGCGCATAGTCAATTATTCCTTCATTGTACAGATCCGAAATAAATGTTATCGTCGCATCTACAAAGACGCCTACAGCCTTTATACTTTTATCCAGCTTCTTTTTTAATATGGCTGCGTCTTCTTTTGATATATTGCGTTTACTTTTTTCAAAGAAGACAAAGCCAATGTAATCCGGCTTCAGCTCATTTGCAGCAATTATGTCTTTTTCTCTTGTCAGGCCGCACAGCTTAACTAATGTCATTTACGTATCTCCTGATATATTAGTTCTGCTCTTAAAATCTCACACCTTATGGAGTTTTAAAGAATTAATGACCTTTTAACTCTCTGAGCTTTTGTGTTTTATCTTCTGCACGCATGAGTGTTTCACCAATCAACACAGCATCTACTTTTGCTTGTCTTAAAGCTTCAATGTCTTCAGCAGACTGGATTCCACTCTCAGATACGAAAATCACATCCTCAGGAATCAGTTGTCTTAAGGATTTGCTGTTATTCTGATCAACGCTAAAGTCCTTAAGGTTCCTATTATTTACACCGATTATCCTTGCGCCTGCTCTTATTGCCATCTGAACTTCGTTCTCATCATGAGCTTCTACAAGTGCGCTCATTCCAAGCTCATCGCAGATTCCTATGTATTCTTTTATCTGCTCCTCAGAAAGAATCGCACATATGAGAAGAACAGCGGCGGCTCCAAGGCACTTAGCTTCATATATCATGTATTCATCAACTGTAAAATCCTTGCGGATACAGGGGATTGATACATTTTCTGTTATCTCTTTAAGGTACTCGTTTTTCCCAAGAAACCACTTGGGCTCAGTCAAAACAGAAATGCAATCCGCGCCTGCCTGCTCATATTCCTTTGCAATCCTGAGATAATCGAATTCCTCTGCGATTATGCCCTTTGAAGGAGATGCCTTTTTGCATTCACATATAAATGCAACATCATTCTTCTTAAGAGCTTTCTCAAACTCGAATCCGCCTTTTGGAAAAGACAGAGCTTTCAGCTTTATCTCTTCCAGTGACATCTCCTGTTTTGATATCTGAACTCGTTCTTTTGCATAATCACTTAGCTTATCAAGAATATTCATCTGTTACTTACCTTTATAAAGTTCTCGAGAGTTTCAAGTGCTTTTCCTGAATCGATGGTCTTTGCTGCGAGCTCGACGCCTTCCTTAAAGCTGTCAGCCTTTCCTCCGATATAAAGTGATGCGCCTGCATTTAAAAGAACAGCATCTCTCTTAGGTCCCTTTGCGCCGCCAAGAATCTCTCTGGTGATCTTTGCATTTTCCTCAGGTGTTCCGCCCTTAAGGTCGTCCTTGGTACACTTGTTAAAACCGAAATCCTCAGGCTCGATTGTATATGTTTTGTACCATCCTTCCTTTATCTCACAAACCTTGGTAGGTGCGCTGAGGGAGATCTCATCAAGCTTATCCATTCCGTATACAACCATTCCTCTCTTAACACCGAGGTTTATTAAAACCTGCGCAAGAGGCTCAACCAGGTACTCGTCATATACACCAAGGAGCTGCATCGTAGGAGTTGCAGGGTTTGTAAGAGGTCCAAGTATATTGAAAACTGTTCTGAATCCAAGTTCTTTTCTGATAGGTCCCACATACTTCATTGATGTGTGATACTTCTGCGCAAAAAAGAAGCACATTCCCACTTCATTAAGGAGCTCTACGCACTTTTCAGGATCCTGATTGATATTAACACCAAGAGCTTCAAGGCAGTCAGCTGTTCCGCACATTGAAGATGCTGCTCTGTTACCATGCTTTGCTACCTTCATGCCACAAGCTGCTGCAACTAAACCAGATGTTGTTGAAATATTAAAGCTGCCTGCGTTATCTCCGCCTGTTCCAACTATCTCGAATACATCCATATTTGTCTCAACCTTGGTAGCGTGATCTCTCATTGCTGCAGCACAGCCTGCGATCTCATCTGTTGTCTCAGCCTTTGCACTCTTTGTTGAAAGTGCTGACAAAAATGCAGCATTCTGAGTAGGTGTACTCTCACCGCTCATAATCTCATTCATTACTGTGTAGGCCTCATCATAAGTAAGGTCCTGCTTGTTTACGATTTTTTCGATTGCTTCTCTGATCATGTGTGTCTCCTCCTTCTGGTTGTGTTTCTATCAATGGCTCTGCATGGCTCTGCTTTTCACGAAAAAAAGTCCCTGATAGAAACGGTACGGTTTCTATCAAGGACGAATAATCTAATCTATCCGCGGTGCCACCTCGAATTCACAGTTAAAGCTGTGCGCTTAACAGGATACCAACATATCCCCGGCAACTAACGTATGCCCAACGTCGCAGAATACTAAGCTTATGAAAGACTTCCTATCTCACTTTTCACTGCGCCCTCAGTGGTCCATTTGACAACTTGTTTCTCACCTGTTCTCAGCAATCCAGGCTCTCTGTAAAGGCATCATTGCCGTTATCTCCACTTCAACGGTTTAAACTATTAAATTTTTATTTATATTACTTCTCTAACCATATAATCGTCAAGGGTGTAAATTTATTTTTTTCAAAAAAATTCATATATTAATTTCGCTACATTTTTTTCATTTTCCGGTCCAAAATATATTGACACTAAACCCAAATATATCTATTATTATCTAGTTAAGGCAAAGGCGCCAAAACAGTAGTATTTTACTTATTGTTTTGTGCGCTTTTTTTCTTTTTTATAATGTCAAAGGTGGTGGATTATGTCAGTAAAATATGTATTCGTAATTGGTGGTGTAGTATCAGGTCTTGGAAAAGGTATAACAGCAGCATCTCTCGGTCGACTTTTAAAAGCTCGCGGCTATAAAGTTACCATGCAAAAGTTTGACCCTTATATCAACATCGATCCCGGTACAATGAATCCGATTCAGCATGGTGAAGTTTTCGTTACAGAGGACGGCACAGAAACTGATCTTGACCTGGGACACTATGAGCGCTTTATCGACGAAAGCCTCGACAAGAATTCTAACGTTACAACCGGTAAAATCTACTGGTCAGTACTTCACAAAGAGCGCCGTGGTGACTACGGCGGACACACAGTTCAGGTAATCCCTCATATCACAGATGAAATAAAAAGCAGATTCTATCGTAATTACGATGAAGATAATACTCACATCGCTATCATAGAAGTTGGCGGTACTGTCGGTGATATCGAGTCACAGCCTTTTCTTGAATCAATAAGACAGTTCCAGCATGAGGTTGGACACGAGAATGCAATGATAATCCTTGTTTCTCTTATCCCTTACCTTCGCTGCTCACAGGAGATTAAAACAAAGCCCACTCAGTCTGCAGTTAAAACCTTGCAGGGAATGGGTCTTAGCCCCGACGTTATCGTTTGCAGAAGTGAAGTAGAACTTGATAATGAAACCAAGGAAAAGATTTCTCTTTTCTGTAACGTACCAAGCAAGTATGTACTTAATAACCTGGATCTTAAATACTTGTATGAAGCACCTCTTGCCATGGAAAAGGAGCATCTTGCGGACGTAGCACTTGAATGCCTGCATCTCGAGCATAGAGAACCCAAGCTTGATGACTGGACTGATATGGTGAACACACTCTATGCACTTGATAAGACTGTTACTGTTGCTCTTGTCGGAAAATATACTCAGCTCCACGATGCTTACATCAGTGTTGTAGAAGCATTAAAGCATGGCGGAATTGCTGCTAAGAGAGAAGTAAAGATTAAATGGATTGATTCAGAAGAGATTACTTCTGAAAATGTAGCAGAAAAGCTTTCAGATGTTTCAGGTGTAATTGTGCCCGGCGGCTTTGGAGACCGTGGAATTGAAGGAATGATCACTTCCATTCAATACGTCAGAGAAAACAAGATTCCTTTCCTTGGAATCTGCCTCGGTATGCAGCTTGCAATTATTGAATTTACCAGAAATGTGATTGGTCACAGTGATGCGCACTCTATCGAGTTTAATCCTTCTACAACTCATCCTGTGATTGCATTCCTGCCTGATCACAGCGCAGGCGAAGATCTTGGTGGAACTCTCAGACTTGGTTCTTACCCTTGTACTCTTGAAGAAAACACCCTTGCTTACAGCCTTTATGGCACATGTGATATCACAGAGAGACATCGTCATCGCTATGAAGTTAATAATGACTATAGAGAGACTCTTACAAATAATGGTCTTAAATTATGCGGTCTTTCACCTGACAGAAGAATCGTTGAGATGATTGAATATCCTGAGAATCCTTTCTTTATCGCAACTCAGGCTCATCCGGAATTCAAATCCCGTCCCAACAACCCGCATCCTTTATTTGCAGGATTTATTAAAGCCGCTGCTGAATTTGAAGGTTAATAGAACCAATAAGCGTCTCTTAATCTTATAATTTCGTGAAGGAAAAACATCCATAAACTATTTTCAGCCCAAGTGAGATTATCTAATTTCGCTTGGGTGATTTTTTGTTTATTCAAGTACTGAACTCTTCTAATCACGCTTAAACTTTGATAATCAATCATTTGATGACTTTAATCAAACCAGCTCCAAAACTTCTCTTTGTCCTACTCCAAACTCAAAGCATATCTTTTCAATTATCTGCTCTTTGCTTATCTTCATACTTTTAAGCATAGACACAGCCTTTCTGATGCCATCATTAAGCCCTTCGCGAAACCCTTCTTCTTTTGACAATTCCAGGGATTTCACATCGTCATATTCCTTGACCATCATCTCGTAAACTGCCTGTGTGTTTTTCTTCATAAAAGGCTTAATAACAAAATCATCAGGCATAAACTCAACTGCCAGTTCAACAGCTGCCTCTTTAGTAAACTTCTTGGTATTATCTTTGACCTTTGCTACAAGCCAGGCATATTCATATACTGGTCTGCAGGATTCCATAAGTGAACTGATTTCCATCAATTCCTGCTCATTCTGATTTATTCTACCCTCAGAATCAAGTCTTTTAAACATCATACTTTTATTCTCAGGACTTCCCAAAATAAAAGCAAGTAACTTATCCTTATATGCACCTTCCATAGAAATAACACTGTTAAGATTATCCATCTTACCCTCCTAAATTAGTATTTTTGCGCATGAAAATAAAGCGTATGCACTCTTAAAGACATTCGCAATAAAAAAACGTGAAAAGTGAAAAAACTGGGAGAAACTCCCTGATATCTAGTGTGGTCATCGACCGAAAAGAATGATAACTTATTTAAAATCATTTGTCAATATATTTTTGTATTTAATTTTAAATATGTTATTGCATTTTGCAATTTCCCGCGCGAATACTATTTAAATATAAAAAAACAGCCACTGCAGGAAAACCTGCAATGGCTATCTAATTAGCATTTTATGCAATTAGGTAAAGGTTATCGTTAAAATTATTCAACGATTGTAGCAACCTTACCTGATCCAACTGTACGACCACCCTCACGGCTTAACGTTAATTATATCTATTTGAAAAGCCTTGATTTTACGTGGTTTCTATTCGCACATATCTCATGTTTCGCTTCATTTTTGGTGGTTTTTGAAATTTTTAGAGCCATTTTAGAGCCAATAAGCAAGATACTTTTCAAAAGCTCTTTTTCTCAGTTTCTTTTATTGTTCTTTTCTAAAATCTGCTGTATCCTGAACAGCCCTTGGCAGCCAATCTTCTCTGACATAATCAAGAGGAATTACCAGTTCTTGGATCTTATCATCTTTACCGGGTCTCTTTATATCATCCGGCAAGTAATCCAGACCAACTTCCCTCAGACTCATGACACTGTCATAGATCCATCCAACAGCCTGCCCGTCACAATATAAACAATAGCAACCGAACATCTTTTTCACTTTTACATCCATTTCACCAAGTGAATCGAGCCATTCCTGAACTATTTGAGGATCTTCATAAGCCATCAGAATACCTCCTTATGTTGCTTATTTTGCATATATTCCTTATGAATTAAAACGATGAAGTCGTCCTTTAATCATCAAAAGAATAAGAGAGATTATGCAAGCATAAAGTGTCGTAAGCTCCATCACAGCAAGGCTAGGACCGATGGTTGCTGGATCAGACATAGTATGCATGAAAACGGCGAAACCAATCAGTACAACGCATATACCAGCAAGAAGCGTGGCCTTTATGCCAAAGTTTAAGGCATATTCTGATTTTTCTGATAACTGCATAAGTTCTTCATCAGAATATCTTTTAGATGAAAAAAGAAGTTTGAAGCTTCTAAAAAACTCTGCAAAATGACCGGAAGCGCCAAGGATAATAAGCTGAATCCCAAGCAGTGAGATTAAGGATGGAGGATCGATGAAGTAGATTATCATCCCAACTCCGCCAGATATAATTGTAATCAGATAAATAAAGAGGCACAACAAAATAATACCAGCAACAGTTCCGACAACGGCGTTTCTGCCTTGTCTTTTGACATTTTCATTTGTTTTTATAAGTTCTACCATATTTTCTTCCGCCTTTCCGTTGTAATCCACGCTGGATAGGCGCTGCCCAGATAACAGTTCATTAATACTAATATCAAGTACCTTGCATAGATCTGCCATAATTGAAGTATCAGGCATGCCACGCCCCGTTTCCCAGCGGGATATAGCTTTGTCGCTAACTCCAATCTCGTCAGCCAGCTGTTTCTGAGTAAGGCCCTTTTCTTTTCTGATATCTGATATGAACTGTCCTGTTTTCTTTTGATCAATCATTTTTAACACTCCTATCAGCGCGTTAATGGTTACAACTTAAGCGTAGGATATTTCTAAGTATATTGTAACCTATAGAGCATAGATAAAAGTATATTTTTACCAAGTACCGATGTCTACGAATCGTAGATACAGCAACTAATACGCTTTTCTAAGCAGTTAACGCATAAACTATTTACCCCAAAAGGAAACCATAACAAATCCACAATTCAAAGCCGTAATAGATCAGTTACAATCGCTACATTTCTTTCTGACTAATAGGCTTGAGATAATTCTTTTTTAGTGTCCTGACATCTTCAAAAAAGAATTTCTCAGATTTAGAAAGTATATGTTTTTCAAGCTTCAGCTCCGCCAATTTTATAGTACAAATAAGATCAGCAACCTGGAACAGCCTATACTCAGAAGGAAGCACTCTTCTAAATTCAACATTGTCCAAAAGAACATTAAATACAGATGACAGAATTCTACTCACTTCTACCTGACCATTATCGTAGTATATTTTCACACAATCATACCCGATGAAAAAATCCATATTGGCCCTTATAAACGCAGCAAGAAGCTTACTCAGTTTTCCAACAGCCTCAACCGAATCATCTATATTTTTCTTTTCTATATGGATAGATTTTACCTTCACATCAACTTTTCTAGTGAAAGTCATCATATTCCTTAGAATTTTCCTTTTATTCTCTACAGTATATTCCTTATACTCATGCTCAGATCTAATTATTGGTCCTGCATGCACACAATGATGCGGCAATCCCAAATACTGCATCTGCGTTTCAAGTTTAGCCAGATCCTCAGTGATATCAACTGCTTGGTCATGCATTACCATTGATATTATATAAAACGGAGAATGGGGATCATATTCACCAAAATCACCAGATTCGTCTACAAATATACTTAATTCCTTCATACCCCTCCATTTATTGCATGAAAAAAGCGGGTGTCTTACCCGCCAATAGGTGGACCCGGGTCTTTCGACCAGCCCAGAAAGCTTTCGCTCTCTTCTTAAGAGAATATTACCATTATCCGTATTGAAAAACAAGTACAAGAATAATAAATTTATACTATTTTCATGGCTCAATTTTGGCACCGGAACCCCCCTTTACAAAGGCGCATAAATACTGCCTTTTAGAAAAAACTCAAAATTTTTAGAGCCAAATTAGAGCCAGAGACCAATTTTAGCAAGATTGTATACAAAAAAACAGCTTCCAGAGAAACTCTGGAAGCTGCATAAAATCTAGGTTTGTTAAGATTACTCAACGATTGTAGCAACCTTACCTGATCCAACTGTACGTCCACCCTCACGGATAGCGAACTTAAGACCCTGCTCCATAGCGATGGGGTGGATAAGCTCGATTGACATTGTTACGTGGTCACCAGGCATGCACATCTCTGTTCCCTCAGGAAGGTTGCAAACACCTGTTACGTCTGTTGTTCTGAAGTAGAACTGAGGACGATAGTTGTTGAAGAAAGGTGTATGACGTCCACCTTCATCCTTTGTAAGAACGTAAACCTCAGCTGTGAACTTCTTGTGGCAAGTTACAGAACCGGGCTTTGTGATACACTGACCTCTCTGGATACCATCACGGTCAACACCACGAAGAAGAAGACCAACGTTGTCACCAGCTTCGCAGTAATCCATTGTCTTACGGAACATCTCGATACCAGTACATACAGACTTAGCTGTCTCTTCCTTGATACCAACGATTTCGATTTCGTCGTTAAGGTTGAGGTGACCTCTCTCTACACGACCTGTAGCAACTGTTCCACGACCTGTGATTGTGAATACGTCCTCAACAGGCATAAGGAAAGGCTTATCTGTCTCACGAGTAGGTTCAGGGATGTAAGAATCAACTGTATCCATAAGCTCCATGATCTTGTCGCCCCACTCACACTTAGGATCCTCAAGAGCCTTAAGTGCAGAACCACGAATGATCGGGATATCATCTCCAGGGAACTCATACTCTGTAAGAAGGTCTCTGATCTCCATCTCAACGAGGTCAAGAAGTTCAGGATCATCAACCATATCGCACTTGTTCATGAATACGATGATGTAAGGAACACCTACCTGACGAGCAAGAAGAACGTGCTCTCTTGTCTGAGCCATAACACCATCAGTAGCAGCAACAACGAGGATGGAACCATCCATCTGTGCAGCACCTGTGATCATGTTCTTTACATAGTCAGCGTGGCCAGGGCAGTCAACGTGTGCGTAGTGTCTGCTAGCTGTCTCATACTCGATGTGAGCAGAGTTAATTGTGATACCACGCTCTTTTTCCTCGGGTGCTTTATCGATCTGATCGAAAGCAACAGCAGGGCTGAATCCTCTGTCTGCAAGAACAGTTGTGATAGCTGCTGTAAGAGTTGTCTTACCATGGTCAACGTGTCCGATTGTACCAATGTTTACGTGCGGCTTACTTCTGTCAAACTTAGCTTTTGCCATTTTTAAATATCCTCCTTAAATAAAAATGTTACTTTAACATTTTTTCTCATAATAACCGACTATATCGATTATATAGAAATTTACGCTTGAAATCAAGCATAAAATAGTATAAACAAGGGCTTTGTGGCACGATTTCATAAGAAATCGTTGCCACCCTTAATTTATTTATGAATTTTTGTTGGAAAGTACTTTCTCCTGGATGTTCTTCGGAACAGGAGCATACTTCTCAAAGAACATTGAGTAGTTACCACGACCCTGTGTTCTTGAACGAAGGTCTGTAGCATATCCGAACATCTCAGCAAGCGGAACATGTGCTCTAACGATCTTTCCGCCGCCCATGTCATCCATACCTTCAACCTGTCCACGACGTGAGTTAACGTCACCGATAACATCACCCATGTACTCTTCAGGCATAGTAACTTCAACCTTCATGATGGGCTCAAGGAGAACCATTCCGCCCTTAGCCATAGCATCCTTGAATGCCATTGATCCGGCAATGTGGAATGCCATTTCTGATGAATCGACTTCGTGGTATGATCCGTCGTAAACTGTAGCATGTACACCTACAACAGGGAATCCACCAAGAGATCCGGCCTTCATAGCCTCTTCGATACCTTCGCTGATAGGCTGGATATATTCCTTAGGAATAGAACCACCAACAACTTCGCTATCGAACTGGTAAAGGTTCTCTCCGTTAGCATCCATGGGCTCGAAGCGAACTTTACAGTGACCATACTGACCACGTCCACCAGACTGCTTAGCATACTTGCTCTCGATATCGCAAGCATTAAGAAGAGCTTCTCTGTATGCAACCTGAGGTGCACCAACGTTAGCCTCTACCTTGTACTCACGAAGAAGTCTGTCAACGATGATATCAAGGTGAAGCTCACCCATACCAGCGATGATTGTCTGACCTGTCTCAGAGTTAGTATGTGCTCTGAATGTAGGATCCTCTTCTGCAAGCTTCATAAGAGCTTCGTCAAGCTTCTGCTGACCAGCCTTAGTCTTAGGCTCGATAGCAAGCTCGATAACGGGATCCGGGAACTCCATAGACTCAAGGATTACGGGGTTCTTATCATCACAGAGAGTATCACCTGTAGTTGTGTTCTTAAGACCAACAGCTGCAGCGATATCACCTGAGTAAACCTTATCAAGGTCTGAACGCTTGTTAGCGTGCATCTGAAGGATACGTCCAAGACGCTCCTTGTTGTCCTTTGTACTGTTAAGTACATAAGAACCTGAATTTGCAGTACCACGATATACGCGGAAGAATGCAAGCTTTCCTACGAAAGGATCGCTGACAATCTTGAATGCAAGAGCTGCGAAGGGGCCATCATCTGTTGACTCAACCTCAACCTCATTGCCATCCATGTCTGTACCCTTACAAGCAGGGATATCAAGAGGTGAAGGCATGAACTCGATAACAGCATCGATGAGCTTCTGAATACCTCTGTTTCTGTGAGCAGAACCACAACAAACAGGGAAAGCCTTACATTCACAAGTTGCCTTACGAAGAGCAGCCTTAAGCTCCTCCTTTGTAGGCTCCTCACCTTCAAGGTACTTCATCATAAGATCTTCATCGAGGTCGCAGATTTTCTCTACGAGCTCACTACGATAAAGCTCTGCATCATCCTTAAGATCAGCAGGGATCTCGCCGATAGTAACATCTTCACCCTTATCATCATTATAGATATAAGCCTGCATCTCAAAAAGGTCGATAATACCCTGGAACTGATCCTCAGCTCCGATCGGGATTTCGATCATAATAGCATTTTTCTTAAGTCTATTACGGATCTGCTCAACAGCTCCGAAATAGTTTGCTCCGATGATATCCATCTTGTTGATGAATGCCATACGAGGAACATTAAATCCATCAGCCTGACGCCATACGTTCTCAGACTGAGGTTCAACACCTTCTTTTGCACTGAATACGCCTACAGCGCCGTCAAGTACACGAAGTGAACGCTCAACCTCAACGGTAAAGTCAACGTGGCCGGGAGTATCGATAATGTTTATACGATGCTCCTGAGCACCGGGCTTAACCTTTCCGTTTTCCTGAAGTGTCCAATGGCATGTTGTAGCTGCAGATGTGATAGTGATACCTCTCTCCTGCTCCTGTTCCATCCAGTCCATGGTAGCAGTACCTTCATAGGTCTCACCAATCTTGTAGTTAACACCGGTATAGTAAAGAATACGCTCTGTAAGTGTAGTCTTACCAGCATCGATATGAGCCATAATACCAATGTTTCTGGTTCTTTCCAATGGATATTGTCTTTCAGCCAAAGGTTTATCCTCCTAATAAATTACGACGTTTCTTACACTGAGAATCCAAAAATTAGAATCTGTAGTGTGAGAATGCCTTGTTTGCTTCTGCCATCTTGTGCATATCTTCTTTTCTCTTAACAGATGCACCTGTGTTGTTGAATGCATCAAGAATTTCTGATGCAAGTCTGTCAACCATGGTCTTCTCGCCTCTGTTACGAGAAAATGTTACAAGCCAGCGAAGTGCAAGGGCCTGACGTCTATCCGGACGAACCTCGATCGGTACCTGATATGTAGCACCACCGATACGTCTAGCCTTTACCTCGAGAGCGGGCATGATGTTGTTCATAGCACCCTCGAATACTTCAAGAGCAGGCTTTCCAGCCTTCTCCTCTACCTGTGCGAATGCACCATATACGATCTTCTGTGCAACACCCTTCTTACCATCAAGCATAACTGTGTTGATAAGCTTTGTTACAACCTTGTTATCGTATAAAGGATCCGCTAATACGTCACGTTTTACAATATGTCCTTTACGCGGCACGGTTCTTCCCTCCTTTAGAATCGCAGATGAGTGTCAGTCTTCATCTGTTTACTATAGATCATAGGTACTCACTAATTTTTAGTGTACGTGCGGGTCTTTTTATTACGAAAAAAGAAACACCAACACTCTTAAAAAAATTAGATCTTGTAATGATAGTTACTTAGATTACTTTGCAGCCTTAGGTCTCTTTGCGCCGTACTTGGAGCGAGCCTGCTTACGGTCTGCAACACCTGCTGTGTCAAGAGTTCCACGAATAATGTGATATCTTGTACCAGGCAGGTCCTTAACTCTTCCGCCACGGATGAGAACAACGCTGTGCTCCTGAAGGTTGTGACCTTCTCCGGGAATGTAGCTTGTTACCTCGATACCGTTAGAAAGACGTACTCTGGCGATCTTTCTAAGAGCTGAGTTAGGCTTCTTAGGTGTAGCAGTCTTAACAGCTGTGCAAACGCCTCTCTTCTGCGGTGATGCAGTGTCGATAGCCTTCTTGTGAAGGGAATTGAATCCTTTCTGAAGTGCAGGAGCTGTAGACTTCTTCTCAGAAGTCTGACGACCTTTACGAACTAACTGGTTAAATGTTGGCATTCCTTTTACCTCCTATTTTAGTAGTAAAACAATTTATGATAAACAGACAGCTCTCTGACATAGAAACTATCTGAAAATCAACACATACTTCAAGCGAAAGGGGCAAACTACCCCTCTCGCTTGTCGCACAGTTTTAAAGTATACGTATATCAATATATATTGTCAAGTTAAATATTTATAAATTACTCCTCGTCATCAACGACTGTAACTTCCTCTGTATCGTCGATTTCTTCAACAAATACATCGTCGTCATCGATTGCTCTCTTCTTGAGGATCAGCTTCTCGGGATCCTTGAAGTTAGCATCGGTATTAAGTGCTGTGTTACGATAACGCTTCATACCTGTACCAGCAGGAATCAGCTTACCGATAATAACATTTTCCTTAAGACCGATAAGAGGATCAACCTTACCCTTGATAGCTGCATCTGTAAGAACCTTTGTTGTCTCCTGGAAGGAAGCAGCTGAAAGGAATGAGTTGGTAGCAAGTGCAGCCTTGGTAATACCAAGAATTACCTGCTTTCCTTCAGCGGGTTTCTTACCTTCGCTGATAAGTCTCTCATTATCATCCTCAAAATCAAGAACGTCAACGAGTGTACCGGGCAGGAAGCTTGTATCTCCACTCTCCTCGATGCGAACCTTCTTAAGCATCTGACGTACAATAACCTCGATATGCTTATCACAGATATCAACACCCTGGAGACGGTAAACTCTTTGAACCTCGCGGAGCAGATAGTCCTGAACAGCACGGATACCCTTGATCTTAAGAAGATCGTGAGGATTTACACTACCTTCTGTAAGTTCATCGCCGGCTTCAACGACTTTGCCGTCTGTAACCTTGATACGTGATCCGTAAGGAATCAGGTAAGCCTTAGACTCTCCTGTTTCGTCATTTGTGATGACTACTTCACGCTTCTTCTTTGTATCCTTAATCTGAGCTGTTCCGTCAAGCTCTGAAATAATAGCAAGTCCCTTAGGCTTTCTTGCCTCGAAAAGCTCCTCTACACGGGGAAGACCCTGTGTAATATCGCCACCGGCAACACCACCGGTATGGAATGTTCTCATTGTAAGCTGTGTACCAGGCTCACCGATTGACTGAGCGGCGATGATACCAACTGTCTCACCGACCTGAACAGGCTCACCTGTTGCCATGTTTGCACCATAGCACTTAGCACAGATACCAATGTGTGAACGGCAAGTAAGGATTGTACGGATCTTTACAGCGCTAACCGGCTCACCCTTACTGTTAACACCCTGGCTTAAGATTCTCTTAGCACGGCTGGGTGTGATGATGTGATTCTTCTTAACAATAACGTTTCCGTCCTTGTCCTTGATATCCTCACATGTATATCTGCCAGTGATACGATCCTCAAGAGGCTCGATCATTGCATTACCATCCTTGAATTCCTTAACTGTAATTCCGGGAATAGTTGCCTTTCCTTCGCTACAATCAAGCTCACGGATGATAAGTTCCTGAGATACGTCAACCATTCGACGTGTCAGGTAACCTGAATCGGCTGTACGAAGAGCTGTATCTGACAGACCCTTACGAGCACCATGCGCTGACATGAAGTATTCCAGAACGTCAAGACCTTCACGGAAGTTGGACTTAATAGGAAGTTCGATCGTACGACCGGTTGTATCTGCCATAAGTCCACGCATACCTGCCAGCTGCTTGATCTGCTGGTTACTACCACGGGCACCGGAATCAGCCATCATGTGGATGTTGTTATATTTATCAAGGCCTTCGAGAAGGGCATCTGTAAGCTCTTTATCGGTCTTCATCCATGTCTCAACAACAAGACGATAACGCTCTTCGTCTGTCATCTTACCGCGTCTGTACTCAGTAGCAATCTTATCAACTACTGCCTGAGCTTCATCAAGCATCTGCTGCTTCTGCGGAGGAACTGTCATGTCAGCGATAGAAACTGTCATAGCAGCTCTTGTTGAGTAATGGTAACCTGTAGCCTTGATCTTATCGAGAACTTCTGCTGTTGCGAAAGTTCCGTGTGTATTGATCATATTTGTAACGATCTTCTTGAGCTGCTTCTTACCAACCATGAAGTCAATTTCAAGGTCAAGCTTATGCTCGGGATCCTTACGATCAACAAATCCGAGATCCTGAGGAATGAACTCGTTGAAAAGGAATCTACCAAGTGTTGACTCAACTACACCTGTAACATCCTCACCGTTCTCATCCTTACGTGTAACACGGATCTTGATACGAGACTGAAGTGTGATGTAATCATTCTCATAAGCAAGGATAGCTTCATCAATATTCTTGAAGAACTTTCCTTCGCCCTTAGCACCTTCGCGCTCCTGTGTAAGATAGTAGATACCAAGTACCATATCCTGTGTAGGAACGTTTACAGGGCCACCGTCAGAAGGCTTAAGCAGGTTGTTGGGAGCGAGCATAAGGAAACGGCTCTCAGCCTGTGCCTCAACTGACAGAGGAAGATGTACAGCCATCTGGTCTCCATCGAAGTCGGCATTGAAAGGTGTACATACAAGGGGATGAAGCTTAATAGCTTTACCTTCTACAAGTATGGGCTCAAATGCCTGAATACCAAGTCTGTGAAGTGTGGGAGCACGGTTAAGCATTACAGGATGCTCTTTGATTACATCCTCGAGTACATCCCAAACCTCTTCCTCGAGTCTTTCAACCTTCTTCTTAGCATTCTTTATGTTCTGTGAGATTCCTCTGGAAACAAGCTCTTTCATAACAAAAGGCTTGAACAGCTCGATAGCCATTTCCTTAGGAAGTCCGCACTGATAAATCTTAAGCTCAGGACCTACGACGATAACTGAACGTCCTGAATAGTCAACACGCTTACCAAGAAGGTTCTGACGGAAACGACCGCCCTTACCTTTAAGCATGTCTGAAAGTGACTTGAGTGCACGGTTACCGGGGCCTGTAACAGGTCTTCCACGTCTACCGTTATCGATAAGCGCATCTACAGCTTCCTGAAGCATACGCTTCTCGTTTCTAACGATAATGTCCGGAGCACCGAGATCAAGAAGTCTCTTAAGACGGTTGTTACGGTTGATGATACGACGATACAGATCGTTAAGATCTGATGTAGCAAAACGTCCACCATCAAGCTGTACCATAGGACGAAGATCCGGAGGAATAACCGGTATGCAGTCAAGGATCATCCATGAAGGCTCATTTCCGGACTCACGGAATGACTCAACCACTTCAAGTCTCTTAATGATACGCTGCTTCTTCTGTCCGCTGGATGTATCAAGACCATCCTTAAGCTCCTGATACTCAGCCTCAAGATCAATGTTCATAAGAAGCTCTTTAATAGCCTCTGCACCAATGCCTGCACGGAACTTCATTCCGAACTCATCGCGTGCTTCCTGGTATTCTTTCTCAGAAAGAACCTGCTTGTACTCAAGGTTTGATTCACCAGGATCAAGTACTATATAAGAAGCAAAGTAAAGAACCTTCTCAAGTACTCTGGGTGAAAGGTCAAGGATAAGACCCATTCTGCTGGGGATACCCTTGAAGTACCAAATGTGGGAAACAGGAGCAGCAAGTTCGATGTGACCCATACGCTCACGACGTACACTACTCTTTGTAACTTCTACACCACATCTGTCACAAATAACGCCCTTATAACGGATTTTCTTATATTTACCACAGTGACATTCCCAATCCTTGGTGGGTCCAAAGATTTTCTCGCAGAAAAGACCGTCGCGCTCAGGCTTGAGAGTACGATAGTTAATAGTCTCAGGCTTGAGTACTTCTCCGTGTGACCACTCTCTGATCTTCTCGGGAGAAGCAAGACCAATCTTAATTGCATCAAATGTCATTGGCTGATATGTAGGTGTAGCAGCTACCCTACCGTTTGAAGCATCATTTATTGCTTTATTCATTGTAGAATCAGACATTCGTAACCTCTTTTCTGTTGTTTACATGGTTTCTAAAACTACTAAGTTGCTTTAGTTCTCATCCAGACCGTCTGCAGCATCAAACTCTTCTTCAAAAGCTGCATCGTCTTCTTCATCCGCTACAAGCTCACCGTCTTCGCTGAATGAACCTGTCTGGTAACCATTTTCCGCAAATGACTCACGATCATAATCACGGTTTACTTCGCCTTCGATCTCATAACGATAATCAGAATCGCTGTAATCAACAGATTCCATAATCTCGACCTCAGTGTTATCCTCGCGAAGTACTCTTACATCAAGACCAAGTGACTGAAGTTCCTTAAGAAGAACCTTGAATGATTCCGGAACGCCGGGTTCAGGAATGTTGTCACCCTTGATGATTGCTTCATAAGTCTTAACACGACCAACAACATCATCAGACTTAACTGTCAGGATCTCCTGAAGTGTATAGGCAGCGCCATAAGCCTCAAGAGCCCAAACTTCCATCTCTCCGAAACGCTGTCCACCGAACTGAGCCTTACCGCCGAGAGGCTGCTGTGTAACCAGTGAGTAAGGGCCGGTTGAACGAGCATGGATCTTATCATCAACAAGGTGATGGAGTTTGAGGTAATGCATGTGTCCGATTGTAGTCGGTGAATCGAACGGAATACCTGTACGTCCGTCACGAAGCTGAACCTTACCATCTGTGTGGATCGGAACGCCCTTCCAAAGCTCTCTGTGATCTCTGTTGTCATAGAGATACTTCATGATCTCAGGATCAACTGAATCTTTATATTTCTCTTCAAACTCTTCCCATGTGTTATTTACATAATCATTAGCCATGGTAAGTGTTGCCTGAATATCTTTCTCGTTTGCACCGTCAAAAATAGGTGTAGCGATGTTAAATCCAAGAGCCTTAGCTGCAAGAGAAAGGTGAATCTCAAGGACCTGTCCGATATTCATACGAGAAGGCACGCCCAAAGGATTAAGCACGATATCAAGAGGACGACCATTAGGCAGGTACGGCATATCTTCTATAGGAAGTACACGGGAAACGACACCCTTGTTACCGTGACGACCAGCCATCTTATCGCCGACTGAAATCTTTCTCTTCTGAGCAATGTAAATACGAACTGCCTGGTTTACACCGGGGCTAAGCTCATCGCCGTTCTCTCTTGTGAATACCTTGGCATCAACAACGATACCATACTCACCGTGAGGAACCTTAAGTGATGTATCACGAACCTCTCTTGCCTTTTCACCGAAAATAGCACGGAGAAGTCTCTCTTCTGCTGTAAGCTCTGTCTCTCCCTTAGGAGTAACCTTACCTACAAGGATATCACCGGCACGAACCTCTGCACCGATACGGATGATTCCGCGATCATCAAGATTCTTAAGTGCATCATCACCAACACCGGGAACGTCTCTTGTGATCTCTTCCGGTCCGAGCTTTGTTTCACGAGCTTCTGCCTCGTACTCCTCGATGTGAATAGATGTAAATACATCGTCACGAACAAGTCTCTCACTAAGAAGTACAGCATCCTCGTAGTTATAACCTTCCCAGGTCATGAATCCGATAAGAGGGTTCTTACCAAGACCAAGCTCACCCATGCTTGTTGAAGGACCATCTGCGATAACTTCGCCTGCTTCAACATGATCGCCCTTAAATACGATAGGACGCTGGTTGTAGCAGTTACTCTGGTTACTTCTCTGGAACTTGATAAGGTGGTACTCTTCCTTCTCACCATCATCGTATGTCATCTTAATAAGCTTACTGTCTACAAAATCGATTGTTCCTGCCTTCTTGGCAACAACGCAGACACCTGAATCGACAGCAGCCTTGCGCTCCATACCTGTTCCAACTGCAGGTGCTTCTGTTGTAAGAAGCGGCACTGCCTGACGCTGCATGTTTGAACCCATCAGAGCACGGTTAGCATCGTCGTTCTCAAGGAAAGGAATAAGTGCTGTAGCAACTGAGAATACCATTCTCGGTGATACGTCCATGTACTCGAACGCTGTCTTAGGATACTCAGATGTCTCATCTCTGTAACGACCGGATGCATTGTTCTTCTTAAAGTATCCGTTCTCATCAAGAGGTGTGTTAGCCTGAGCTACATGGAAATTATCCTCTTCATCTGCTGTCAGGTACTCAACCTCATCAGTTACACGAGGGTTCTGAGGATCTGACTGATCTACCTTACGGTAAGGTGCCTCAATGAAACCATACTGATTAACTCTTGCATAGCTTGCAAGTGAGTTGATAAGACCGATGTTAGGTCCTTCAGGAGTCTCAATAGGGCACATACGTCCATAGTGTGTATAGTGTACGTCTCGAACCTCGAATCCGGCTCTGTCTCTTGAAAGACCGCCAGGACCAAGAGCTGAAAGACGACGCTTGTGAGTAAGCTCACCGAGCGGGTTATTCTGATCCATGAACTGTGAAAGCTGTGAAGATCCGAAGAACTCCTTAACAGCTGCCTGTACAGGCTTAATGTTTATAAGACCCTGTGCAGAAATCTCATCAGCATCATGTGTTGTCATACGCTCACGTACAACACGCTCAAGTCTTGAAAGACCGATTCTATACTGGTTCTGTAAAAGCTCACCTACGCAACGGATACGACGGTTACCGAGGTGATCGATATCGTCATCATTACCAATGCCATACTCAAGGTGCATATTATAGTTAATAGAAGCAAGAATATCTTCCTTTGTAATGTGCTTAGGAATAAGCTCATTAACATTCTTGCGGATTGCTTCTGCAAGACTCTCAGGATCTGTATTCTCTGCAAACTCAGCAAGGATATCTCTAAGAGCAGGATAGTATACGCTCTCTGTGATTCCAAGCTCTTCAGGATTGCAATCAATAAAGCTTGTAATATCTACCATAAGGTTAGAAAGAACCTTAATATTGCGCTCTTCACCCTGGATCATTACATAAGGAATAGCTGCATTCTGAATCTCAGTAGCAAGAGCACGATCAACCTTTGTGCCTGCTGCTGCGATCATCTCGCCTGTATTCTCATCGATTACGTCCTCTGCAAGGATTTTGCCGCTAATTCTGTTCTTGAAGTGAAGTTTCTTATTGAACTTATAACGTCCAACCTTAGCAAGATCATATCTTCTTGCATCAAAGAACATAGCGTGAATAAGGCTCTCTGCGCTCTCTACGCTGAGAGGTTCGCCGGGACGAATCTTCTTGTACAGCTCTAAAAGACCACTCTGGTAATCAGTTGAAGGGTCCTTAGCAAAGCTGGCCTGAATCTTGGGCTCATCACCGAATAACTGTGAAATCTCCTCGTTTGATCCAATACCAAGCGCACGAATAAGAACAGTAACCGGTACTTTTCTGGTTCTGTCCACTCTTACGTAGAATACATCATAAGAATCAGTCTCATACTCAAGCCATGCACCACGGTTAGGAATAACAGTGCAGGCAATAAGCTTCTTACCGATCTTATCACGGGTAATATCATAATAAATACCGGGGGAACGTACTAACTGGCTGACAATAACACGCTCTGCGCCATTTATTACAAATGTTCCGGTTGCAGTCATAAGCGGGAGATCACCCATGAAGATCTCATGCTCTGTAACTTCTCTGCTTTCCTTGTTATTCAGACGTACCCTGACTTTCAAAGGAGCTGCAAAAGTAGCATCTCTTTCCTTACATTTCTCAATAGTATTCTTGTTCTTGTCTATCTCATCTTCGCATAACTTAAAGTCAACGAATTCGAGACTAAGCTTATCACTGTAGTCTTCGATAGGAGAGATATCATCAAAGACCTCTTTAAGGCCCTCGTCAAGAAACCATTGATATGAGTTCTTCTGAACTTCAATCAGGTTCGGCATCTCAAGGACTTCCTTTTGGCGCTGGAAACTCATTCGTACGTTTTTACCAGTACCACTAGGATGCAATCTGTTTTTTTCCATTGACATTCACCCCGTTCTTAATTTTTATTTAGTAGAAAAGCGTTAATACCCTAAAAAAGAGCATAATACGCCTACCACTCCACAATAGTGCATTTTCCATTCTACAACAAGCAAATTTACCAGTCAAGTGTTTTTTTATTTTAATGATAAAAAAGGGATATGCAACATGTGCATATCCCTCTTAGCTATCTCTAAGATATAATAGTTAATCTTATTTAAGAGTAACCTTAGCGCCTTCAGCCTCAACCTTAGCCTTGATGTCATCAGCCTCTTCCTTAGAAGCGCCTTCCTTGAGCATCTTAGGAGCTCCATCAACAAGATCCTTAGCTTCCTTAAGTCCGAGACCTGTGATCTCACGAACAACCTTGATAACCTTAACCTTGTTAGGACCTACTTCTGTAAGCTCTACGTTGAACTCGCTCTTCTCTTCCTCAGCGCCTGCTGCTGCACCGCCTGCTGCTGCTACAACAACACCAGCTGCTGCTGATACACCGAACTCCTCCTCGCAAGCCTTTACAAGATCGTTCAGTTCAAGAACGGATAACTCTTTGATTGCATCGATAATCTCTGCTGTGGATAACTTTGCCATTATTATTTACCTCCATAAATTTTTGATAATAATTCTAATAATACTAATTGTTTAAATTACTCTGCTGCAGGTGCTGCTACTTCTTCAGCAGGAGCCTCAGCTACAGGTGCTGCCTCTTCTGCAGGTGCTGCCTCTTCTGCAGGTGCTGCTTCCTCAGCGGGAGCTGCCTCACCACCCTCTGCCTTCTTCTCTGCGATCTGCTTAACCACACGAGCGAAGTTTGCGATAGGTGACTGCATAGAACCAAGCAACTTGGAAAGCAACTGATCCTTGGGAAGAATTGTAGCAATCTCCTTAAGTGCTTCTGCATCATAAAGTTTGCCTTCAATCACACCACCCTTGATCTCAAGTGCCTTTGCCTTCTTTGCAAAATCATAAAGTACACGTGCAGGAGCTGCAGGATCTGTCTCGGAAATAGCAAGTGCGCTAGGACCGTTAAGAAGATCAGCGAGCTGCTCATAGTCTGTACCCTTGAATGCAAAGTTCATCATGGTGTTCTTGTAAACCTTGTAACTAACGTTCTCCTCACGAAGCTTTTTACGAAGCTCTGTGTCCTGAGCAACAGTCAATCCGCGGTGATCTACAAGTACGAGTGCCTGTGCGTTCTGAATTTTGTCAGAAATCTCTTTTACTACAGGCTGTTTTAATTCAACCTTTGCCATCTTTTTACCTCCTTATAGAATTTACCGCCAAAGAAAAAACCTCTCGAAGACGAGAGGCATAAAAGTCTTAACAAACTTTCCTCGGTAGGCGCATCGCTTACGTCCCATAGGACACCTACTGTCTTCGGCTGGTCATGACGACCTTGAATACAGTATCATAACAAGCCATAAAATGTCAAGCATTATTTACTAATTATTCCATTTTCATCAATAGAAACACCTGCGGATATAGCTCTCATGTGGCTAAGAACCCTGTCTCTGTCTGCTCCCGTGGCTTCATTTACATTACAACCACTCTGCACTGCAGGTATAAATTGAAGGTCACATGCTCCATCCTTATGTACCTTAACACTTAAGAGTCCTGTATCCAGTGTCTTTGAATTGAACAGGTAATTACCAAGGCTGTAAACAACTGGTACTCCGTTAAGATACTCTATCTTCTGTAATATATGCGGATGTCCACCAACAATCAGGTCTGCACCGGCTTCAACAATTTCTACGCTCTGCTTTTGCTGCCACCAGTCGATTTCTTCCTGATTCTCAGTGCCCCAGTGGATGCAAACTATTACAAAGGCTCCCGTTTCCTTAGCTTCTCTAATGCGAGAGCAAAGTCTTGTGATATCCAGGCATCTGAAAACGCCGGGTGATGTATCCGTTGCGCCTCTTGTGTCAGGGTTATCAAGTCTTTCTATCTCCGTAGCTGCTATTATAGCAACTCTTACTCCGCTTTGTGAAGTATAGTAAACAGGTCTTGATGCTTCCTCAATATTAACTCCGGCACCAACTCTGGCTATGCCCGCATTATCAATGGTTGTAAGGGTGTCCAAAAGAGCACTTTCGCCGTAGTCAAAAACATGGTTATTGGCTATGGTGCAGAGATCCACACCCATATCGCCAAGAAGACTTACTGATGAAGGATCAGCTCTGAATGTAAAGGTTTTTCCTTCCTTCGGAGCTCCACCATTAGAATATGGGAACTCATTATTCACAACCATTATATCCGCAGCTCTCATATAAGAAAGAAGGCTGTCGCCGATAACTCCGGAAATCGCTCCGCCGTTCTGTCTTATTCTGTTCATAATCGCATATCCCGGATCAAAAAGGATGTCCCCTGCAAATCCAAATGAAATATAATCCCCATCAGCAGAGGTGATATTGTATTCAAGATTTCCCTCCGGAAGGCTAGCAACTTCAACAGCTTCCGGCTCTTCCTCCTGATTTTCTACATCCGCCTCGCCTGCTTCATTCGCCCCCACAGAGTCGTCACGGACTATAACATTGTCCGTACCTGTCTGTGATTCATCAGTATCAGAGGTCACTATCTTCTCAGCGTATGGAACCCTTGTAACAGAAGGCTCAGTATCAGCAATATCCTGCGCAGGCTCTTTAATATTCCTAGAATGCAAAACTGCAAGAACCCCTGCACCGATCGTAACAGTCACCAAAAAAGCGCACACAAAAGCAATGACCGCCGAATTCACGCCGCCTTTGCTATCATTTATTTTTTCTTTTACATAATCATAAATGTATTTCATACACTAAGAATACCATATTATGTAGAAAACATAAACATCACTTCTATATATAGTATATCAGCATAAAAAAGAAGCAGAAACCTAAGTTTCTGCTTCTTAAATAATTCACAGTTATGAATTAATATCTGTTTGCTACAACCTTGACACCAGGTCCCATTGTTGTTGCAAGAGTGATGCTCTTAAGGTACTGGCCCTTAACTGTTGAAGGCTTAGCCTTAACGATAGCATCCATAAGAGCTGTGAAGTTCTGCTCAAGCTGCTCTTCTGAGAAAGATGCCTTTCCTACAGGGCAATGGATGATGTTTGCCTTGTCAAGACGGTACTCAATCTTACCAGCCTTGATATCAGCGATAGCCTTTGTAACATCCATTGTTACTGTACCAGCCTTCGGGTTAGGCATAAGACCCTTAGGTCCGAGAACCTTACCAAGACGTCCTACAACACCCATCATGTCAGGTGTAGCAACTACAACGTCAAAGTCAAGCCAACCTTCATTCTGAATCTTAGGAATAAGCTCCTCGCCGCCAACATAGTCAGCGCCTGCAGCCTGTGCCTCATCAAGCTTTGTTCCCTTAGCGAAAACAAGAACCTTAACTGTCTTACCTGTTCCGTGCGGAAGAACAACCGCACCACGGATCTGCTGATCCGCATGACGACCGTCGCAGCTTGTACGAATGTGTACTTCAACAGTCTCATCAAATTTTGCAGTAGCAGACTTCTTTACTAAAGAGATTGCTTCTGCGGTCTCATACTGCTGTGCTCTGTCAACAAGCTTAGCAGCCTCTACATACTTCTTTCCGTGTTTCATCTCTTAGCCCTCCGTCAGTCTTCTACCACGATACCCATGCTGCGTGCAGTACCAGCGATCATGCTCATAGCACCTTCGATGTCAACTGCATTCAAATCAGGCATCTTTGTCTCAGCGATTTCTCTGATCTTATCCTTAGAAATTGTTGCAACCTTGTTCTTGTTCGGAACACCAGAAGCCTTCTGAAGATTGCAAGCCTTCTTAAGAAGAACTGCTGCAGGCGGAGTCTTTGTGATGAATGTGAAACTTCTGTCTGCATAAACTGTGATTACTACGGGGATGATAAGATCACCCTTGTCAGCTGTCTTAGCGTTGAACTGCTTTGTAAATTCAACGATGTTAACACCGTGCTGACCAAGAGCCGGACCAACCGGCGGTGCTGGTGTTGCTTTACCAGCCTGGATCTGTAACTTAATGTATCCTTCGACTTTCTTTGCCATTGTGGCACCTCCTAGAAATAATGTGGTCAGGCGCATTCATTGCAAAATTGCTCAAATGCTCCCACTCCAGTTCCCATGAATTGAAACATCTTAATTCCAACTCATACTACATATATAAAGTGCATTAGCACATTATACCAATATTGCATCAAACCTTTCTGATCTCAGAAAAGCTGATCTCAACAGGTGTTTCTCTCTCAAACAGATTAACATTGATAGTAGCACTCTGCTTGCCGAAATCCATACGCTGAACGATACCAACAGTACCATTCCATACACCTGCAACAACCTCGATCTCGTCACCAACACCAAAGTCGATAGACATATTCTCGGTTTTGATTCCAAGCGGTTTAATCTCCGCATCTGATAACGGAACGGGTTTGCTTCCCGGTCCTACGAATCCGGTAACACCTCTGGTATTACGAACAACATACCATGTCTCATCGTTCATATCCATGTTCACAAGAACATATCCGGGGAACATCTTACGTGAAACATTCTTACGTGTGCCGTTCTTCATCTCTACGACATCCTGAACAGGCACGCGAACTTCAAATATCTGATTCTGAAGGTGTCTGTTCTCGATAGTCTTCTCGAGATTAGCCTTAACCTTCATCTCATAACCTGAATAAGTGTGTACAACATACCAATGTGCATTTGAATTTACAACCTGCTCTCCGGAAGCTTCAGTGCTATCAGCTACCTCAGCCGGAGTAGCGGCATTCTCAGCATCTGCTGCAGCAGCAGTCAGATCGAGTTCATTCTCATTCTGCATCTCTTCAGCCATAATACTCCTTTTTATCAAATACTGGTAATAAGGTTAACAAGATATCCAAAACCATAGTCAAAAACAGCAATCAAAGCGCCTACGATCAGTGAAATAACAACAACTGATGTAGTCTGCTTGATAATATCATCTCTGCTGGGCCACATGATTTTATTAAACTCAGCTTTTACCCCATTTATAAAAGAAGATAATCCGCTTTTCTGTGCTTTATTCTCGCTCATAACAATAAACTCCCTTCACCCATAGGATGAATACAACTTTGTTTATAATGCTTCAACAAATAAAGTGCAATAACAAATAGCATTACTTTGTTTCTTTATGAGTTGTGTGCTTCTTGCAGAAAGGACAGTACTTCTTGATCTCCATTCTGTCAGGATGTGTCTTCTTATCCTTTGTTGTATCATAGTTACGGTTTTTGCACTCAGTGCAGGCAAGTGTGATTCTTGTACGCATTTGTTCATTCCTCCGTGCGTTTTCTATACTTTAAATACAGTCTTATTTTTTGGCATAAAAAAAAGACCTAAATTTCTGTCGCCTACATAATATAGCATGGTAAATGCAAATCGTCAATCAAAATTTTTCCCAGAGGCATCTTTTTATGTTTTTTTCATACTTTTTTAATTGACTCGCTTGCTTAGCGAATGCTAATGTAATAGTAAGAAAACATGTCTTTGTATGCCCACATGCAGGTTGCCAATGGATTGGCAGAAGTTATCGCATGACATCAAGGAAGAAAGGAGGGGCATCATGGCAGGCATTGGTATTAATGAAGCATATAATAATTTCGCAAGCACATACGTTGCTAAAGAGAACGCGAATGTAGACAAGCACAAAAAGAGCGATCTTCAGAATGTCTACAAGTCTATCGCCAGGATCAATAAAGAATCCCCTCTTCATGTTTTAAAACAGGACGATAATGCTCAGGCTGAGGCCGTGGGTATTAAAGAGCATGCCCGGGCTCTTCGAAGTCAGCTTCAGGATATAGGAAGCGAAGAAGAATCCGCTCTGAGCAAGCGATCTGCCGTATCTTCCGACAGCGATAAGGTGTCCGTTGAATATGTCGGCAGCGGTCAGGAGAATTCCACAGAATTCACCATCGCAGTTGATCAGCTGGCCACCAATCAGATAAATGCAGGTCATTTCCTACCTGACGAAGAGGTTGCTCTTCCAAAAGGAAATTACGCATTCAATGCTAATGTAAACGGACACGAGTATGAATTCCAGTATAGCATACATGAAGGCGATACAAACAAAGATATTCAATCCAAGCTGACAAGACTTATAAACAAGGCAGGCATAGGACTTGTGGCAGGTCTTCAGGAGAATTCACAAAATCAATCTACTATTATAATAGGTTCAAATGATACAGGATTGAAAACAGGATATACGCTCAGGTTCGAAATAAGCGAATCGTCCTCCAGTGAAAAGGGTCTGAATGTCGCATACTTTGGATTAAACCTGGTTGCACAGGAGCCTGTGAACGCTCACTTCTATTTAAATGGTAATGAGCATTACTCCTCTTCCAACAGATTCACGGTAGGAAACCAGTTCGATATCACATTAAAACAGGCAACAGAGCCCGGTGTTCCGGTTTCTATCGGTGTTAAAAACGAAAATGATGCCCTAATCGAGAACGTAAGAGGTCTCGTTAATGGATACAACGGATTCATCGACAGCGTAAGCGGTGTTCAAAACTCAGATTTTAAGAGTTCAAAGCTTGTTGGCGAGACGGTATCCATAGCCCAGCACCATCTGCAAAATACAGAGCCTTATGGTATAACCATAAATGCCGAGGGCCGCATCGATTATGACGCACAAAAGCTCAGGGATGCAGCTAACGCAGGAAAAACAAAAGAGGCCATAGAACCTCTTAAGGAATTCACCAAGGCACTGGTAGCAAAAACCGAGGAAATATCCATCGATCCCATGAAATATGTGGAGAGGCCGGTATTTAATTACAAGGATCCGCACGGCAGTGACAATCCTTCACCTTACATCACCAGCGAATACAGTGGCATGATGTTCAACAACTACTGTTGAAGCTTTTCATAATTAGAAATATAAAATCCATTCTGCTCTCATTTCGCTTTGCGAATAATCGATCAGAATGGATTTTTTATTTTATTATGAATTCAACATGCAATCACTGCTCTCGTTGCGCATTACGCATAATCGATCAGAATGGATTATTTTTATTTTATTATGAATTCAACATGCAATCACTGCTCTCGTTGCGCTTGGCGCATAATCGATCAGAATGGATTTTTTGTTTTATCTTACGCTGTCCACCATTTCAAGAGCTGCCGCTATGACCTGATCCATGTTGTAATACTTGTACTGGCCAAGACGTCCTCCGAAAAGAACATCGCCGTAACCATCGGCAAGCTTCTTATACTCCTCAAACAGGGAGTTGTTTTTTTCATCATTCATAGGATAGTAGGGCTCATCACCCATCTTCCAGTCTGCAGGATATTCCTTAGTGATAATTGTGCCTTTTCCTGAACCAAATTCAAAGTGCTTGTGCTCAATGATTCTGGTATAAGGAATATCGCGCTCCGTGTAGTTCACAACAGCGTTACCCTGATAATTATCGACTTCGGGCATATCCTCTGTCTCAAAACGAAGTGACCTGTATTCCAGATTGCCAAGCTTATAATTAAAGAACTCATCTATCATTCCGGTGAAAAGTACCTTATCAAAGCTGTCTCCTGATACTGATTCAAAGGGCTTTGCAGGTACTCCGTCTTCCATCTTTATGAAATCAGCAAAATTGCACTCTGTTTTCACGGTAATGCTTCCTGAAATTCCCTGCTCTTTTTCATTATCATTAGCATCAATTAAAAGAAGCTTCTTAATTATAGCTGTGTAACCGCCTATAGGAATTCCCTGATATCTGTCATTGAAATAATTGTTATCATAGACAAAACGGAACGGAAGTCTTCTTATAATAAATGCAGGAAGCTCTTTGCAATCACGTCCCCACTGCTTCTCAGTGTAGCCCTTCACCAGTTTTTCAAAAACATCTCGTCCGGCAAGAGAAAGTCCCTGCTCCTCAAGATTAGCTGCTTCAAAGCCATCGCGAATGTCCTGTCCGCTGGCCTTTGCCACCTCGAGGAATTCTGCTGCCTCCTCGTCTCCCTTTTCAGCGCGTTCTTTGAGGATTCGCTTAACCTCAGCTTTTGCCTGCTTATCAATGATATCGCGGGCCTCCTCAGGTGTACGGATATTCCACATCTTGCTGAATGTGTTCATATTAAAAGGAAGATTGTAGAGTTCATCATGATAAACCGCAACGGGTGAATTGATGTACTGGTTAAACTCCGTAAAGCGGTTTATGTACTCCCATACCTTTTTATCGGATGTGTGAAAAATGTGAGCTCCGTAAATATGGACATTTATTCCCATCCTGTTCTCTGTATAGATATTTCCGCCGATATGATTTCTTCTGTCGATCACAAGAACATTTTTGCCCTGGCGCGCCATCTCATGTGCGAAAACACTGCCAAAAAGTCCTGCTCCTACTACCAAATAATCGTATTTCATATTTCCCTCCGAAAAATTACATATGGTTATTGTAACAACGCAGAAGTAAAGATGCAAATTATACAAAAACACCCATATCTTCAATATAGAAAGGTATCACACCCGCAAAATAAAATAGACCCACGGGATAATCCCGTGAGCCTGTCTAACTTTACTTAATTATGCCTGATACTTATCAAGAGCTGTAAGATCCCCCATATAATCAAGGACCTTCTTACGTCCAACCTTGTTAAGCTTAACATACTGCTGCATAACTCTGTTCTCTACAATCTTATTGCCAAGATCTGTGCCCTTTTCAAGAGTACTGAAGTCAACCGGGTTAAGATTGAGCTTATCGCACATACGAATAACTGTACCATAGGCCATTCCTTCTATTCCTCTATCCAGTGCTGTTACAAGGGTACTATATGGAATCGACATGTCAATCGCAAACTGCCTTACGCTCTTGTACTGTGCCAATATTTCTCTTTTAAGAATTTCAGCCTTTGTCATCTGCATTACCTCCTTTATTCTGTTTTTCAATTCGCTGCAAATGTTTTTTCGTCTCTTTGTAGCAGTTACAAATATATCATATGTACGTTTTTTCGTCACTTATTTTTTTCTTAAATTTTATAATAAAATTAAATAAATTTATCTTCGGTTTTTGGGCAAATTAACGAAAAAGGCACAGATAACGTATTTATCTGTGCCTTGCAAAATATCATTTTCTTTTTTACGTATTAGTTTTTCCTTAAATACGACAACATACTGAAAATTATTTTTACAAATGTTCGTAAATTTCAAAAACTTTATCGAAATTACAAACAAATTTTTCAAATTGTACAAAAATTATTTTTTGCTTTTTCGTGTGATATTTTTGTATCGTTTCCGCCGTGTGTCTATGCGCAATTCCGGTAAACGTTATATTATCTTACCGTTTCCATTTAAGTATGCAGACAATTTTTTCAATAGTCTTTCAGGATCGGAAGCGCCTGCAACAACATCGCCCGCAAGGATATAATCAAAGCTCTTCGCAGGCCATGGGAAAGTGACAAGTTCCGGATCCCCGGATATCATATCGTCGGCCATGTACTTGGAAAGCCCTGCAAAGACATCCGCATTTGTTATACCTGCAGTGAAACTTCCGGGAATGAGATATTTTATGAAAGACAAGGTTGTTCCCATTCCGGCACTAAGGTCAAGAATTCTGATCACGCGGTTGTAGAGTTTTAGGTCAGATGCCCTTTCGGCGGTACTATCAGCATCAAGGGAATCTGCTGCTTGGTTAACGTCCGCACCGGAATTTGAGATACCTGCAACAGACGCCTCACCATCTGCAGAAATAGCACTCATAAGGGCAGATATTTTATCTTCCTCAGGAAGAGTGTAGTTCCAGATATCAAAGCCCCACTTCTCGCCAAACTTGTCACGGGATTTTTCCATTGCATCATTATGACCTGCAAAACCGCTTCCACCATGGTGATAAATGAACGCATTGTGGCAAAGCACCTGCCTCCAGCCTGCAAGGCACAGCCTTATTCCAAGATCATCATCCTCGAAATAGCCGGGAGTGAAACGCTCATCAAAAATGCCGGGAAAGTTTTGGGGTCCTGACTGAATTATTACATCAGATAATGCGTCCCGTTTAAGCAAAAGTGCAAAGCCTGTAAGTCTCGTCCTGACTTCATAAGGATTCCACATAGGAACGTTGTGATCTTTTGCATAGCTCTTGGACGCTTCAATTGCTGAATCAAGGCTTATGGTCCTCCACCAGCGGTGCTCTTTTTCAGGCTCCGGCGCCTCTGTCTGGCTATTTATCAGATTAGCGGACAGATCCGTGAGAGGCCTTGCATCGTTCATAGGCGCCATCTTTATATACGGTTCAAGGGATTCCTGCGATACCTCCTGGGACGGCGCACAGTTTGTAACCGCACCGGATGAACCATTTCTCTTATCTGCATAGAGTCCCATTTTCAGCCAGAAAAGAGCATTTGGCATAAGAACAGCATCATTATTCAGGAAAAATACATCGTTATCAGCTTTTGCATGGGATAGTCCGATGTTGCAGCCCGCGGGAAATCCCGCATTTTCAGAGTTCTCGACCAGTACAAAATCATCATGCTCTTTTGCCTGACTTCTAAGATACTCTTTTAATTCATCATCGGAGGATGCGTTGTCCACGACGATAATTTCATAACTTCCCTCTTTTACATATCTGCGGATAGCCCTGATGCATTCCCTAATAAGTTCAAAATCGTTGTAAGAAACAATCACTATGGAAGTGCCGCGAACCCTTGCTCTATCAGAGATGTCTGCCATAGCATCACGGATAACTTTTTCATCTTCAGGCTCATCGCAGTAATGAAGAGCATTTTCAAAACATAAAAATGCCTGATCTGCATTGCGATACCTGTAATACAGACCAAGCATAAAAAACAATTCATAATTATCATAGTGAGCGCGGAGTCCCTCAATAAGCACAGCATACTCGTCTATGCTGCTGCCCGCCTGCTCGAATTCCCCTGCTCGCAGGATAAAAGATTCCGCAGATTCTCTATGTATTTTCTCTTCATGTGCTTTCATATTGTCCCCCCAAAAACAGTTTAGATAATCAGTTTGATTTCACAATGCAGTATCACGAAAATAAATAATGATACCTTCGCATCTGCTCAAATAAAACATCTCTTATTCTGTCTACAATCACACTTTCATAACCATAGGCATTTTCAAGGATTACATCTACATCTTTTTTGCCAAATCTCAACCCAAGATTATTCCCATATAACTTTTCCGATATTTCCAATTGCTCACCAAAATCCTGACAGAATGTTTTCGCCTGAACACTGTCCATAAGCTCATATGTATCAACGCCTATAGGATAATCCATCGTTGTATCTGCAAGGAGCCCGGCTCCATTGTCAAATATCGGACAATACCTATATTGTCCATCACTTCCAAGTATAACAGCAATATTGTGAGTATGACGATCTTCATTCAGAAAAAAAGCATCTATTGTCAGTAGCTTGTTCATATATGTTCCAAAATCCTCTAATCCGGTTATGTCCCGAGTCTTTGAAACAAGGAGTTTAAGCCTTTCCTCATGGTCTGATGTACTGTATATCATCTTATTCAGCCCAATCCCATAAGTAGTTTGAAAGAGCCTCTCTAATGTTATCAGCTGATCTCCATCTTTCTTAAACTCCTTACTGGATACCCCCATATATATCTGTGCTTTATATTTTATCTCTTCCTGCTCATATACCACATATTCCTGATCTTCCAACGTACTTTTTCGCAAAAGATGCGAAATCACATACTCTGACAATCCTTCATATCCGGTATAATCAGCTTTATACCATATGCCTTCTCTCTCCCACTTCAGCTGATTTCCTTTTGAAGATTTCCTATTAATATCTCTTTTTTCTTTATCAAATAGCTCTATCATCTATCTATCCTTATCCAGAAATCATCCTCTGCCATGCGGCCATCTGTCTTCTCAATGATCATAAGCGGGTCATAAAAAGGAATATCCAGCTCTCTTAGCATAAGCTTCATTTTATCTCGTTCCTCCGGAAAACATCTGGACCTCAAGAACTCCTCATAATCCGCAAAAGTAGGATTATCATTTCGGCCAAAAGCTCTAAAAACAAGATTATCTGTATAGTTCTTAATTCGAACGCGCTGATTGATGGTGTCCACATCAATAATCGTGCACACTGTATTCATATAGTAATACCAAAGTCTCATAGGAAACTTCTTCTCAGGAAGCGATAGTTCATCGGCAATGTCAGGATGCCTTAGAACAATCTGTGCCAAAAGCGTTATGGGACCTGTTATCTCCTTATCAGACATCTCCCAGCGCTCAACAGTAGGCTTTGATACATTGCAAAAAAAGGCAAACTCTTTCTGAGTCATCTTAAGTTTTGCCCTAAGTGCCTTGATATCATCTGACTTTATAAAATTTGGTGTAATAAAAGTATTATCCTTCATGCAATAATTAAACCATCAAAATAATGGTTTGTAAATAGATTTTTACCATTATTTTGATGGTTTTATATTTTTTTGGGTTACTTCCAAATTTACCGGTCAGCCTTCAAATCCTGCATCATCGGAATCTTCAGATGGTACATCTTCGTAATATGTATCGGGATTATAAGAATCCTCATAGCTGCTATCAAGTGTAGATGCATCGTCCCCGGAATCGTCAGAATCATAAGACTCATCACCTGCATCCTCTCCATAAAATGCATCTGAATTAACTATATCACTGTCACTACCTGACGCCTCGATATTAGTATCAGTTGTATTACTGTCTTCTGAGCTCTCACCTTCTGACGAAGCGGCATTTCCTTCATCACTGTATCCGTCGTCGCCGGAAACTTCGCCGGCTGACGAATCACCGCCGCTATCACTGCTATCGCCTGCACCTGAATTCTCATCACCAGAGCCGCCACCTGACTCATCACCCGAAGCATCATAATAGGTATCGTCGTCATCATCAGATTCCTGCTCACGCTTATTGGAAATATAATTTTCAATCTTATTTTTCCTGATCCTCAAATACTCTTCTTTGAAAAGTCTGTCATACTCTTCTTCAAAAAGCTCATCCTTCTTCTCATCTCTTAGTTCCGAAAGCTTCTCATCAACCAGCTCTTCAAGGGCTGCTGCCTTAAGCTCTGCAAGCTTTTCATCTCTAAGGGAATCAATCTTGGCATCACGAAGAGACTTGCGCTCTGCTTCCTCCTGAGCTTTTTTTGCATTTACTGCATCCCAATCGGTGAGGATGGATTCGGCATTCCACTTTATCTCGATCTTAGGACATCTCGTCACGTCTTCCCAGTCGGCATCAGCATTGCAACGTCCTACAAGACCAAATGAATAGGAATCGAAACCTATATTTTCAGGATCATCCGTCAGACTGTAATCGAACGCACCTTTTTCCTCATTCCATTTATAGGCATAGGCATTTTCAGGCGCAGCATCAAGCTCCACTTCAACTCTCGCTTTTAAATCGCTACCGATAGGAGTCTCATTGCCCTCAGAATCAACCACAGCTAAATACATACTGCACTCGTCACCGGATAAATCATCGGTATCAGAAACCGTCACCTGACTGACATATTTAAGTTCAGCCACCAGCTCAAATTTTACAGGCACATTGCCCATATTCATAACGGACAGCATCTCACTTTTTGATGAGAAATCGTAGTCTCCCTCTCTGTTTCTGAAAAGAAGGGTTGCGCCTTCCTCAACTTTTCCGCCGCCATAAAGCACAGCATCCGTTGCAAAAATAAGCTGCTGGGGATCAAGAATATAGTCAAAAGGAGAAACTTCCTCAACTGTAGGATACCTGATATTTGTAACATCAAGGGGATGCGGATCAATCTCGACCTTCGCAGTTTTTACTCCTTCGCCATTCGCCTCAGCTTCCTCTGCTTCCCGCCTGTCAAGCTCATCTTCGATGTCTTCATCTTTTATCTGCGTAAGAAGCTCCTCTTCATCTATCTGAGCTTCAAGCTGGTCCATGTCAATCGAATTAAGAAGTTCATCATCATTGATCTGAGAATATAGGTCATCTACATCAATCTCACTTCGAATCTCATCTTCATCGACCTCCGAAAGCGCCTCATCCTCTATATCCTCAAGCTCAGATGCGCTCAACTCATCGATACCATCTATATAATCGTCGCCTTCCTCATACGCACAAAAAGCCACCAGTGGATTACCCACCAGTAGCGTAGTTACGCTAAGCGCGATTATTGATCTAAAAAAATGTTTCTTCATAACGGCCACCTCCAACATCCATGTTCTGCCGATACTACATATATTATATCGGAGGAAACCGCTATAAAGTTTAATATTTATGTTATAAATCTATTAAAAGAGCATTAAAACCTGACATTATACATCCGCAGATTGTATCATCGCAGGGATACCCTTCTCAACGCACATGGATGTCACAGTGCTCTCATCTCCATAAAAAGCATCTGCAATAGCAACAGCCCTGTCTACATCTGCAGAATCATCATAAATACCTATATGATTTTCCTTAAACCATGTGACAATTTCATTATATTTAGCAGCCAGATCAGCATTCAACATTGCCACAATTTCTGCTACACCGGGTTCAGGGCGCCAGATCAGGGCAATCTTATCAGAATTTTCCCTGAAAAGTTCAAAATTCTCCCGCATCTTATCAAGCATTCTCTTTTCGCCAAGGAGCTTACCAGCTGTTGTACAATACAGCATCACCTTTTTATAAGAGCCATCTTCGCGCCTTATGATTCTGTTCCAGTCCTCCGGTATATCAGCTTTTTCCTTGCAGCTCAAAAGATAGGCAGAATATTCCTCCGTGCCAAAAAGAGGCTTCTTCCTATCATCTTCCGATTTTGTCTCTGAGCCATCATAGCTTCTGTTAACTCTCTTATCCCTGATGGCATCCTCTTCCTTCTCATCCCAGAGGTGTGCGCGCTCTTCTTCCGTCAAATCCAGGTATGATCTGTCCGGATCAAACCCAAAGTTGCCATGCCACATGCCGCGATGCTCTTTATCTATGAAGCCAAGACTACCCCTGTAATTTTTCCATAACATTGAAAAAAAATCGTTTGGCACGTTCACTTCAAAACCATGAAACAATCTCTTTTGAATCGGGAAAATTTCTTCGTTGGAGTAATTATTTTCCCAGGCATTAGCCGCAGGCTGTGTGATTATCTGCCAAGAATCGGGGCGTTCTCCCATACAGCTCTTTTCCAATGTTCTGAGTTCTTCGTGCATTTTTAATATGTCATCACATTCAAGCTCTTCTACACGTTTCTTATCCTCAGGGCTAAGATCAGGCGTATCCTTCCTCATAACCGTAGCCAGGTCACGGCATATCTTTCTTATCCTCTGAACCCTTGGATCATCTGCTTTCACATTGGAATCCCAAGGTTCGAGAACCGCAATATCTATGCATATTCCCATACGCCACTTTCCATTGCGGAACTTCCTGTCAATGAAGGTGGTATTAAGATTGCAAAGGCGACCGACAGTATACGCAAATCCCGGATCTGTCAGGTGATTTTGCAGATAGTATCTGTCATCAAATTCATCCTGCAAAGTCATGAGCTTCTCATAGTCATCCCTTGGCATAACAATATCGATATCATCATCCCAGGGAATATACCCCTGATGCCTGATGCAGCCAAGAAGTGTCCCCAGGAAAATAAACCAGCGAAGACCATGTTTATTGCACACCTCACTAAAACGCACAAGGAGATCCAGCTGAATAGCCCAGATTTTCTTCTGCCTTTCAGTAACAAGATAGTCACATATAACTTCTTCTTTGAAAAATTCAGGAGGCAAAAAGCCCTCTTTTATCAAACGTTCACATTCTGTCATATGGCTTCTCCAATACCATGACTGTTATAATAATCACTCGCTCACTAGCTGTAAAAGATCTTCTCTTAAATAAATATGATTCTCCATAGTTGTCATATAGTGAACATACCCATGCGTTTGCATCATTGCTCTAAAATCTCTATTCTCGCCCCATCCTTTATACTCCGCACATATTACTTTTATTTTGAACTTATGAAAATCTACTGAATTTATTACGTCATAATCCATCCCTTCAATATCGATATCCAAATAATCCAATTCTTCACATTTATTTTTCTCAAGGAGCTTATTGATGTTTATAGTATCAATATCTATTATTTTATCGAGTCGTTCATCAATTTTCTCGCCCTCTCTTAGAATATGATTAATTCCGGGATGTACTTTTCTCATCACATATTGCAATTTCCCATCTGCACCGGCAGTTACTCCAACATTTTCTATTACATCTCTGGATCTGTATGCCTTTGCTAAACCAGCCATACTGGGATTAGGCTCTACCAGCACTCCTGAAAAACCATTGTCATAAAAAAGAAATGTATTATTACTTGCAACCGGATGACATACGCCTATATCCATATATCTCGGATTACTGATTCCCATTTTGTTAAGCAGGTCAAGAACTATGACATCCTCGCCATCAGATGAATAAGTAAATCCCTTTGGATGAGTTCCACTACATATCAGGCGACTGACTATGGTGTCATACTGTTTTCCTTTTAAGTATTCCTCAAGCTGACCCATAACCACATCTTCAATATTTGAATAAATGATTATAAGCAGTCTCTGCTCATCTTTGATTTCGCTTACCTTATCAGTTCCAAAAATCTGATTACCGCATATAACTTTTCCGATGTCTCTATTTAGTCCGTTAATTATGTAATCTATCTTGTACATAGATGGGTTGTAAAACCTTTCATAATGAAAGTTACTATTGCCCCAGCCAATAATAAGATCATATCTGTCACGTATGTCTTCAATTTTTGTTGATGTAATATATCTCAATTTTATTTCCCCTCATAAACCTTTAAGCTCACAGCCAAATCTCTCGCAAGCCTGTATAACACTATTCCTATTAAGCCGGTTCTCAAAATACAGCCATAATCTTAATATAGGCTTCAGTCTTATCTCTCATAATCTCAAAACCGCTTTCAAGTTCCTCCAAACTAAATCTGTGCGTTATCAGCTTTTCCGGTCTTATCTTTCCGGTTTTTAACCTCTGAATCACATAATCCCAGTCATCTCCGGCTCTTCCAAGAAAAGTAGAATTCCAGGTTCCGGAAATCCTTAACTGTTTTCTAAGGATTCTCCAATATTCGTCCTTTTTAAGCATCATATCTCCATGAGGATTTCCGACAGTAACAACATTCCCACCAGGGCCCGCAGCAAGTATTGCCTGCCTATATGTATCATTAGAACCAACACATTCAAAAACATAAGCAGCACCGGAACCTGCTTTTTGAGATAACCATTTGGAAAAAGCTTCTTCTCCGCTCCCGGCATCAAAATAGTCTTCTTCGCTAATTCCCAGAGCCACCGCTGCTTCATGCTGAACACTTTTGTTACCAACAACTAAGACTTTTTTAACGCCTGCATCAAGAAGGAACATTGTTAGTAAAAGACCTATTGTGCCAAGCCCTATTACCAGAGCAGTTTTATCATTATCATCATTTGCAAAAATCCCGGCCTGCCTCATAGCGTGAACTGCCACCGCCATCGGTTCGAGCATAGCTGCACACTCGTATGAGACCTCATCCGGAATATTTACAAGATTACGAACCGGCACTTTAACATATTGCGCATAACCGCCATCGCACCTTGAACCTAAATAATTATAATTCTCGCACATCTCCGGATGACGATTCCGGCAGCACTCACATTTCCCGCAAGGAATAAGTGGAAAAACACCGACTCTTTTGCCTATATATAACGAATCGCTCTCATCCCCTACACTCTCAACAATTCCTGAAAACTCATGTCCCGGAATGATTGGATGATTATGCGCACCAGTCTTATATATTCTAGGGATATCAGACCCGCAGATACCCGAGGCCATAACTTTAACAAGCGCCCACCCTTTCTCGGGAACAGGCGCTTTAACTTCCTCATATCCTATATTTTGTATTCCACGAAGAACCCATGCTTTCAATTAAGGCTTCCTCCATAATCAAAATACTTACGCCAGACATAACGTAAAGCTTACAAAAATGCGGACTATTTCAATCTATCAGACGCTTAAAAGCATCAAGATCCTCTTGCGTAGTAATTTTAATATTCGACTTATCGCCGGGAATTATTGCTATATCCATCCCTGCCATAATAGCAGGCTGCGTTGACCCCTTTATTTCCAAAAGCTCTGCCTCAGATAATTTATTATTAGCATCATAATATTTCTCAAAGTCAAACAGTTCCGGAGCCTGACCTGCAAAAATCCTGGACCTGTCTAAAAGGCCCGAAATACTTTTACCATCATCACTCGAATATACCGTATCACTCATAGGGAGGGCCGGCATAACACCATCATGTCCTTGCAATGCATCAAAACAAGCATTTATTAACTCATCCGAAAGTAAAGGTCGAACAGCATCATGGATAAAAACTGTCTTTGCATCACTGCATTCCTTTTTTACTTTCTTCATACCATTAAGTATGGATTCCTGTCTATTACGCCCACGCAATGCGAAAAATGTTCTTTTTTCACATAAACTCGCACCGGATTTTTCTATCTTTCTAATCTGATCTTCTATTTCAGCCTGCCAATTTTCTTCAGCAACTATACACAGAAAATCAATATTTCTATTTCTTAGCAGGCTCTCGAGAGCATAAGTAATGACCCTTTTTCCACCTACCTCCAGGTATTGTTTCGGGATGTTGCCGCCAAGCCGCGTACCGATTCCCCCGGATAATAAAATTGCTATATTCATATCCTGCGATCTATTCATAGCCAGTGATCTGCCCTCTATTCGTTGATAAGACCTCTAATCTCTTTTAACAGTTCAGAGTATGGTCTGCCTTTTCCAAAAAGAAGATTTGTTCCAAGGACGAATCCCGTGACGCCTTTTGGCGCAAACTCCTGAACCTTATCTGCAGTGCACGAGCCATCCCAATAAACCTCGAATTTCATCTCATCTCTTAGCGGAAGAAGCTTTTCAAACTTCTCACCTACATAGGGCAGATACATCTGAGCCGCATTCCCGGGATTAACTGTCATAACAAGGACCTTGTCAACAATCCTTAGCATCTCATAAATGGTCTCCACACTGGTTCCCGGGTTTATTGCAATGCCCGGTATAAGACCTGCGTTTATGATTCTCTGAAGCGTCGTTGCAGGGTGGTACTCCGCCTCAGGGTGGATGTATATTGTATCTCCCTTATGAAGTGCTCTTGTAAAAAGGTCAATAGTGTTAAGCGGATGCTCAACCATAAGATGCACATCAAGTGGCTTTTTGGTCAACCCGCGAATTGCTCTTAGATCATTAAGAGACATTGCAAAATTATTCACATATCGACCATCCATAATATCGATATGAAATGAATCTATTCCTGCCTCATCAATTTCAGTAACTTCTTTCCTTAGATTGCTGTAATCAGCGCACATCATAGATGCCATAAAAATATGTTTCATCCAGCCTCCTGCTTACACATATTTCATGTGTCTAGTCTTAATATAATCATAACACAAAAGCCGATAATACCGTTAAGATATTATCGGCTTATTGTAAGCAAAACTTTAGCAGACAATCGTTTTCAGATTATGAAATTTTACCTTGCTACATCTCTCTAGAACTATTTATTTCAAAAAAACCTTATCAGCATATACAACCTTTATTTCATCACGCTTCCAGTAAAAATAAAATGTCATCAATCTCTCTGCAAGAAATCCCGGATAGCGATCCTGATATTTATCCCCAAAGATCCCGCATTTTTCCTGCACCTTAAACAGAACAGGAAAAAGCCACTCGCACATTTCATCGAACGCCTCTTTTTTCGCAATCAACATATTACACGGAGAATAAACGGCAGTACCTTCCAAGAATTCCCTTGCAGCATCAAGACATTCAGGATGAAGTGATTCCAAAGCCTCCATCATTGCAGCCCAGGTCTCTCCCAGATGGCGGGATGTGTAATTTTCCATAAGGCTTGGCCTTACCAAAAGCGGAACAGGAAGGATAACGTCAGCCTTCCCATCATCAAAGACTCTTCCAAAATCCTCAGGCAATATAAATCTTCGCCTGTAATGCTCAAGTCCTACAACCTTACGATCAGAATTTTTCCAAATCCAGTACATGGCTGTAAGCTCGCACATTTGCTTATTTTTATCAGAAATATTATCACCTGCATCGTCAAAAATGCTGCAGCTTATGATCGTCTGATCTGTTAGCGCTTTCCCAGCCTGAATGTAGGACTCGTATGGTCTTAGCGCAGGTTCGTTGTCGATCGGCGAATCATAGATTGATCTAACAACATATATGGTATTGTTTGATTTGCAGCTTTTATCCGGCTGCTCATTTATATGAGCTTCTGCAGGCCTTGGCTCCTTTAACTGGTCATCAAGCTTTACGAATACTCTGCCATGATCCTTATAATATTCCGGAATAAATCTGTTGCGAAGATCATTATCGAGTTCTATATCATAATAGTGTATTTCAGAAAAACCGATGCTCTTAAGCACCTCCTCAGCATGCGCGAAATTCACGCCTCTTGTACCTATGTAAGCATCCGCACTTGTATCTAAGTCATTTTCTCCGGCAGCATCTATCTTAAAAACAGGCACTCCCTCCACGGCTTCCGGATTATCTTCATCGTCATCATATAGGTATCCCAAAAGCTCCCAGTCAGGATACAATTTTTGCAAATATACACCCAAAGTCTGAGCCCTGGAATGTGCACCGAAAATATAGTATTTTTTCACGAAATTATGTCCTCTCATACGATGGTTAATTCAAGTTTGCTAAACTAAGTATATTTCTTAAGATTCTTAAGATTCATCCAATTTTCCTTAAGATTCTATTAATGTCATTCACATTTCATTTATCATCTGATATATTCGTTTCGGCAAATCAAAAATCTTTGATTTAGAAATTCGTTTGACTACTCCCAAACGCATAAATCCCATGTATTTTACGCACTACCACAATTACAAAGAAAGGTAAAAGATGTATAATAATCAATCCACAAAAACTTCAAACATTAATTTAGCAGATGCCACAGGGCCAATCGAATTCACACTTACAAGTGACATCGTTTTCCATTTCATTATGCAGCGTTCAGAAAAGGCTCTAATCGGTCTTGTTTCGGCTCTAAAAGGCATCAAGCCTTCCGATGTCAAAAAGATTTTCGTAAAAAATCCCATATCTATCGGGAATTTCTCAAAAGAAACCGTTCTGGATCTTCTGCTGACTCTAAACAACAATGAAACCATGAACATCGAGCTTCAGGTATATGAGGATAAATACTGGATCCCGCGGTCAATTCTCTATCTATGCAGAGCTTATGATAACCTAAAGGGTGGCGATAATTACTCGCTTCTTAAACCAACAACACATTACTGCATAACTGACCAGGAACTCTTACCAAATAACACCGAGTTTTATTCACATTATCTTTTGCTAAATACCAAAAATCATACTCCCTATACTGAAAAATTCGGCATAAACGTGTTACAATTAAATCATATAGAACTAGCAACACAGGAAGATATTTCTAATAATCTTGTGTACTGGGCTAAGTTATTTAAAGCAACTACTTGGGAGGAGTTTAAGGCTCTTGCCAAGGATAACCCAGTAATAGAGGAGGTAGTCACTATGATCCTTGAACTTAACACTGACGATGCTGCAAGAGAAATGCTCGAAGGCCAGCGCCGCTATAAGGAAATGCTCGCCACTCAGTATGTTGCCGGCTATACCGATGCCGAAGAAAAGCTTGGTCCAATTATTGCTGAAAAGGATGCTACTATTGCTGATAAGGACGCTGTCATTGCTGATAAGGATGCCGCTATTGCCGATAAAGATGCTGCTATTGCCGATATGGATGCTCTTATCCAAAAATACAAAGAGAAATTTGGTGATATAGAATAACACCCTTTATAGCTTTAATCACAGGCGCTCCACTTTAACAAAGTGGAGCGTTTCATTATATCACTCCCTTTTCACCATTTAACAACGCCGATTCCCATCCATTTATCAGGATACTCAGAAAAAACAGCATGCTCGTGATCAGCGGTTCTCTCCAAAACTTCATTCCACATTCGCACAGTGCCGCCATTCTCATGATCATACTCATGTGCATATACATCATGAAAAGCAGTTAAAACCTTTGCCTTCTGACCTACATTATTAAAGTCATTTATCGATGCATCATAGGAATGGTCCGCATCTATGAAAACAAAATCAAAAGACTCATTCTTGTAATCATCAGAGCTTGATGGTATACACTTTTGAAGCTGAGGTAAAAGCGCATAAAACCCGTCAAAATCATCTATCCTGTCGTATAGATCAATCATCTTATAAGTCAGATTTTTATTTTTCCTCGCAAGTACAGCACAGATAAAAAACGAACTGCGACCACGATATACTCCGATCTCCGCAGCAGTTTCTATTTTCAAATCAGAAATATAGTTACAAAAAGCTGCAAATTCTTCTGCAACCTGCTGAAGACCATAAACAAAGAAATTACAATTAGCAGCGTTGTGCATCCATTTGTTTGGAAAGCAAAACATACCATATCGTCTGACTCTCTCGATCATCCAATAAAAATCAGAAACCTGTTCGTCAGTTGCATTTAGAATCTCTTTTATTACTTCAAGCTGCACATCACCCACAAATCTCAGATAATTATTCGTATCCTTTTTATGCAAGGAAGTAAACTCATCCAAGCTGATAATTTTCTTAATGTAATTACATCCCGTCTCCTCTATTTGCTTAAGAGATTCTTCCAGCTTATCATTCTCTGCCGTAACAATTATCTTATCAAATTCATAATCACCAATATTCTCTCTACCAATCACATCAGTGGCTGATGCTTTATGAAAGTCTAAATCCTCCATCTCAAACTTCCCATAAGCGTCTTTACTATCACTGACAAAAGCCCGGATATCGCAAAAACTTGCAATCCATTTGTAGTACATAGCTGCACGCCTGCCTGTGCCGTAGATGATTACTCTCTCCTTAGATAAAAGTTCTGTCTTAGCATCAATATCAAGCTTCTTCATAAGCATAGAATAGTCATCGAAGCCGCAAAAACAATGAATCTTACCTTTATTAACCCCTTTGGATATAAGCGACTTTTCTATAGCCGATACAGCTCTGGTGTTAAATACCGCCACAATAACTTCATCGCTTTCTTCAAATTGGAAATCTTCAATTGATTCCACCGGATATCCCAATTTTCGATAATGATCATACCCTGCATCAATCCATGCTTTTACATGACATCTGTCTTTCACATAACCATAGACTGCTTTGCCAAGCTCACCTGCGCCATAAATAACTAGCTCATCGGGCAATTTATCAATAAATCCCAAAAGGCCTTCACTTCCAAGAATGACATTTGTTTTCTCGTAGCACCTAGTAAATAGCTGGTTCACCAGCAATCTATCAAGGGTAGTACAAAAAGCATCTGATGCACCTAATTCTTTACCTTTTTTCAATAAAAACTTATAAAGCCTTATTGCATTATCATACTCTGCATCCTCATCCCGGTTCCCACGCATCATTGAATCAGGATACTGGCAGTAATGATAAAATGCCTCCTTAACAATCACTATCTTCTCAGCTGTCAAAATGGCAGGAAAGCCTATAGCAACATCCTCTCCAACCTTAAGCTGCTCATCGCAGGAAAGGACATGCTCTTTAATTGCACTTATTTTCCAAAGCTTATTCCACAAATACGGCAATACCGCCATCGTGCAATAATCTTCTGCGCAAAACAGCTTGTCTTTAAGTTCTCTAAGTCGTTCGCCTTCATAGACTCCGGCTGCGAAGAAATTATGGATTTCACGATCAGTGCTTTCAGCATCTACAACATCTGATGAACCTATTTCCTGCTCACCAGAATCAACCCCTCCTACAACATGCAAAAAAGCACCACTAAAGACCGCATCTGCATCATTTGCATTTGCGACTTTGACTAGTTCCTCAACCATTAAAGAGTCAATATAATCATCACTATCCACAAACAATACGTATTCGCCACTAGCGCGTAGTATGCCCTGTTTGCGGGAGTATACAAGGCCGTGATTTTCCTGGCTTATAACACTGATTCTTCTGTCTTCATCTGCAATAGCATTTATTACATCCAATGTGTCATCAGTTGATCCATCGTTTATAACTATGACTTCAATATCCTCATACGTCTGGTCAAGAATACTTCGAAGACATCTACCTATATATTTTTCAGTGTTATATGCAGGTACTATTACGCTGACCACCTAAGCCTCCAGTTATAATATGCTTTCTAAACGAAAAGTTTATCCCATTGAAAATGTATCGCAGTATTTACACTTGCCGCAATACTGACGTCCCTTATAAAGTGCTTCTCTGACCTTCTTAAACTTCGTCCCATACCACACATCTGTGATGGACTCTGTCCTCAAGTCACCAAGCGTCCACTCGCCCAAAGCATCATTGCAGCACAGTGATACTTCTCCTGTCGAGCGAACGATCATCTGCCTGTAAGGCAAAAGACACCTGTCATCCGGATATTCACGGATCTCTTTTCTGTTTGGTGCATTACCACCACGGGAGGTCAATATTTCCTGTGGCTTCCTAAGTACAATAGTTACTTTTTTATTTAGTTCCAGTTCCGAATGAGTTTCACAATACTCTTTAATCTCACGAACAGGCTTAATTAGTTCAAGTTCCTGATTATAGTTATCTATTATCAGCTCATCAAGGACATCTACCAATTCTTTAAACAACTCCAGATTAAAGAGTGTACCGTTTGTGTACATATGTATCCTAGCCTTTGGAAGGTGCTCCCTGGCATATCTGTTGAATTCCACTATACGATCATCAAGAAGCGGTTCATTATTTGAAAAAGTGGTGAATCTGCCGGAATATTGCAAATCCTCCAACTGGCCAACTATTCTCTTAAATAAATCTTCTGACATAATGGCTTTTTCTCTGGGATCTGAATTCCTATTAACAGGGCAAAAACTACATATGCCATTACATCTGTTTATGGTTTCAACTTCCACATGATTGAATAACGATTCTGAATCATGAAGTCTTTCTACTGCTTTAAAAACCTCTGATCTTGCGAACTCCATCTTCTTTGAATCGGACCATTCCTGTTCCGTAATCGCCTCTGCATTTTGCTGATACGGATTCAACACGAGCTCATCTGTCTCATACATACCATGAACAGGATTTATGAAAAATGAGTATTCTTTGATGCCAAGCTCTTCTAACTGAGCTGCCATACTCTCAGCATAGAGACTTGCAATTACTACGTGATATTCCCTGCTTACAACAATCTCTGCCGCTCTCTTTGCAGATACAATTTCTTTTCCTTCATATTGAGAACCAATTTTATCTGCATCATTATCAATGAAATAATCTACAATGTCGCGCCCATATTGCTCTAACGCTTTCTTACCATAAAAACCGGCTCCAAAAATTATGATTCGTTTCTCATTACTCATATTACGAAAATCCTTTAAATATCGTTATCGAATATTTACTCTTCGGACGAAAGCTTTTACTCATTTCTTTCAGTACCGGAAATCTTACGAATAAATGCTTCCGGAATACGTACAAACGAACCGCCCCACAAAAGAAGCTGATTATAGGCAGCTTGTCTTGAAGTAGCCAGAATCACTTTATCCGTTCCTGCATTAAGTTTAGAAAAACCAATCACAGTATGTTCTTCACTTACCTTGGTTTCAGGAACATACTCATCATCTACCACAAAACCCTTTATTTTATTGTCCTGTAGATATTCCAAAAGGCTCTTACCCCATTTTCCTGCGCCAAATATGTATATATCATAATCATCATCTCTGCAAAACTGTTTCATCAACGTTTCTACTTTCAAATTATCAGCATTACACAATCTTGAAATCTCTATATATTGATCTTTATCCACTTGGCCTTCAGACGGCATCGATAAATCAGAAGACGAACCATATGATCTGACTGCATCAAGCACTATTTCTTTAGGCATAAGAGCCTCTAATTCCTCGAAACAGTTATCAAGAACTGCTCGCACCCTGGTGGCACTGACAATATTATCATTGCTTTTCACCCTCGGGATTTCTACAACTTCAATTCCATATTCAGGAAGCAGCTTCTTCATGGTCTCGTTATATTTTGATGTGACTTTATCAAAAGGCTCCTCTCCCACAAAACGAACAATTATATTAAAGTACTTGCAGACAACTTCACAAAATACCCGAAGATCATATTCCATATCCTCTACATAATCTACATCGTATTCTTTATCAAAGTATTGCTCGAATGTCTCTTTGGAAATGATAAAGCTGCCTGACTTGAGTACACATACTTTGTCAGCAAGATCCTTTAATCCTTCCCTTGCCATCCTCAATCTGTCATCAAAGCGGAACCGCGATTTATCCTCCTGAACGACAAATACATACAGGAAATCAACTCTTTTTAAAGCTTCCTCCACTAGATATCTATGCCCTTTCGTAAATGGATTACAATTCATCACAATCGCTCCGATATTACTGTTCTTGGGAATAGCCATCATATCTGCTGCGCGTTTTAAATACCTATAGCATCTATCTGCCTCTACCGGAATATAATAATCCTGCTTTGCTACTCTTTCTTCATCTGTTGAATACAAATTATCCGTATATTTCAAAATTGAATCAAATAGGATTTCAGCTACCTTTTTATTGATTACATAGTCATGATGCCAAAGACTATTGTATAAGTGATTCTGAAGATCAGGCGTTGAAGAAAACGCTTCTTTTACTGAAATAATATTAGGCATATCAGATTCATTGATATTCTCCACCATGGGCGACTGGCAAATAACAAGATCGCCTTTTCTCATTTTTTCAGCATTCAACGCTGAAAACTCATATACTCCCATATTTGAAGCTATTATTACCTCGTAATTGTCTCCATATCGATCATTTAGCTTTTCCTGAAGGTAAAAGCCTATTGTATGACTATTATCCTGATAAACACCAAAAATGTTGCAATTCCCAACGAGAAAAACCTTACTTACAGATTTCTTAGGTGCATTTGGCACAACTCTATGTCCATCAATGATCGTCACCAATTCTGTTTCTAAATCGTTGTATTTTAAAATTCCATTATTGCGTTGCCATCGTGCTCCTCTCCTGGCCTCAACCATTTCTTCAGCCAGTCCCGGTCGATACAAACTTCCATAAAACTTTTTCTGCTCCTCAATGGGCATGAAATCTTCACGTGAATCGGGTAACTCCAATTTCCATTCGAATGCTTTTCGTTGCTGAATATCCATTACCTCAGAAAGCCTAGGATATTTTATACAAATAAAATGAATGCCCTTCCTCTCATAATAATCTGCCATCTCAGATAATTGATTTTTTAAAAATTCAATATCATCGTCTTCCAGCATAGCCCATCGTAATAATGTCATGATCTACCCTCACGTTGAAATTAACATAATCAGACTCTAATCATATGTCACAGTGAAATACTTCTTAATCAACGGTTCCTTCGCTTCAGCTGATGCTTTTAAATTATGTCTGTCTTTATCATCCAACCAGCTTGCATTATGCCAATGAATACCCAATCGTGCATTATCAACAGAGCCATCCCCCGCATAACATGTTATATAATCATTTGAAAGAACCAGACAATCCCCCACTATCTGCGAATCATGATTCCTGTTAAATCCGTTCTTCAAAAAAATCGGATGCATCAGTTCCGGCTGCGGCGTATTATCAATACTCCCATCCGGTAAAACAAAGGTCCGATCATCATAGCTTTCAAGCATTTCTCGAATTAGCGCATTCCCTTTCGCAGCGCCAAACCCCGAACCAAGCTCCATCATTCCATCATCTTGTTTACAAAAGAATATGTCCGCAAATAAATAAGGATCAAGAGATGCTACCAGTTCCACGTCCATATCCAAATAGACTCCGCCTTGGTTATAAACACAGTCAAGTCGCGCATAATCTGAAACAAATGCCCATTTTTGATGTTCAAATGCTTCCAGCATATATCTATTCTTGGATATATCATAATTCTCAGTATTCCACTCAATAATTTCATAGTCAGGACAATACCTATACCAACTATCAATGCACTTCTTATATAGATCAGGTTTTTCAGCCTTGCCAAACCAAAATGAGTGTATACGTGCCGGAATACATTTGTCTTTCCTATCTTCAAAATATTTATTTACCGCAGTGTTATCAACTGAACTTTTACTAATTGTCATTAAATACAATGAATAACACTCTACGTCCTCTCCCAAATCCATTATTTGTAGTTGCTCACAGATAGCCTCATGATGCATAAGAGACGCAGTTATTAAAATCAAATATCCCGTCTCACTTGACAAGACATCAGGACTGTTTACATCTATCTCCCTGCCCATAATCTGAAATGAATGATTTTGTTTTTCTAAAGAGTTGTCTACAATGAACAATGTGTTATCAACTATCTCTTTTTTTACATCCGGAAAAATCCCACAGAAATATGGCCATGCTGAGGAAACACCAAATTGAATTATGTTTCTCTGGCCGATGGATTGAATAAATGATTCGTATGAACAGTTTATGAACTTCACTGATTTCCCCCTACAGTTTCACTTAATCACATTCTTAGTATTCTCTGATACTCTGCGACCATTTTGGACATACTATAATCTACTATTACCTTTTTCCTGTTTCCATGAATCAATTCAGAGTATTCGTCTGATGTCATATCTTTTAGCATGCGCAAACAACGCGAAATACCATCATTGTCAGCTACATCATATATGAATCTGCTATCAACAATACCCTGGACTGCTTCAATATTCATCGCAATAACTGGTCTCCCATACATATAGGATTCGAGAATTACATTAGGCGTTCCCTCGCACAAAGATGATAGCAAAACCACATCTGTTTCCTTGTAAAGATTACTCATTTCTTTCATATCGCCGCAAAATAATACTGAATCTTCAAGTGTATTATCCTCGATGAAATGCTTCATCCTAAGAAAATACGGCTTATCCTGTATCCGTCCTGCGAATGTCACTTTAAACGCATCATCATTTGTCTTTAAAAAACTAAGTACACGCATTTGATTTTTAATTCGATCAATTCTGGCAGGAACCAAGATATTTTTTATTACTTTATTTTCTTTTAACGGAAACATTTCATGTAAACCAATGCCATTATTAATAACTAATACTTGAACACTAAGCTTACTCTGCAACTTTTCAGCAGCGTATTCAGAATTACATGTTACAAATCTGCATTTTTTTAAAATATCTGAATAAGACGGACTATTTAAAACGACTGCACCATCATTCCTTTCAGAATAGATAACCTCAATATTAAAGCGCGTTAGAACATCAAAAAATCGCAAGTCCCTGGGAAAATAAATAAGACATCTTTTATAATTCGTATCCTCTGAAACATTTTCTAAATGCATTTGCATAGCAGCTTCGCTGTTTATTTCAAAGAAACGAATAACACCATTATCGAATACAGGTAGTTCATCTGAATAGTTTTCAAATCCATGCGTAATGATTACATCTGTCTTCAATTCACTCTCAAGCGCATGAGCAAGATAAGCCCTGAACTGAGTTTCAGCGCCTCCCCACCTGTATTCAGGCATAATAATCAGATCTCTGTTTTCTCCTCTTGCCATATCATGCACCACATATCACTGTTTCAAGTGATAATATAGGATAATTTACTTTATCCTCCATATCTGCTTTTATCGCATCGAAATAATGTATTGCTGTAACAACAATAGCATCTACATACGGTAGGTCACCATCAGGTTTCATAACATTTCGTTCGGTGTATACATGATCAGCCGCTTTGTCTATGATATATTTTACCTCCACGTCTGTTTCATCCAACTCATTTGCCAATGCTATCCCTAAATCAGCATACCCGTAAATTGCTATCGTTCGGATATTATTCTTCTTAAAATAATCAATTATCTTTCTTCCATCCTGATAATCCTGAAGCCACATGAGAAGGAGTTCAATATGCTCTTTATATTTTAAGTTTTCTTCTTTTAAAACTTTTATCTCATTTTCAAAAGTCATACGACCTCCACTATAAGCGCTATGGCTATGCCTCCCACACTATTTCTTCAAGTGAAAGAATTGGGCAATCAAGTTTTTTCGACATATCATTCTTTATTTCGTAATAAAAATGTACTGCCGTTACAACAACAGCATCAACAGGTTCTAGTTTCTCATCCGGCTTATATACATCCGCAGCAACATAGATATTGTCAGCATCTCTATCAATAGTGTAGGCAACTTCTATTTCACTATCTTTTAATTCATCCAATAGTGCTACTCCAAGCTCCTTCATCCCATAAATAGCTATCCTCTTATATCCGTGCTTTTTCAGATATGAAGTCACACTTCGACCGTCTTGATGAACCTTTAACCATCGCAGTAATATCTTATAGAACTCATAGAACTTCCGGTTCATATCAACCGCTTTATCAATGGATTTGGTTTTCATTCTACCCAAAGATAATTCGTCAACCGCAATACCACATACAGCACCAATTATAAAGAGAAATAATAGCTTAACTATACGTGTCATTCATTCCCCCGCATATTCACTCGTAACTCAATAATTTGTTGTCTTAAAACACGTCAAATGCCTATAAGTTGCTCCCACATTTTCATCACTTTTTCTTCACTATAGTATTCTGCCCTTTTTAACGATGCTTCATGATATCGTTTATATAAACCATCGTTATCAATAATATTAAGCATAGCTTCTCCAAGTAAAATTTCCTCCGGCTCTAATTCCGATGATCTCGGAGCTTTCCCCTTAATATAAGGTGTCAGAATACCATAATCACAATACTGAATACCCGAACTATTCATTGTTTTGCCCACAATTTCTCCGCAACCGCCGGGTGAATCTGTGGTAATTACAGGCGCTCCATAAGTCATAGCTTCAACCATAACATTAGGAAATCCTTCTGCCATTGATGCCATTACCAGAGCTCTTGCACCTGAATAGTAATTTCCCATATTGTTGCAAAACCCCATAAAAAACACAGAGTCGTCTATCCCAAGTTTCTGAGCTATATACTTCAAATAATCAAGATTACTCCCCGTGCCCAAAACATAGAGTTTTACTTCCTTATTCCTTTTTCGAACATATGAAAATGCTCTAAGTATTCTGTCGTGTTGCTTTACCCCGACAAGCCGCCCGACGCAGAGAATGCTGTTTCCTGATATGCGAGAGCCCGAATCAACATTCTTATCTACACCGTACACTGTATTAGGTATCACTACCAGTTTGGATTCTTTTACACAATAGTCTTTAACTAAATCCGCTTTAATATACTCGCTTACAGCAACGACTGTATCAGCTCTTTCGCACACTTTTCTAATATTTTTATGATCATATAAAGTGCCATGATAATCGCTTCTTGCTGACAAAGTAGTATGAATCGTCAGTATAACCCTGTCATTACATTTAGAAGCAACATTGAGAAAATTACACATTTCCATAAATGAAATTGAAATATCGATGCCATATTGCTTCTTATACTTCTTAAGCTTCTGCCCACACTGAAATATTATATATGAATCTTTGTACTTATCAGATCCAAATCCTGCGAGTTTTCTTCCTAGACCGGTATCTACTATTTCCCCTGAAACCTCATATACATCTGTTCTTGATTTATTTAACAGAAAATAATAAACATTTACCCCTTGCTTCAAGAGATGATTACCCAGATATTGCGCAACGCGTTCAGCACCACCGCCATTAAGATTATCTATAATAATAGCAACGTTCATACAATTTACCCAAAGCTTATAACAACCTCTTTTTAACTATTTGCAGCAGTTTTTGTAAGCACTATTATCTATAAATTCTGTATTAGGATAAAAAATCTTACATTTTGATTCTTCTAACAGCTCTGTCACTTCCTTTAAATATTGGATACCAACCCCAACTATAACCGTCACATCCGGATCATCAATCATTGATTTATCATATTCAAGGATAGGTATCCCGTCTATTTCTTTTTCATCCCCCAGCTTTGTTACAATAAATCCATCTATTCCATATAAATCATCAAAATACTTATATATCTTATGCGCTATCTCTCCAGCGCCATATACAAATCGCTTTGTGGTTGCCTGCATCAAATCTACTTCTATTTCTCTGACTGTCTTTGCCTCTTTATTTATTGGAGTATTCTCTATAACATCAATCCATTTGTTTGTAATACTGTCGATGCTATAATTCTCCATATATTTTCGCTGCTCATGAACAATAGCTTGAACTTTATCCGGATTATCATCTATCCAGTTCATGGCATCTACTAATCTAACATCTGTAAAATCTTCTTTCGGATTGCCAAGTAAAATACCCCTTTTTCCAACAACAAAGTCACCAAGATATTTACTATAATCAACTTCATCATTCAACAATTCACGCGGACCGGAGAAACAATCTGTACTGATAATCGGTACCCCAAGAGCCATTGCCTCTATTAGAACATTGGGCAATCCTTCATATCGGCTTGTCAAAATAAAAGCCTTTGCTCCTTTTACAAGATTAAATGGATTATTTCGATAAGGTAATATCCGAACGAATTGCCTAAGTCCCAATTCTTGAATCTGCCTTGATAAATCTTCATACTTCTCGCCGGAACCGACTATCAGCAATTTTACCTCCGGCTTGCTTTCATGATAAACATAAAATTGTTTTATTAGTGTTTCCTGATTCTTCTGACTATATAGCCTTCCAACATTAATGAAATAATCTGAACCGCCAAGATAATCTATAATCTCGTCTTCCAGTGGCATATTAGCTTTTTTTCGGATATCCTCAATATCTACATAATTATAAATTGTTGATACAAGCTCGGACGGAACTGCGTAATCCTTTACAAGCTCCTGCCCAACTCCAGCAGAGCACGCAACTATATGATCTGCTGCTGGATAATACTGCTTTGCTCTATGCTTCTCAACATAGCTTATTCCATCTGAGTGACTTAAAGTGTTACGCTCAGAGATAATAATTTTATCCTGCTCACGAGCAATCAAATTATAATAATTCATTAAATCTAAAAAGCTTATAGAAATATCGATCCGGTATTTAATCTTTATTACACGAAGAATTTCTGGCTTAGACATATTTCTATAATCAGCTACATCACTGAAAAGAACTAATCTCCCGCCATAATCATAGGTAACTTTATCTTCACATAAAACAACCACATATACTTCATACAAATCTGCAAGTCGAATTGATAATAACCCTGCTATTCTCTCCGCTCCGCCACCACTCAATGTAGGGCATATGATAGCTATTCGCTTTTTCATCTACCACCCCATTCTATACAGAATATCTGGAAATCAAGTCTTCAAAATCCATATCAAAACATTTATATTTTCTAAATCCGTATTTATTCAATTCGTTAACAATGCCATCTCTGAACTTTTCAGAAACAGCAATGATTACATATGCATCAAGATTTTGTATATACTCTTTAATTTCTCTTACTTTTACCTTATCAATATAGTCCGGATTACCTTTTTTTTCAGTGACCGCTATCCCCAAAATATTATCATCTACGTATTCACTAATAATTTTCAGGCACTGTTTTGCATAATTGCCTGCACCATATATTATGCATTTATTAATAACTGCTACACTCTTTAATTCTTCTCGTAATCTTAGGCCACTGTCTATATATTCCAATATATTATTCGGTCTGTTCAAGTACTCTCGCCATTCAGGCTTAGATATCAGATTCTCAATCTCATATATAGCCCGCCTTGCTTCTTCATCCTCGTATAATCTCTTATTTACAATAACTGAAAAAAGTCTATCTTCTATGATACCCGTTATAGTATGCTGATATAGATATTGCATATCGAGCTGCTGTAAATGAGCTATTGCATCTCTATATCCATATAGTTTATCTTTCCATAAATATACCGAGTAATCCGATGATTTATGATTAACTCTAACTACATATACATCTCTATCTAATTCATAAATTTTCTTAGCGCTTACTATGGCATCAATAACAAATATAACATCATCATATCTTTTGCATTTTGAATATTTTATATCATTCTTTTTCAATAATTCTAAGCTATACAAATATCTCGTATGTCCATACGCAGATCCATATTCATAAGAGTTGATAAAACCATTTTGGGTATGATTATCATCCATATCTCCGGCTTTATAACGATATTTCTCAACGCCATTATCTATGGTCTTTATATTTCCTCCGCACATAAGTGCATTCTCTCGAACTGCAACATTATATAAATCCTCTAAGCATGTATTATCTGGATAATAATCATCCGCATCCATATATGCCACAAATGAACCATGGACTAATTCAAGTGCATTGTTTCTGGCAGGCCCGGCTCCTTGATTCTCCTGATATTGATAGACAATATTCGTATATTTATTCTGATACTCACTGATTATTTTGGAGGAACCGTCTGTCGAACCATCATCAATGATGAGCAATTCAATTTTTTCAAATATGCTCTGACTAACAATGCTATCTAAACATTGCTTTAAGTATTCGTCAGCATTATATGTAGCTATTATTATCGAAATCCAAGGTTTACTCATTACTATTTGGTTCCCTTTTAGTATTTATACAAAAATCCACTGTAAAACATGTCATTACCATACTTCACAGTGGATTTCAAATTATAGCGATCAATCATTTTGCAAATCGTTCATAATACTCTTTTGCTTTTTCAGGAGATATATCAAAATTATAGATAAGTTTCTCTATAATTTTTTCTTCCGGAACTTTATCATCAATCTTATCTTTGATATATATTTTTATTCCTTGCTCCAGACCTTGATGATATATTCTAAACTCGGGTAAATCCAAAACTTTTCCGCCCATCACATCACCTACTTTCCTCTGAACGTTCTGACGTTTCTTTGTCAGCTTGTAAGCGACCCTATACGTTAATTTAATAATAGCACTACAAGATAATGGCGACAAGTTTCCACTATCCACTTCTGATAAGAGCTTATCAAACATTTCGCGATAAAAGGCCATCAGTTTTTCTATCTTTGCTTCATCCTCATTTATTATTTCAAGCTGTTTTTCGTAATTGAAAATATAGAAAGGAATCAGCATATAGAGCTTCTTATCAAAAATCTCATCAATGGTATAGTCCGCCACCTGCATGATTGGTATAGGATAAGACTTTACATTCCCATCCGGAAGCTCTATTTCTATGATTGCATCTGATGGTGCCTTTGAAGATCTTCTTAAAAGCAAAAGTCCTGTGTTAGGAAATCTAACGCGAAAACGCTCCATGTCGCTCTTTCCTTCATCCTTGGCGATTTGAGCATCATATTCAAAAATTCTAACAAGAATGGTACCATCGTATTTTTTGCTCTCACACTCAAGATGATATTTTTTCTTGATACTTGAAGCGATAATCTCAAAATGAGAATCTGTTATTCTCCTGTCACTTGAGCCATCCTCATGTTCCACGAAGTGCTCATTTCGAAGCCTGTGTATCACTGCAGTTTTGTCATAATGTTCCCCAAACATGTGATTGATAAAAGGAATTATCAGATCATCACATTCGCTCTCCATTGTTCTGAAAGCATCATCATATGCTGTGTCAGAATATATAGAATTATCTTCTTTTTCGTTCAATAATTTAACCTCCAATGCGTAGATTTTGTGATTTCTCCATACATTGGCGAGAAAAAAGATTAACAACAGACTAACAAAAGCATATCATTACACTAAATCTCTAATTGGGAATATTTGACGAAACGTCATACACCGTGCATGGAAAAAGCACAGATGTAAGGATAGCATCTTATTATCCATTTGTAAAGTATGAATTTTTCAAGGTACATTTATTGATTAAGTATTTTTCTCAAACACCCTGCAAAAATCCGATTACAATTCCATATCATTCCCATGCAATCATCCTGGAGGCTCTAAAAAAAGTTTTTCTATATGAAGATGCTACATGTAGTATATTAACATCACTACTAGTCATTTTTACTTCTTTAGCAATATCTTCCGCTACTGGATAATCTGCAGTAATTAGTATCAAATCATATATATCAAAATCAGCCGGCCACTTTATTATTTCCCCTCGATAGTTATGTCCATGCTTTTCATTATCCATATATGTTATTTCTGCCTGAATCATAATATCCAACTTAGATAAAACAAACCACAAATCATCCGTTCGTTTCCCGATACCAAATATTGCAATCTTTACTCCTCTATCAAATAGTAATGTTTTAATTGCTTCATATTTACAAATTTCCTTAGTAAAAAGAGAATATTTTTTTACACATCTACCCCATTTATATCCAGGTAAAATAGATTTATCATTCAATGCTTTTTCCAAAGCTAGTACTTTATAGCATATTTCATCATTTAATTGTGAATCATTAACATTATTACGTTCAATAATATCGGTCGCATTATCAAACACATTCCTTATAGCATTAGCATAAAACTTATCTTCAAATATGTTTTTTTGTTTTACTCTTTCTGAATAACGAACTATCAACTCCAGCCAATCCAGAACATACAGTGCCCATTTTTCTCCACTTCTTGATATATTATCCCACATAAAGCTTTCTATGAATCCTAGACACTTAATATGACTGTCATAATGTAACAACGTATATTCACTTGTTGTAATGCTTCCCTCCCTATATCTTCTACGATATAATTTAAGTGGTAAATAATATACGCTCCTCACACTTTGCATAAACGCAAATGTAAAATAATTATCTTCGTAATATATTCCTTCAGGAAATTGGATTTCACACTCTTTTATAACACTAGTTGAATACAGTGTCATACATGAGGATGCGACATATGCTTCAGGGTAACAATAATCAAAAAAGCTCTTGCCATCATGCATACCTTCTTCAATCATGTTCTTTCTATCATATGGATTGGGGGGCGTAATATTGCGCCCAATTATATCTGCATCAAAATATACTGCATCACAATTAAATTCACTAATTATTTTATGTAATTGAACTAAAGAATTCTCCGCCAAATAATCATCTGCATCCAAAAAAAGCAAGTAATCCGCATTAGCAACCTCCATTCCTATGTTTCTAGCTGCAGATAGTCCCTTATTCTCCTGCGTAAGAATAGATATCTTATGACACCTTTTTTTATATTTCTCGCAAATATCAATAGTTCGATCAGTTGATCCGTCATTAACTATTATTATTTCTTTTATGTATTCCGATTGACACACTACGCTATCCAGACATTCTGAAATCCACTTATCTACATTATATGCAGGAATAATAATTGAGATATCACCCATAGAATCTGCTCCTATACAAATTAAGATTATAGTAGATTGATCAACTTATAGCTCTGTTATTACACCCTTTTATTAATTAAAAAGTATCTCGTTAGAAAATGGATAAATCGAGGTGCTAATTATTTCTTTTTTAACCCCCATATCTATCAATGAATTAATAATAGGTCCACCATCCTTTACCGTTACAATTATCAATCTTATTTTATTAATATCCAACATATCTGGCGTTATTACCTCAACGCCATAATACTCTCTTCCCTTTAATTGTCCATTACTATCACAAATATATTCTGGTTTTAGTCCATACATTTTCCAATATGCCAATGATTTTTGTCCAATTACCCCGCACCCCCAAAAGATGACTCCTGATATTTTTACTACTTCATCTCCTCTATTTACTCTCAAAGCATAATCAGGATCCATATTTAATAATGTTTCCATCATATCATCTTTCATAGTCTCATCTACTCTATTAACCATTTGATCAAATAGCAGAAATTGAAGATTATACTTTAACGCAATTTTATATAGATAAAAAAAATGTTTCTCCAATACTTTATACGTCTGCTGATTAACAAGCGCTTTCTTTGTTTCAGATAAAGATTGTAAATGCCGTCTATAACTATATAATACTTCTGAAATCTTTTTGGGGTGACCATATTTTGATATTCTTATCCAGTAATCATAGTCCTCCGCCAAAAACAAATCTTCATCATATAATCCAACTTTATTGGCAACATCTCTTCTATATAAAAAACATGCCCCAAAAACATTTCCGTGTACCATATATTGAGCGTCTTGATTATCACTTTCCCTTATAAAACACCCCGTTTCATCGATATTCCTATAATTTGCATAAACCATACTTAGATTTTTATCCGAATCTAATTCATGAACCATTCTTTCGATTGCAAAATGATCATATAAATTATCATCAGAAGTCCATGTAAAATACTCTCCATTCGCGTGACGAAACCCTTCATTCAGCGAAAACGGTAGTTTCTTATTCATTTCATTTTTATAAACTTTGATTCTCCCGTCAATTTGTTCGTACTTTTTTTCTATATAGTACGAATCATCTTCAGAGCAGTCATCTACAATTATCAATTCCCAATCTTTATAACTCTGCTCTATAATACTTGTAATAGACTCATCTAAATACTTTTCGCCATTATATACAGGTAGCACAATAGAAACCATTCTACTCATTTTCCCCTTTAATGCTTTATATGAACTATTTGATTCTATTCAATACTGTATCAACAATACGCTTTGAAGCATTTCCATCCCCATATGGATTCTTTGCTATACTCATCTTATGATATTCATCCTTATTTTCGAGCAAACATTTAATCGATGAATATATGTTTTTTTCATCCGTGCCGACTAGTTTTAGGGAACCCGACTGTATTCCCTCTGGTCGTTCTGTTACATCTCGAATTACCAAAACCGGCTTACCTATTGCTGGCGCTTCCTCTTGTATTCCACCACTATCCGTCAAAACCAAAAACGAATGTGCTATATAATTATGGAAACTAACAACATCCATCGGTCTTATCAATCTTATTTTATCAACATTACCTAATACCTTTTCAGCCGTTTCTTGAACTAATGGGTTCAGATGAACAGGGAAAATACATTTAACATCTTCATACTCTTCCACAATTCTTTTTACCGCTAAAAATATACGTTTCATTGGTTCGCCCAAATTTTCTCTCCTATGTGCCGTCAAAAGTACTAGTCTACTATCGCTAGCCCATAACAAATTTTCATCCATATAATCTGGCTTAACAGTCATCCCCATAGCATCTATTATTGTATTTCCAGTCACAGTTATTTTGTCCTCAGGAATCCCTTCACCAATTAAATTCCTCCTTGCATTCTCGGTCGGCGCAAAAAGAATTTCCGCCATCATATCTATTGATTTTCTATTAAATTCTTCCGGAAATGGTTGTTTTATATCATAGGTTCTTAAGCCTGCTTCAACATGGCCAATAGGAATTTTTCTGTAGAAGCAAGCCAAAGCAGTTGCATAAGCTGTAGTAGTGTCACCATGAACTAACACTAAATCTGGTGACACTTTGTCTAATATCTTATCAATCCCTTCTATAACACATTGCGTAACTGACAATAATGTTTGATTATCCTTCATAATATTCAAGTCATAATCAGCACAAATATCAAAAATATCTAGTACTGAATCAAGCATTTCTCTATGCTGACCAGTAACACACAATATGTTACTTATATCACTATTTCTTTGCATTTCTCTTATAACTGGACACATCTTTATTGCTTCTGGTCGTGTTCCAAATACAGTTAATATTTTTATCATCTATTTACCGTACCAATCCATGCACAAAACAATCCATCCATCTTATTTTTTTCGTATTTTACATTTTTATACACACTAACAGTTGAACAATACTTGGCAATAATGTTTTTTAATTCTTCTACATCAAACCACTGTTCCCAATCGTCTACTTCCAATCTTCCCTGACACTCTATATTCTTGTCTATTATTATTATCTTCCCACCTTTATGCGTCACTCTTGCCATCTCAGATATTGCGCTTTCAATATCTATCGCATGCTCAAGGACTTCACACGAATAGGTAAAATCAAACACATCATTTTCAAATGGAATATTTGTTATGCTACCTTGCCTAAGCATAGTTTTTTTGTCATCTATAAAACTCAAAATTTTTTCTGATATATCTACGCCCGCATAGGTATTATTAGGTAAATCAACCTTTAGATTATTTAAATATCGCCCCTTTCCACATCCAACATCTAAAATTGCATGTTTTTCCTCTCCTAATTTCTTTAACTCGTCAAAAATAATCTTATATCTCCCATCTTCTCGGTCTATATCAGTTAAAAAATCGTCGCAAATTAAATCAAACTCAGTCATTTTTTTATAATATAATGCATCCAAAAAAAACTTTATCGTCCAACTTATCTCACTATTTGGGAAATAAAAATTATCCTCTGCATTGTTAGCGTCATATAAATAGCTTCCGTACCACCCACTATTAGCATTTTGCAATCCACAAGCATATTCAAATGCTTTATTTCCTCTTGAAATATTTCCTAATCGAAACCATATAAGAGCGAGCTGAAATAATCCAACAGAGCATACCCAACTTACATTATTAAGCCCAGGTACTGCCCCATCTTCTTTTTGAAAACTCTCTATATTGTCCATGGCTAGTTCAGCCATTTCGATTTCATCTAAATCAATCAAGCCCTCAATTACATAAGCATAAAAATGCGATAATAGGCTAAAATTTATAATTTCATCGTAATAGTTAGATTTGTAATAATCCAAGATATTTTTCGCTGCTTCTATATACTGTGGTTTCATAAATATATTTCCAGCCTCTATTAATGGTGACAAACAATATAGATGAATCACCTCATCGCAAACACCTACTCTACTTCCCCACGAAGCTTTACTTGGTGTAATTAGTCTTCCCTGTTCATTCATGCAAGATAAAATCCAGTTGCAACCTTTTATAATGGCTTCATCTACACTCGGTAGAATCATTCTTATTGCTAACAATCCCTTTATTATCTGCGCACTGTCAAAAATATATGGATCCTTATCATCAGAGTCAAACCATGAACCATCCTCTTTTTGGATCGTTATTAACCATTTTGCATATGAAACAGCGGTTTCCCTATACCCCCACCTTAATAAAGTAGGTATATAATAACCAGTTACCTCTGGATAACTTTTTCTATTTATGTTTGAAACAGATATTCCTTCTCCAATATTTGAATTATTCTTAATCCAGCGAATAGCATTTTTATATATTGATAAAAAATCTTGCTTGGATTCTCTATTTTTCTTAGCAACCTCTTTTTGCAAATCGGCATAAGATATAAAACTAATTCCATCCTGTAATAATTGTTTAGATATTTTTTCCATACTATCATTTGATGTAGTGATAATTATTCTTTTTCTCAAAATATTTTTTTTTGCTTCACTATATTTATATATAACTATTCCATCTTCAGATATGCCTTCTTTGAAATTATCAACAAAAAAATCAACATTATCTTTACCCAAATACTGTACTGCTTTATGGCCATATTCCCCTGCACCAAATAATACATATTTCATAATATTTCTCTTTTCTGAATCAACCTAATAAACGCATCAATGCTTCTAAATTCGTATACCTATCCTCATACAAACTGTTTCCACAAAAAAGATTTAGCGGACACTTTCCGAATAATAGTTTCCCCGTTCGAGTAAAAATTTTATCATTGCTAACTTTCATAATTTTATTAGTTCTTCTACTAAAATAATAATCCTTCTGCTCATTTCCTACTAGTATTCCATGATTATATGAATATAACATCGGATATCCTAATAATTTTTCTTCACTAATTTTTTGAATAACTTTTCCATGTTCATCAATGACTTCCATCCAATTCTCATGTACGGAATCAACCAGAATGCAATCCTTTAGTACGCCAAAAGTAATAAATGAATTAACTTCATAAATTTCACATCCGTCTTCTAATCTAACAACTCTCCGCTTTTCTCCATCATATCCATATTCTATGGCATACTTGCAGCCGTTCAAGAACACCAAATGGCTAATTATCGACTTCTCATTGATAGGTTTTATCAATGAGAAACATTTTTTCTCATAATCTAGTTTAATAAGCAAATTACTATCTGCCATAACTGCATATATTTCTTGTTGCAAATTGATGGTTGAAGAAGTAATGTATTTCATATCTATACCATAATCACTTAGTTGTTTTTTTACATCAAATAGATAGTAAATCTCATTGTTTTCCGGATTTATTGCAATAAAATAATTGTAGCTATCTGGCACACAATATATTTGATTATTTAGCAAATACGCGGCGCAAAATAATCTTTTTCCTCTATACTTTTCTTCATTCCGCAAATGTATTATAGTATCTCTTCCCAATGTAACGTCATACAAATGTATATGATTCCCCCAATGAGGTATTAAGTAAATTTTTTTTGATACTTTAACGATTTGACACATTAGTGATTCTTGAACAGATTTTTCATCTACTAAAGATGCCATATATTCTAATTTTTCTTTCATTAAATTATAACGAAATAATGCATTAATTTTCCCATGAAAAATCCACAAATACTCGTCTTCTTTAAAGGTCGCACAAGGCCAAACTAAAATATTCGCCATGTAATTCATTTGCATAAATCACCTCTTGAATGATATAGTACTGAGTATTCTTCAATACTAAAAATCTTTTTATACCCTTTGTTTACGAGAATACTCCTTATTTCTTCGTACAAATTACCCGCGGCAGTAATAATAATATCTGTGTCCTCATTCATTATCATTTGCGCTTTACCGAATTGATAAACACAATATCTATCTATGAATTTTTTATTTTTGTCTCTATCAATAAAGAAATCAATCCTATCACCAAACTCTGTTATTGCTTTTTTACCATAGTTTCCTGCCCCATAACAAACAGTTAGTTTCTTTTTAGATATCCACCATATATAAATATTTATAAAATGTTTGAACATATTTACTAATTCTATTTTATATTTGTATACCTCCGCTCTAATTTGAGGTGCTTTACCCTTTCTCTTTTTAATCGTTTTATAAAGCCATGACCTTGCTTTTATTCCTTCTTTTTCAACTCTATAATCAATTTCATCCCAATCAAATACAATATCTCTCAATTTTTTGCTATTTAATTCACTATCCTCTATAAAAGCTGATGAAGGTATACCAAGCCCTTCAATTAACGAATAAAACCTATCATTCCCTCTTTTCTCATTCATTGTGCAAAGGAAAGGGACATGAAAAATAACTGAAAAACATACACCATGATATGAATCCGTTATCACGTATCTTGAATTACATATTGATTCCACAAAATCAGTAACTTCAGTATTATCATCTAATACTTTCACAAAACAGCCTTCACTCTTTGCTAGCTCAATTATTGTCTCAATATTTATCTCATTTATATCTCGATAATATACTGAAAACATGTTTTGCTTTCTATTACTTAAACTAAAATTCTTTATATATTCTTGTGATTGTATCCAAAAAACAGGATCAATGATTTGTATTCCTTTAATCCCTAATGATTTCAGTATCCTTATCCCGGAAAATTCTCTTGTACTAACAGCATCAAATCTTCTTAGCCAATAGCTCATTTGCTTTTTTTCTTGATACCCGCAGCTAACATTTTCTTTACCAAAAGATGCCGCAACTGCGATTTTCTTTTTTTCATCGTTTACAAAGTCCAAAAAAAATGAATCCGGTACCCATTCTCTTCTAAATACTTGATCTGATCCAACCAAAAAATTATCAAATCTATCATTTAATGTCTTATTATCTGCTTTAGGAATAGAAAGTGCAGTCTTCAAATATTGTGCTTCAAAATGACGTGATATTCCCCTAGGATTTCTTTTTACCCCATAGTCTATCAACAAACTTGTAAATCCCATTTTTCCCAAACTAACCTGTAAAGCGTATGCAGTAAGTATTGCTCCATTATCGTCACATGGCCAATAATTTAATATTCCACAATCAGCTTTTTCATTCATTACGCTTATCATCATTTCTTCATATGATTCGTCATTGCATTTCTGCTTGAATCGCTGTCTAGAGTACGAATCTCCCATTGGACTACTTAATGACGAACACAGTTGTACTGCGACTTCAATTGGTAGCTTTTTTATAAGTTTTACTTTATTTTCAATTATTCTTACTAAAAACTCTCCTTTATAATCATTTACCAAAACAAGCGATGTTCCATACCCATCATCAAGACTCTCGTCATAAGACTTAATATTCCAAAAATCACCTAATGTAATATCGCCAACTCTATTTACTGTTGCATATTCACATTCAACACATGACTCTCTTATTGATAATCCTTTATTAAAGAAATTAAAAAATGTACAATCCTCATTAGGAATAATTATCTTATTAGTTCCATCAAAAAAAGATAACGAAAAAGAGTAATTCCACATATTATTCGGTTTGTGCCTAAAATCTACCGACTTGACATTCATATCTATTGATTCACTTATATATTTATCCAACAATTTGTGTGATGGAACCCCCATACATAGCAAATCAATCAAATATAGATTTTCGGTCTCTCCGCAAAACACACTAATTGCATGACATTGGCACGGCGTTCCAGAAAATAATACTCGTTTTCCTTGCATCAAAAGTTGTTTTATAGGCTTAAATACATCATCTATGGTAGACTGAACGTACTTCGATTTGCAAAGTAATGTTAACTGACTAGCATCATTTATAACTATATGCTTAACTTCACCGTCAATAAAAGTAGCACCGCATACGTATCCACCTAAATTCAAAAATGCCTCCGCAACAGCAAAGAAAACTCCACCAGAAGAACTAATCGCCCGAATCTCATCTATATTCTGTACAGCATAACAGTCAGGCAAAGAATGCTCATTTATTTTTGTCATTGTAGGGCAATTATTCACGCATTTATTACATTTTTTGCATAATTCGGTATTAATTACTGGGTATCTGAACCCCAAAGAATCATAAGAATAGTCTATCGCATTACTTGCACAAAGATTTCTACATAAAAAACATCCTGTACATTTTTTTAAATTTATTTCTTTGCTAAGTCTTTTCATGTTTAATTATCCTACTGTTAATCGATGGTTATTCCCTTTTTTATCACTTTCCTATATATTCATAATACTCATCAAAAATCATAAAAGAGATGAAACTACTGTCCCATCTCTTTTATAAACTATCTCAATCACTAATATTTTCAGATAAACTAATTACTGCTTTGTCCCTGACCCTGCATAATTAGTTCCATCATATACTAGAGTTACATTATATGTTCCTGCCTCCGTTGCTGCACCACGCAATTCTATAACTCCATTTGACAACACATTAGGGGTCTTATCAACATTATTCAATTTGAATGATGTCAACTTACTTGCATCCACTGATGAATTATCCGCAAATATCTTCACATAAACATCATTTCCATCAATAACCACTGCATTAAGTGCAGTTGTAGCAGGTCCATCAGAGAAATCACTAAGTGATGTACCTGCTGTCCATGAAGGAGCTGTCTGCGGAACAGCCTCAAACTTCCAAGTAAGAGTAATCTTGGGTGCTGTTGTTCCATCTTCTACAGCTATACCATTAGTTACTGCACCAGTAACCTCAATATCTGCAGCCTTCCAAGGGGTAAGCCCTGAAGTCTTCTTCTGGAATACATACGCGCCATCTTTAACAGCAACTTCATAATTACCTTCGTTACCAGGTACATTAATAATCCAAGAACTACCTGTTGTTGATAAAGCATTTGTTACTCCTGCTACTTTTGCTGCAAGATACAATCCTGGAGTAGTTGCTTCGGAATCAGGTGCTTCTGTTAGTACAGCAATATCCTTTCCGCCTTCAGATGCGGTAAGTTTAGCAGTTACTGTCAACATCTGGGCAACCGCACCTTTGTTGATAGCCTGAACCTTATTGCTTGTATTTGCATATGTATTAGTTGCTGTCAAGAAATATACTCCAGTATCATCATCACCAATAGGGAAAGTTGTTCCCTCAGCATACTTAGCTGCATCTGTAGCTGTTATCAGTCGCTCAGGGTCCATAGTATAAGCAAATGATGTAGTTGTAGTTGTAGGTATAAGGACATCAACAATTTCCTTATTTACATGTCCCTCATTGGAACCAGAACCATCCTGACTACCTTCAGTTGGAGCAGCTGCAAACGCTGTCATACTTCCGCCAACGATCATTGTTGCAGAAAGAGCAAGTGCTACAAATTTCTTAAAATTAACCATATTTCGTTTCCTCCTTGATTTTTGTTAAATAATCCATTTCATCCTTGAAATGGTTGTTACTTAAGTTATTTCTCTACTATTACATTTAGTCCAACGCGAACTTCACTGACGCTGTTTTGATTCTCATCAACCAGATGATATATCATCAAGCAATCGTATGTTCCCGCTTCAAGCTTTGTGTTTAATTTGATATTTTCCAGCTTTTCGCCTCGGGGTATGATTGGTGATTCATAAATAGTATGCTCTTCATCATCACTTAAGAATAAATCGAAGTATACGTCATTTGTGTTTGAAGGTACATTTTCAACATAAGAATCTTTTGACTCTTCATCCCCTGTTGGGAAATGCCATGTTGTACTCATGACAACTTCGTAATACCCTGGTTCAACATACTCCTGCTGAATCATCTCTTCGGCAAGTTCTTCCGCATTGTCCTGTGATACTACCACTTCTCGTTTTTCCTGCGTCTCAGTAGCAGCTTGCTGTAATTCTTCATTGGCTTTGTTGCTCTTTAGAAGCATTGCTCCGAACACACCAACTACTGCGATCAGAAGAACGATTATCACTCCCAGCAAGATTACAACTGTCTTGTTGCCTTTTCCTCCGTTACCAGTCTGTCCATTAGCCTGTGCGGCCATATCGACACCTCCATTTTCGTTTTAAATCTGATTACAGATCTACCCCGTATCCCGATTGGATAGTCTCATGGGAGGAGGTTCTCGAACCTCTCTGGTTTGGTGCTTGTCCCTCTGACTATCTTTACTATGTGTCCTCTTAACCCACATAGGCATCACCCCATTTCTATGGTACCTTCGCGATTACCGGTTTGAGATACATCTTGTACAATTTAGTGTTTCAAGATATATATCGTCATATTCAAACCAATATTTTATAGCGAAAGATTTCTTTTTTCTTTGGGGCTAATACCGAAATAATCAATCAGAATAACCCACGGCCCTCACCTATAGGTAGTCTATATCAATCATATTTAAAATGCCATTAAGCAAATCTGATTAAATTATAATCATTTTATAAACTACTGTTTGTTTCAGTGATATCAAGGAGTTCTAAATATGAGTTAATGTTTTATTGAGTTTTCAATGTGCGTTTTTGCGTATTGTTATCAAATATTTATATCTTTATTTTACGGAATTTCGAGATTAAAGTAAATAGAAGGTTGAAAAGCTAAGCGAACGACTTGGTTTTGAGCAAAAGAATAATTAGATATGAAAAGTGCAGATAAAGTCATATATGTCCTTACCTGCACTTATTATTTGTCCATAATTAAAGGTTCATCCAATCATGGATCTGATTGCATATCCCACTCCGTTATGATCATTGTCCTTAGTGACCATATCAGCCAGCTCTTTTATACTTTGTTTTGCATTGTCCATCACTACGGAAAAACCGGCTCTTTTAAGCATATCAATATCATTATCCGCATCACCTATAGCCATTGTTTTACTTGCAGGAATACCTAATAGTTCTGCAAGTTTCAGCATCGCCATGCCTTTTGTTACGCCCTTGGCGTTCATCTCAAGGCTAGTTTTTTCTGCATAAGCGAACTCCAGTGGGAGATGTTTTAATTCAGAATATCCTTTTTCCCTGTCTTCAACGCTCCTAAAATATATATTGATCTTTGTTATTGAGGAATGCCTGGTGCTCTCTGCTTCCATATCTTTTACACGCCTTGTTACCTTAATATACATAGGCTTATATACTCCCATATGGAAATCTTCCATATGCTCAAGATCATCCTCTGAAACAATGGATTCATCTTCAGTAAGGAAAGTCAGCATTCCATCATACTTCTTTGCGGTTGCAATAATTGGTTCAAAGTACTGAGAATCTACTTCGTTTTTATATATAGTCTTTTCTTCTAAGCAATCATATATAATAGCTCCGCTGTAACAGATGGCATATCTTATCTGCGGAAGCTCTTCAAAGTAGTTCTTCATTTCAATAAGAGCCCTTCCGGTACAATACGCAAGGTTCACTCCTTTGGAAACAGCTTTGTCTATATCACTGATAGTAGAAGGATCTACCGTCTTGTCACTCTTTAAAAGAGTAGCATCCATATCGACCGCAATAAGGTCGCACATGGGAATCCTCTTATTCATTTAAATTTGCCTTTCTATCCCAAATCTCCACGTCAGTTCCGATTACCTTTGACGTAAACGGAGTTCCGTCATTCTTTTCAAAATGCTCCTCGGCCATTTTAACATATTTGAATCCGATGTACAGAAGCGGTATGTTACAGTATGCTATCAGAATATTGGCAAAATCAGACAAATCCCAAAGGGCGCCAAGATCCATCCCCACAATGGATGTGAGCATCCCGAAACATATAACTGCTATGTCAATGATCCGGATAACATTAATAAATGCAGTGCTTTTACTGATTCTGTTTGCGCAGATCTCGGAAAACGACATAAATCCAAGAAGACATGTAAATGCAAAAAGTCCAAAACAGAGAGACACAAGCAATGTCACTATGCTGTTAAAGGCTGTCCCCGGTGTCAGCTCTGCCACAGATGCCAGATACTTTGGAAGTTTTCCAAGTTCAAACCACGCATCTGCCTCATCCGTAAGCCATACTCTTCCCATGATGACAACAAAACCTGTGAGAGTACAGATAACGATAGTGTCAAGGAATACGCCAATTGCCTGAACGCAGCCCTGATCACAGGGATGTGCAGCATCTGAAGCTGCTGCCGGCATTGTGATAGTACCTTGTCCTGCTTCATTTGACATAAGGCCTCTCTTTACGCCCTGCATAAGTGCCACTCCAAATGCTCCGCCAAAAACTGCTTCCGGTTTAAATGCTTCTGTAAAAATAGCATAGAAGAACCAGGGGATGCGGCTAAAGTTAATCACTATCAGAACCAGTACAGTAACTACATATACGATTGCCATGATGGGAACTAGCACGTCCGTTACTTTTGAAATCTTTTTTGTTCCACCAAAAGATACTGCTACTGTTGCAACAATGACTATTACAAATCCAATCCAATAAACAAGGTGTGTTGTAGAAAGTTCCGTTCCGCTGATGATACTGCATATCTGCCCCATGGCTGATACAGTGTTAAAGCCCTGTGCTGGGAAGCAGAGAATAGCATAAATGATATACATAAGTGATAGCACAACGCCGACTACAGCTGAGTTTTTCAAAAGCCTTCGTCCATAGAAAGACATTCCGCCGATATACTCTCCATTTTTTTCTTCCTTGAAAATCTGAGAGAGCGTAGATTCCACAAATGCAGTAGCCATTCCAAAAAATGCAGAAATCCACATCCAGAGCAGAGCTCCAGGGCCGCCCACGGAAACAGCTCCGGTCACGCCAAGAATATTACCGGGGCCAACTCGCATAGCAGTTGATAGAAAAAAGGATGCCAAAGGAGATATACCTGTTTTAGCCTTACTGTTTTTCAGAACCTCTATTCCACGCTTAAACTTGCGTACCTGGACGAACCTTAGTCTTATTGAGAAATAGATTCCGGAACCGATAAGAAGAATGATCGCAAGCGAGAAATTTCCAATTATCGGGATGCTTGAATACCACTCGAAATTGGTAGGAAAATCCCAGAAAAGGTCAGAAACGACCTGTATTTTTCCACATACTGTCGTAATAAAAAATAGTAACCTATCCATACAAACTCCTCCTCGTTTTATTACGGGGAAAATATTGTTTTTCTTTTTTCATCCCCGTAATTTTTAGCCATTTTTCCGCCATTCTTAATATCAGCTATCTATACACCCCCGCATTTTGAACAATATTCCCTGTACACAATATGGCAAATATCAAATATCCTACCACAGCTTCATAGATTCATATTAATACTAGTTATCCCCCATCATTACCATCCTCCCTTACATTTCCCTTTATCCCTAAGAGAGTATTTATAAGTTCAGGCTCAGGCAAAGCCGCAAAAGCTCCTTTACGGTATTTTTCAATAATATCCGATGTATCCCTGACACCATCTTCTGCTGTAAAATCCGCAAGAGAGTACACATAAACACCATTATCATCCTTATCGACAAACCATATCTGCTCTTTTCTGAATAAACGTTTGCAATCCATTAGATTGATATCATGAACTGTAAAAATCATCTGTGCATCGGTATTAAGTTCGTTATTAAACAAAGCCACTGTTGCTCTTGTCAGTTTAAAATGAATGCTGCTATCAAGTTCATCTATAATTAGTATTCGTCCCTGCTCAAGTGCCTCAATTACATAACTAGCCATAGCTGCAAATTTCTTTGTCCCGGTGGAATCAAAAAGCATACTAGGGACGTGCACACCTTTATAAGTTGACACAAGTCTTATCTGATCCATGATTTTATCAGAAAGATTTAGCACTGTTTCTTCAGGTTTCTCAGACGCATCACTAGTCTTTAATTCAATATCACTCATCTCCACATATTCAAAATTGTCCATATACAAATCTGCATTCTTTATAAAGCCAACTATCTTTTCCAGGAGATTATTTTTATTCTTCATAAGTTCAATGGTATGTTCCATAGGAATATTATTCATATTTATAATGTCTATTTTCCCGGCTAACCCCATCAGAATAAGCTTCATCTCATTTATATGGTCAAATCTGCTTGTATCTATTAGATGGAAAAGAATGTTGTTTTTTGCAACAACCTGTATCATTGGCACTAACTCAGGATCTGCACACTCATACAAGCTTTCCAAAGTATCTCGCTTAAGCCAGCATATTTCTTTTTCATTGTTATATTGATCCTTCAAAATCTCCGAAAATGATTCATAGACATATTCTTCTTTCATAGAATCATACTTAAAATCATAAGAAAATTTTCTTCCCCCACTTAAAAATGTTATGCCCATTTCACATATACTGCTATCAGTAAAAATGTTGGACATCAATCCATTTGATCTATTAAGTAGCACATTTTTTATTGCCTTAATACACCTGATAAGGCAGGTCTTTCCTGCATTATTAGGTCCATAAATTCCAGCAGTCTTAAGTACATTGAAATTGTTCTCTCTATGCACATTCGCTGCAAACTTCTTGTTCCTCATATCAGCTTTCATTGAAAATGCAATCTGATCATCAAAGGCAAAACAATTTTTTGCTCTAATCTCTATTATCACGGTAATTACCTCCACAATAATCTATCCCTAATACAATTATATCATTCATTATTTTACATGCAATATTTTTGCATGAAAAATATTCGCATGGGTACTAATGATATTTCATGTGGAAACAACGTAGAAAGAGCAGCTTCCTCTTGCGAGATAACTGCTCTATGTAATAGGTAATGCTTTGTCTTTTTTCTGCTGTACTTATCCATTCTAAATAGTCTGTCATATACTAATCGTTTCATTGAATTTATCTACCTTGTAAAAATGATTTCACACTTTTGCAGGCGAATATTTAATATAGTTGCACACTTTTACAAACGAATCTTCAATATGATTTCACACTTTTACAGGCGAATATTCTTCATATTTCAACGTTTTTGCAAATGAATAGATGTCAATCACATTCCTATTTGCAAACGAATAAACCTCGAGCCCCCTCACTGCTGCAGCAATGCCATTACCCCCTGAGTGGTCTGGTTTGCCTGGGCCAGCATGGACTGGCCTGCCTGAGTGAGGATGTTCTGCATGGATTTCTTTACCATCTCTTTTGCTATATCTGTGTCGCGAAGTCTTGATTCTGCGGCGGTTGTGTTCTCAACGACATTATCCAGGTTCCTGATGGTGTGCTCAAGGCGATTCTGGTATGCACCCATTCTTGAGCGCTCCGCGCTTACGTATTCAAGGGCTTCTCCAAAACGCTGTATGCCAAGTCTTGCGCCTTCGCAGATATTTTCTTTTTGCTTTCTGCTTAGATACTCGTCGTAAGTCTCATTTGAGTCAGGGCCAAGTACATATTTAGCGGGTCTTTCGCCGGGTTCAAGTTCACTGTATTTAATCATGTCGCCTTCGGCGGTGATTACTGTGGTTTTTCCTGCCCAGTCCTCGACTGCGGATACATTGACATCTGTTATATTCAAGGCCTTGGAAGAGATGCTGGGAAGCTTTATGAAAATCTTATTGTTCATATCGGCTTCAGTACCGGCATGGACATTTGCCTGCTTATTCTGGGCACCGTATCTCCACGCATATACCGGATCCTTATTTTCTGTGGCAATTTGCGCAACACCCTGTCCAAAAATGCCGCTCTGAGCACTCTTGTTTGGCTTCTGGCCCGGTCTGTTGTCATATATCACAAGCTTGGTGCCCTGCTGCTCGTATTGCGTAAAATGATTTTCAGGATGACCATTCTGAGTTCCGCTGATGATTTTCTGAATAATATCTTCCGGTGTTTGACAATCACTTATCCCGATGGTGTAAACAAAATGATTTCCGCTGGTTTCACGACTGTTTACATTTGTAGACGCATCGAATTTGATACTGTATCTGTCCTGACAGGTACAGCAAGTGGAATGAAAACCTTTACCATCAAGAGAATCTATTTTATCAGGGGTAAAATTCGCAAAATCAATAAATGTAGCAGCATGAGGCCCAGTCTGTGTTCCGTCAGCATTTGTGTGGGTGTACGAAGAACCCATAATGCCGCCGTTACGCGAAGAATAATCTATTGATCTGCTAAGCCATGATGGGAGCTGTCCGCCGCCCACTATCAGATCTCCTGCACGATAGCCGGGATCTATCATCTGATGTTTATAATAGTACGTTCCGCCTTTTAAAACAGGAATTTCATTAAAATATGTTCTCTCCTGTATGGCATCTATCTCTTGTATTATCTGCTCGATTTCTCTCTGGCAGGCGAGCCTGTCATCATAGCTCATGGTTCCATTGGCTGCCTGAATTGACAGTTCTGTTCCTCTGTGAAGCATGTCATGTATTTCAGCCATTGCACCATCCGCAATTTGGACCATAGAAATTCCATCCTGAGAATTGTCTGATCCTCTTCCTAACCCGCGGATCTGACGTCTCATCTTCTCAGAAATGGAAAGACCTGCAGCATCATCTGCTGCCCTATTTATTTTATAGCCTGACGAAAGCTTCTCAGAGCTTTTCGCACTTTCAGCTGTCGTAATCCCAAGCTGTCTATTGCTGTTCATAGACTGGAGGTTATGTTGAATTCGCATCTGCCCGTGCTCCTCCATCAATCCTGTCTGATAGACCTCCATGTCTGACAACACTATTCCTGTCTATTATTTCGACAAACTTTGCATAAAAAATAAGAGCTAAATAAATAGCTCTCATTCTCACTTCTGTGGCGTTGATATCTCGTGCCACACGGCATTTTGCCTGTCCATGAAATTGAAGCTGACCTTCACCGGTCTGAAATGTTCCATTGAATATGTAGTAGTGTAATACTCAGTTATCTTGTCCACATAGGCATAGACTCCGTAAGAAGGGGTAAGATAACTCTCATCCACTTCGAACATAACTGCCACGTAGTCAGCCACTATCCCCCGCAGGAATTCATAGGCCTGCCGCGGCGAGTAGTCGTTAATATCAAGAAAACAGAATCCCACGCTCGCAGTCTTGTACTCCTTGGTGTGGTCTTCTTCATTCACCAGTACCTTCCCCGCCAGTAATTCCTCATATTCTTCTTTTGACATAAAACGGTATAAAGTCATTATTTCATCCTCATCCAAGACTTCGATATATCCCAAACAACTATTAATGAACATCCATAACTAATTATATCATTTAGTTTATTTGACGCGCGTCAAATAAAAATATATAATAACATAAAATAATAGTTTTATTTGACGTGCGTCAAATATATAGTGCAAACGGAGTAGACAATGAAAACAAAAATCATCCACGAAAAACAGGATCTCACCTACCTCAAATGGTCACATATACGAAGTTCAAGTGGTACTGCAGGGACTTTTTTAAAATCCCAGTCTACTATTGGTGGATCTAAGATATATTATAAACTCTCAAATTTTGACTCAGAGAAAGGTGTCATAGGTCACGAATGCATAAATGAGATAATCGTGGACAGGTTACTTACTTTATTAGGGGTTGAACATTTGAGCTATAACCTGATCAATGCGACTATAGAAATAGAAGGCAGAACCTTCGATACATATTTATGCGCTTCTGAAGACTTCAAAAACAGAGGTGAGAGCAAAATAGCTCTGGATGATTACTTCAGAACTAATGCCCTCCCCGGCGAATCACATTATGAATTCTGCGCCAGAAACGGGTTTAAAGATTACATTGATGAGATGATTGCTATAGATTTCATCATACTCAACAGAGACAGACATGGAGCAAACATCGAGATCTTGCGAGACGCAAGAAATCACACACTCCGAATAGCTCCGTTGTTTGATCATGGACTCTCCCTTCTCTATTCATGTACTACAGACAAAACTGCGGCCGCCTTCGACATAATGGAAGACAGACGTTGTCAGAATTTCATTGGATCCGGATCCTGCTTTGAAAATCTAAACCTTATCAAAAATCGCGACTATATATTCAAAAATCAACTGACAGAATCTGATAAAACCTACATTTTTGAAGGTCTTTACGGTATATTATCTGATGTCTTTATAGATAAAATCTGGGCCATGATTTATGAAAGGTACTTAATCTATGAAAATCTATGAAATTGTAGATGAAGGAAACAATATTTCAATCGGTGTTCTCCTTTTCTACGAAAAAGAACGAACATTTATAATAGAACTTCAGGAAGGTCTGGACGAATGGACTGCACCTCTGCTACTTACCAGTTATGTAAAAAAGGGAATACATACAATTCCCAGAGACATTAGTCTGTTATGGGTAAAAGAGCGCATCATCCCAAGCGGACGCCAGAATATCGGAAGCATTCTTAACACTCATCGCCTTAAAGAATACGACGAGATGCGCTTTCTTGAACTATCAAATGGTCGTTGTTCTCAGGACAGTCTGTATATAAAGAAGCTGGATGAATTACCGACATATGTAATAAACAGGCAAAATCGTAATCTTTCTGATTGTACGCCAATTAGAGATAGCTCTCTTCTTTGCTTTTTTGCTGATAATACTGTCAGGAAAACAAACCTTGGAAATCTTTTCGAAACCAAAGACAAAGTTATAGACATATATCCATCCATAAAGTCAGAAATCGATAAAATTTTAAGATATCCAGACCTGTTTTCATCCTGCAAGGTCGGAACCGGCGGCTATTTTGTGTCCTTTAATGATTCCATAGATATCCCATCGTCCTTGCTGTATGATACCGGAGAGCTTATTCCTCTGACACCTGATGATTTTTTCTCATTTGCCAAAAAGAATCTCCTTGATACCACGCAGTGCTGCGATATTCTTGAGTGTTCGAGACAAAACATTTCCTATATGGTACAGCAGGGTCAACTATCACCGATAAAAGAGAACGTAAAAGGCAACCTATACTCCTATGGTGAAGTACTAAAAAACAAGTGGTGAATAGCACAAAAGTAGATTCAGCAGGTGCCTTTTCTTCCCTCTGAATCTGCTTGCTTATAATTTATAAATAGTAATCCTCAACAAATAATATCCTCATACTTCATCCTTACCAAAGTGTGAGGGAGGCGGACTTTCCTGCCCTTGGAGCCTGTAAGGAGACGGGCAAGTTCGCGGACTGCTTCTGCTGCCACGTTGTAGAAATTCTGCTTTACAGTATTCATCTGTTTGCCCACATAGCCCATAAGGATTATGCCATCGAAGCCGCAGACAGGTCTGAAAATATCCATATCCATCAAGGCCTTCATGGCACCGATCGCCATAAGGTCTGAGCCGCACACGACGATATCCTTGTTTTTGCCGTATCGAAGTGTCAGGTTACGGGCCTTAAGCTCTGAGAAATCTCCGTTTCTGATAAAAAGCTTAAGCTTTCTCTTTTTACAAAGATCCTCCATGGCTCTGATCTTCTCTTCTGTAACATAGCTGTTGCGCATGCCTGCAATATAGAGGATGCGTTTGCAGTAGTTTTCTTTTATGGTCTTCTCTGCAACATCTATCTGAGCCTGATAATGATCGATACCCACAACGGATGTGCTCTCATTTGTAGTGGCACCATCAACCACTGCTATCTTAAAGTACTGCGAATCAATAAGCTGATGCAGCACTCTGTCATCATTATTCATTCCAAAAATAACGATCCCGCTGATGTTCTGGGATGCGAAATATCTGATCATCTCTTCCAGATTCATCTTGGCAATCATCGAATAAAACACAGTGATACAGTCGAGCTGCTTTTCCTGGGCCATCCCAAGAGCGCCTGATATATACTGCATATCAATCTCGTCGATGGCCTGTGTTTTCATATTTAATTTAAGAAGAAGTGCGATTCTGCCGGAACGCTTGGATGAAAGCGCCGCTGCCACCTGATTGGGCACAAAATTGAGACGCTCCACAGCGTCGTTAACTTTTCGCCTGGTCTCTTCACTTACATTTGGATAATTATTCAGAACCTTTGAAACTGTGGAAATGGCAACCCCTGCCTCTTTCGCCACATCCTTGATAGAAACCATTACATCATGCCTCTCAAACGGATATTTTGCTCATATAATAGGCATATAAACTTCTGTATGTGTCGTAATCATAGTGAAGCCCATCATTTGTGCTAAATCCATTATTCTGCAAAAATGTGTATCCGTCAAGATAACATACTCTGCTGTCAAGACCGCTCTGAAGCTTGGAATTGAATGCCTCGATATCAGCATTGGTAATGGTAGGATAATCGCTCACGGGAAGAACAGCCGCATAGTAGACAGTTGCGCCTTTTGAAGTCCATGAATCGATTTTGGAATTGACCTTCTTAATATATTTATCTACATTGTGCAGATCGTTTACACCAAAGTTTATTATAATAGCTGTTCCGTTTGCGGCACTTGCATCAATAGTCGGAATAGCTGTATTTACAAAGAAATCATAGCCTTCTCCAACCTGTGCAACCCACACGCTGCCACTTTTCCCAACAGCCTGATTCATCTGAACTGTTCTGGAATCGCCTGCAAATACATAACTAGAAGCAACAGGAACTGCCTTCTCCTGCAGATAATCACTCTTTATATACGCTGCTGTGCCGTCATAAACGACCTGAGTCCAACCATTGTCGGTCACGCCAAGAGCTGTAACCTGAGCACCTCTGTTTAAAACAGCAACCTTATCAAACTCTGTGCCTGCACCTGTTCTTACATTGACTCTGTCACTTGTATAAAGTGTTTTCTCAGAATCAAAAACAGTGATGTTATAAGCAGGAACAATTTTCTCTTCTTCCGGAACATTGTTAATAGAAATAAGACCTTCATCAGCCTCTTCGTCATCTACCGATTTAGACAGCATGACTGTCTCACTGACATCGTAGGACTCTTCTGTATCCGGCGCAGGTATTTCAATAGCCTCTGCGACAATAGTGCCGGGATCCTGAGTAGCAGGTCTAAGTAAAGAAGCGCATACTAAAATAAGCAAAACAATAGCCGATGCTGCCAGCACCGTTAATTCAAATGACGTAACATTCTTTTGTCTTATCGAAATATGGCTCATAAATAACCTCAGAATAAAACACGAGGGAGCTGTACTGCTCCCCACAAATTCGAATGTTAACCTATTTTTACAGATTTGTCAAATTTATTACATATCCAGTGAATAAATAAAAGAATCAGCCAAATGATATAGCCTATGGCACCTCCCGCGGTATTTGTGATCACATCATCCAGCTCAGCGATTCCAAGCCCAAATGAATACTGGATCACCTCGATGCAAAGGGACATCAGCATGCATGCCGGTATGCAAATATACGGCTTACGAAAGATCTTAAATGCGCTTGGCATCAGGATTCCCATAGGAATAAACAGCAGTATGTTTTCTATAAAAAATGCCTTGGTGGTAACGGAATGTCCCCAGCTTGACCAAAGCTGCAGATTCACACCAGAGTACGTATCCGGCTCTCTGCTCATCAGTACGATATAGATAAAAGCCGTTATATAGATCAGCAGCATGAAAACAGCCACTGCATGATCCATCCCCAGCCTTCGCTCTTTTTTCAAAAGCTCACAAATAATCGAATACAGCAAATAGACCGCCCCGTAAACCAGAGCGATCGCAAAGCCTACACCTGCATATCCACTTACATGACTAATATCTTCAAGGATTCGTATAAAAACGTCCTTATTTTCCGCAAAAAATTCCAAAATCATATCATTTAACTACAGTATCCCTGGCATAAATTATGCATTGCACAATATTCGAGCGCTGCTCTCTTGTAAGAACATAGCTTACGCCAAAGCTCTTTGTCGCTCCCGAATAAAAATCCGTGATAGAATCACGGCATGCTGCAATAGCATTACCTCTTCTATCAAGCGCAATAACTGTAACAGGGATAAAATCTATATTTTTCTCGGTCGCATTTGTAACATTTGCTGACAGAGTAAAATAGCCCTTGTTGTTACTTCCATATACTATCTTGTCAATATCGTAGTCTATCTTCGGATCGTCGGCACATTTCTGAACGTCCAGCATCGGCATGATGAAATACTCATTCACCTTGTATAAGGAAAGTCCGGGATACTGCGGCTTTTCAGGCTCTGCCTCTTCAGACTCTTCTGCATTTGCATCTTCAAGGACAGTTCCCAGTCCGCCATCTTCTGTTGCAGAGTCATCTTCCTCTTCGGCATTTTCAGTATCTTCAGCATCTTCTTCCGTCTCATCTGATGAAGCGGATGCATCTGATTTACTGTCAGCACTTTTAGAAGACTTATCGTCCTCACTGCTGCCATCGCTTGACGCATCTGCTGCGGCAAGATAAATCTGCGACTTCACAAACTGTGTATCAAGTCTTGCATCATCCAGCTTAGTTCCGCTGTCTTCGCTTGAAGAATCAGATGAACTGCCATCTATTGAGGTTCCTGCATCTGCTCCGCCGCTTTCACCGGACTCTGCATTTTCACTGTTTGCATCGCCATCGCCGTTATCAACGTCTCTGATTCCAAGAGCCTTTTCAAGCTCATCGATATCAACTGCATTTACATCTTCGCCGTTTTCGATAGTACCCTCAATGGTATCGCCGCTCATGGCATCAAGAACTTCACCGGAAAGGTCACCCTCTTCGATAGTGACACTGTCCTCTTTTGTCTTGATCTGACCGTAAGGCACATAGAAGAATCCCTTTTCACCGGGTGCGATCACATCCGGTACAGCTCTTACATAATCGTAGGAATCCACCACGTTAAGAGTTCTGTCTTCTATATTAAATACTGATCCGCTACCAAGATAAAGATTGCCTGATCCGATATTTTCCACGGTCACAACCGCATGAAAACCTGAGTATGAACCATCATCCTCATAGACGAAGTTCGTGCCTGTTATTCTGTAATCTATGTTCTCAACAGCTGATCCGCCTGCTGATATAGCGTTTGAACCGGTCTCGCCGTTTATGTTTTCTTCGGTTCCGTATCTGAAAATCCAATTGCCATCACTGTCATAATAAGCAGAGTTATCAAGCTCCTCTTCCTCCGACGCTTCCCTCTCAACGGTCTGGACGATGGGCTTGGGATTATACTTGTTATACATATAATATGCACCAAAAATAAAACCACACACCAGCGTTATAATCAGTGCAAAAGATGTAATTGCGTATTTCATGACATTCCCCTCAGACATAGATTAGTGATAAAAACCACTCTACACATAAAATGGTAGCAAACATCTACATTTATAGCAATGCAAAACACATTTTATTCATATATATATCGGCACATTTTGCCGATATTTAAACCCCATTGAAGAAAATCCTGCAGTATTTGCGGTGGTTTCAGGGCGTTTATTATGCATGCAAAAATGCATAAAGCTCATCCATGCTGTTTACTATGGTAAGAGCGCCGTCTTTTATCATCTGCTCTTTATCGCCAAAGCCCCAACCTACGCAGATTGTGGGAATACCGCACTCCGCTGCGCCAAGGATGTCGTAGGAGGTATCGCCGATCATTACAGTGTTGTGCTTCTCAATAGTTGTAGCATCTGAGCCATCTGTAGCGCTTTCAATTTTCTTCTGAAGATATTTGATAACATCCTCTTTGGTCTCGCGGCTGCCATCCATGGTAGAGCCTGCGATCTCATCAAAATACTTTGTCATATCAAAATGATCAAGAACCTCAAGTGCTGTCTTTTCAGGCTTGGAGGTCGCTACATAGAGCATGAAGCCTTCGCTTTTTAATTTCTGCAAAAGCTCTATCATGCCGGGATAGGGGCTGTTTTCAAACTTACCAACAGTGTTGTAGCGTTCTCTGTAAACCTTGATAGCTCTTTCTTTTTCGCTTTCCGGTATGCCGCCTCTTACAAGACTGCCCCCAAGAGGTGGTCCAATAAAAGTCTGCAACAGGCTCTGGTCCGGCTGCGGATATCCCATTTTTTCAAAAGCATAGTGAAAACACTTAAAGATGCCCTCCGATGAATCTGTAAGCGTACCGTCTAAATCAAATAGTAAATTCTTGTATTTCATAATCTCCTCTGTCCATTTTCCTGCGTTAATTCATGCGATTAAGGAAGTCATTTATATTAAACTCTTTTCCTGTTCTGTCCGCATAAATCTCATCAAAGCTTCTATTCTGATCCTTCGGATCAAAGTCCACATCTTTGGCGTGTGCTTTCATGGCATCATCATCAGATAAAAGCTCGTAGGCCATGTTGTGAATCACCCACTCGTAGGCCATATCCTCAGCTGTTCTATAGGATTCCATATCTCTGCCATGAACAGGTTTTTCATCAATCAGAGCCTGACAAATAATAATCATATCACTTTCATTATTAATCTTGTAGGAATTCCTGATTTTCCAGTTATCCGTTATGTACTCAGCGCTGTATTGCTCGCCGTCATATGTAAATGTGTAGCTCGCTCCGTTCCCATCGACGTCAGTAAGGTTTATGTCTGCGGTGGATGTAAGGAGACCGGATGAAGTCTGGAGGGATTCGTCAGATGACGAAACATTTTCAGTTATGTTAGTTGTTACTGAATCCTCCACTGTCGATGATGCCCCATATGATTCTTCTTCATTCTCTTCTTCATTTATTTCTGCAGAATCCTTTGACTGCACTTCAGCTTCTAATTGTCCGCCCCGCTCTTCGAGCTCTGATTTTTCTCCCTGCTCTGCCTCTCCATAAACTTCAACAGAGACTTCTTTCTCATCCGATTTTGTTTTTACTTCCACTTCTGCACTCTCATCGCCATTATTCTCACTCTGAATATGCGTCCATAGTTCTGCGTTTTCGTTATTAGCCTGCCTTCCGCAACCGGTGGCTATTATCATTGTTGTTATTACCAACAACTGTACTAATCTTTTTTTCATTACTACTGATTTATCCTTAAATAAAATAAAATATAATGTATCATATCCTGCTGAAAGGCCTTCAAAGTCGGATGTCTTGGACACGTAAATGAAAGTCCAGATGAATGCTACGTGTCGAAGTAGCTAAGTCATCCTGCCATATTCTCAACAAAATCACGCATATGTATGCTTTATGAACTTCTGCGTGTCGATATTTTCCGAAAACGACACGCACCTTATGAGTTTTCTTGACCTTACGTGTTGGCCTCAAAACTGCTATAAAGCAGAATAAGAAAAAATCTCAAAATGCGTCACCGACTTATATACACTGGCCATTCACTGACACGCATATTGAATCACATAAAGTTATGCGCGTGTCGGAGTTAAGTCCCACGGACACGCATATTAACAACATAAATCCGCATGCGTGCCAAAATCTGCCACAACTGACACGTATAATGCAGCTATGAATCAGTATAGGATACCGAATTTCATCAGAAATTCGGCATCCGTAATGGACCAGGCTTTCACGAAGTGAAAGGCGTGTCTGCTGAACGCAGATTTCCGAACGATTTTTCCTTGTTATCGTTCGGAAAGTCATACGTATCGGATGTAAATATCCTCCGCAAAATCCAAGCTACCCAACCGTCTCTCCCGCAAGATCAAGACTATCTCTCAACCTCTTCCGTAATCTCCAGGCTATCCTCAGTGACTCTACATAGATAAAAGATCACCTTAACACCTGCTGCCCTTGCTTCCTCAAAAGCTGCAGCGAACTCAGGATCCGTAGCCATATTTGGTCTCACCTCGGTTATGCCCTCGCCCTGGATAACAAAAGCTACTGCTGTCTGATAACCCTCAGAGATAGCTCCAGCCAGCTCTCTAAGGTGCTTCGCTCCGCGCTCTGTGGGAGCATCAGGAAAGTACCCCACACCATCTATAAAAAGTGTGCAGCCCTTAACTTCCATCAGGTATTTTTCATCACCCTTCTCCATATAAAAATCAATTCGGGAATCGCCGTATTTATATTCAGGCTTTACGAAGCTATACTCATTTTTACTAAGCAGCCACTCTCTGACAACAGCATTTGGTGCCTGCGAATCTATGTTGATCAGGCGTCCGTCTTTTTCTACAGCCACAAGGTCAAAGGTAGTTTTTCTCTCAGGATTGGATGCCTTTTCCAAAAGCACCCTGCATCCCGGAATCAAAAGCTCCCTGCATCTGCCTGTATTTTTCACATGAACAGCAATCTCTTCCCCATCAAGCATCACCTTTGCTATAAACCTATTTGGGCGGGATATGAATTTCGCCTCAGAAATTGCATCATATTGCATTTAAAATTCTCCGTTACTGATAATACTCCTCCGGAATCTTCATAGATGCTATGCAAAGATCCCTGTCAGTTCTCTCCCATATCTTCCGAACTGTGTCCGTCATTTTCCTGGCGTCGCAGACATAGACAAGTGCATTTCCAAGCTTTGAATATGTCGTTCTGTGTAACCGGCATAGCATCCCCCTGCACTAAAACTTTTTAATCACTTTCTCCATAGCTTTTAACGGACATAGTACTAGCTGAATCCCAAAGTTACTGGTCAGCCACTTCACATCGAGCATACCTTTTTCAACGAGAGATATTACTGTATCTGATGAAAAAGGACAATCCTCCGGAAATTCACAGTCATCGCTTTTTGTAAGTCGCATGCATGTCTTTAGCAGTTTCTTCTCATCCTCATTAAGAAAACTTACCATCTCATTTGGTTTTCGTATTATCCTGTCAGTAATTATGTCGACCAGAACATCTTTTTTTGCTCCACTGTTCACCAAAAGTCCCAGCTCCCCGACCATATACTCAAGAGTCTGCTTTTTGCACATGGAGACTACATCTCTGGTGCGCTGCACCCATTCAGAGGTAATGATTATATCTAACTCTTCAAGAGTATCCTCATCAAACTGCCCCTCACCAAATGCATCCAAAACTCTCTGTATTTTCTGCTTCTGAGAAGATAGTTTTTCTTCCTCCGGAACAAGGCCGTAAAAATCTCCATTCATAAGGTTCTCAGATATCTTGCTCTTAGCATATTCCATGAAATCTGCTTCTGATCTGGACGCAGCTTCCAACGCTTCATCCATATCCATCCCAAGGAAATTCATCATTTCCTCGATTTCTCTGTCAGTTTCCGGATTGTCTACATATTCATAAAATTCTGAGACTATTGGCGTATCACCTAATGTAATCTCTATTCCGCACACCTTGCAAACATCTGATATCATGTTTGAAATCATGATATCTTTTACAACTATCGACTTCGGTTTTCCATGTGATAAAATCGCATTTGCCAGAAGGTTACAAGCTTCCTCTTCTTTGATCATGGACGGTTCTATCATCATACGGGCAATTATGATTTCATTTTTTCTGGAAGCAATAAGCGCGGTTGGCATAAGAAGCGGTTTTGAGAATTCTTCATCCTGAACTATTCCTCCGCTAATCTGCATATCCAGTTCCCATGTATCGTTATTCTTTTTTGCTTTCTTCAACTTGGTTGTATTGCTATCAACTACCATCTGCGGAGCCACAAATAGTTTTTCCTTCTCAGGTAGCTTCTTTATTCCAAACTCGAAATCTCCACCCTTTGACTCATATGAAAAAATAGTAAAATTGTCTCTGATCTCATTTATATTTTCCTTGCATCTATCGAGAGTCTCCAGCAAAAGAGTCAAAAATTCCGTACATATTCTTACTTCTTTTCCATCAAGTATATATGGTGCAAACCCGGGGGAATACTTATCAAAATAGATATATGATCTCTTTCCCCGAAACTTAAGTCCAAGCTTCTTAATCAGTTCTTCATGTCCGGGAGACAAATCCTCTTTATCTCCAATCCACATATTTATGCTGTTTTGCCCAAGTATTACATGCGAGTCTTCTATCCCATAATGGTCCGTTAAGACCATTCTTCTCATCTGACTATATCCTTCATCACCAAGATATAGAGAAAATCCGTATTCCATTCCGCCATTACCCATGATAATGAATTCACCAAAAACCTCATCATCAAAACGGATTTCCACAACATCTGAGTTCATCATATAAGTCCAGGGTTTCTTCTTTTTAAACTCAAAAGCAAGTTTGTAAAGCTTCTCCCATTCCTCTTTGGTCGCCTCTTCTCTTGTTCCTGCCGGATAATCTGCCGTTTCATCACTGTCTATTATCTCGAAATACTCATCATAAAAACTGTCATCAGCATATTCATCATCCCAGTCTTCACCCGGATACTGCTCCACCTCTCCAGAGCTTTCTATGACTTTCACAGGAATGAAGCCCTTTTCATCGATAGCATCTTCTACCGTTATAAGGAATGTCCAATCATCGCCATAATCATAGTTCAGCCTGAAAACTGAACCTTTCCTTATTCCTGTTGAATAAAGCTTCACGTTAGTTTTCTTGCCACTCCCAAATTCCGACTTCATTCTCTCATAAACAACGCCATCTATTTCAAAATCATAAAGATGATCGTAATCAAAACTAACAGAATTAAGTATGGCAATACAAAGGTCATCCAGAGTGGACGTTCCGCCAATTTCTATTTTTCTCATCACCCCATGGGTATAATACGTCCCGCCAACAAGCTCTATTTTCAAAATGTATTTCATTACATGTCTCCTCTATTATCTAACCAGTTCTTTGTATACCTCTTTAAGACTATCCCTTGGAACCACTTTGCCCTTTACCGCCTTTTCGTAAGTTCTAATCCACAAAGGACTATAATCATCATAGAAACGGATTGTATCGAGAATACAATATAATACGATCTCCTTGCTGCGCTCTTTCGCATGAAGCCAGTAGTACTTAACACCATCGTCACCCTCTCCAAGCGATATGCTTATTCCAAGTACCAGATTACAGAGCTCATTGATATGCTCTTCAATATAATACTTTCTATCTGAGTATTTCTTCACACTCAGCAATTCATCTTCATACTTATCCACCAGCTGCTGCGCCATCTCGATAGCCTTGTATTTCATATCTGAGGTAGGCAACGCATCAACCAGAATACATTCAAGAATAATATGCAACGTATTCCGATCAAGGAAAACTGATGTCGCATCATGAATCAGATTCTTTATTTTCTCATCAGAATAATCTGAAGCAAGAAACCGAGTTACCACCATTTTATAAAAATCCTGCTGAGAAATACCTATTGCGTTAAATGGATCCTCGGATGGAAACATATAATAGCCACAACCGCGGCAAAGGCATTTATACAATCTATCTATCAAATCAGCTGCTTCCTGCGCATCACTGCCATCCAAGGGCACCTTGATCAGCTGCTTAACATAGTTTTTAACCTCAAATCTCCACTTGGACCTTTTAGCCTTTGGCACCACTCTGTTAGGTGCCACATAGTAATTCATGAAAACATTATCTAAAAAAATCTCCATTTCTGTTTTAAGAGAATCAAAATCAATATCTTCTACTTTCTTATGTACTTTTATATCCCTATGCTCGAGGATGTCATCTATTACCTGATCAAGATCTTCTTTTTTTGCTTTTGGAACCTGCTTATAAACTTCAGCTATAATCTTCTCAAGATCTGAATGTTCTGCATTTGCGATTTTGCCCCGTAATTCATTAATCTTCATGTAAGTATTTCCTTCACATCTCCATTTTCATTGTGTACATAAATCTTTTATACCAATATTGCAAACTCTTATAGTTCCTGCCATATTGCCTCTTATATACAAATAAACTCCTCACCCTTCGGGCTTGTTCTTGTCCAAGTCTTAACCATCTGCTCTTTCAGAAAGGCAACAAAGCCATCGATCTTGTCAGTATGATCAAATACCTCAAGTGCCATATAATAAGTTTCCTTATCTTCATCAAAAAGGATTATGGGCGGCACATCATTTATCATAAGGATATAATTGAGAAGTGTCCTACCAACTCTTCCGTTACCATCTGCAAAAGCATGTATCCTCTCAAAGCTGCAATTGAACCAGGCTGCTGCCTTCAGAACCTTCTCAGCATCATCAAACTGATACCCATTAAGTTCATCACAAATAAATCGAACTTCTTCTGGCACATCCTCCGGCATAACTCCAACAGAAAGCCCTACGCCATAATAATTCTTCTTATAGGTTCCCGGGCGTTCTCCCTTTTGCCATCTGCTCTCATCATAACAGCCATGGCATAGGATTTCCTGCACATTTAGAATAAGGTTCTCTGATACCTTCTCTCTTGCAAGAATCTTATCTTTCAAAAAAACATAACAAGCTCTCTGATTCTCAGCTTCAAAAAGTGCTCTCAGATCTCCTGTATATCCAACAACCTTACCATTCTCAAATATCTCTCTGGTCTGATGGATTGACACCCCTGCGCCTTCTATCTTGTTGGAGTGGTATGCAAATAAAACCCTGAAATCCCCTAAAAGTACATCAAGGTCTGCTTCTGATTGTATGCTTTTTAATTTCCATTTGGAAAGAATATCTGAGTAAGTAGTTGTCATATTTTTTCCTTTTTAACAGAGTTGTTTCCCTGATAATGTATCTTTATTTTACCAAACCATAATACTCCAAGCACAGCCAGATAAAACAAGCCGCATATCACTATTTTAAACAATAATGAAAGAATGTCATTACCCAGAATAACCGGAGAATAATTACTAAACACCGCATACATCAATACCCCTGCCAAAACAAAGGGTAGCGAATTAATTATGTTTCTGCCAATGTGAGCTTCCTTATAAACACTTACAGCCTGAACAACGCACACCACTATCTCTGCAGCCAGTGTTCCTATCGCTGCCCCCACCGAAGCAAAACCGGGAATGAGAATCAAATTCAATATTAGATTCACTGCAGCACCGGTAAAAAGCGATATGATAAAAAGCCTATCTTTCTTCCTTGGAAGAAGGAACTGCGTCCGGATAACATTCGCAAATGCCAAGAATAGGCAGCTTGGCAGGATTATGTTAAACAGCGTTACACACTTATCAAACCCTTCTCCAAAAAATAATGGCACAAACTCTTTCGAAACCGTCATTATTCCGATACAAACTGAAGATGAAATAAACATTACAAATGCAATGGATTTATCAAAAATAGTTTCTGCTTCCGAATTATCATTTCCATGAGAAAGAATGTTGGACATTCTGGGTAACATTACCGTCCCAAGCGCTGTAATAAGCGCAAGCGGTACTTTGATGATATTCTCACAGCTATGATAATACCCAAGTTCCTGCTCACTGGCCATTAGTCCAAGCATTATTTTGTCCATTGTCTTATAAACACTGACAGCAATCGTCGGTAAAAACAAAATCAGGTTGGGTTTTATATGGACGATTATGTCCTGATACTTGGGTTTTACATAACTTATTCTTTTTTTCAGTATCGGTATTGATACAACCTGACTGATAAAAAAGCCGTTGCAATAAATAAGTGAATACTTCCATACATCAGATTCGTCTTTAACAAATGCAAATATACAAGCAGCAGTCAATACCTTGACCGAGATATCTCTTATAGAAGTAACTTTAAATTCTTCAAGGCCATATAATGCCCAAGTAAGATCAATCCCCCCCGCCATCACAACAAGCAGAAAAATAAAAGAAAGAGTTTTATCTGATGACAGAAATATACAATACATCAAATATATCACAGACATACTGCATCCCATGAAAAACTGAAATGCATATATTTCAAAAAATGTTTTTGATAACTCATGCTGATCATCTTTTACATAAGCTATTGTTCGATTACCATAATTATGTAATCCCAGTCTTATAAAAATATAAAAATAATATGCTACGGAATAGGAAAAGGCATATTTCCCCATTCCGTCAGCATGAAGAACTCTGGTCAAATATGGTAATGTGATTAAAGGAATGATTATTCCTGAGAGTTGAAACAATGCATTATATATAAAATTTGATTTTATTTTTTCATTAGCCATTCAAATCCCCGAACTAAGATCCCATTGATCCCCCAAAATCCTATCAAATTCATCAGGCACAAATATGCACAGTCCGCTGGCATTGGTAAATGTCATCTCTCCAAAGTACACCTTGCCCTCTACGTTATAAAAATCAACTCGCACATGAGAAAAACCTTTTGATAAAGTCTCTGCCAGCTCCACCATTTCCCAATACTTATCCGGCGGCGGCAGTTGCTCCTTTATAGGCTTATAATCAGCACGATAATAGGGCATCAGCTTGTAATCCCTATCAAAGAAACCAAGCCTCCCTTCAGAATGGTTGACCGTATAATCAATCATTGTATAAGAGCAAAAAACCTTACCGTCAAAACAAAAAAACTTATAATCAGGAAGATCCTCTTCACCTTCAGGAATCATGAACTTCTCTATATAAAGCTTAGGTTTGATGTCCCTATATTGCATTTCAAATGTATTAAATGCAAAATTATGAGACAACCATGAATTCAACCTTTTTTTTATCTCTGCAACATCCAAATTATTCTTATCATTAACAACAATATTATATCCACAACCGTGATTAGCCTTGATAACAAATCTATCCGGTAACCCATCAAAATCTATTTCATCTGCAGAACTATATACATCTCCCACCGTAGGAATTAAATATTCTTCCCCAATCCTACCTTTCACCCATTCTCTCACCTTGACCTTATCCGCCAGATCAGTGATAATAGGATCTCTCCTATTCAGCTTTGACCATTGTATTTTCTCAGTATATGTCTGAGGATTAGTCAGATTGCAAAATCTCCCCATCATCTTTTTGTATTTATACTGGATAAATGCTGGATATAAAAACTCCGGTAGATGGCTCTTTACATAGTAGTTAAAAGCGCGTACGCCCATTTTATGCATCTCCATAATGTTGTAACCTCAACTCCCTAAATTGTTTATAATCTGCATTTTCCAATAGCCTATAAGCTATAAAAAAATGCCCATATATCATTAGCTACTGTAACCTAACTATATATCTTACTGAAGGAGTATCACTTTCTTCCACTAATACTTGCCTATAAATTATTGTAGCCATTGCAATCAAAAAAATGTTATGTGCCAAAGTATACAATCCTTTTTCCATGATTCCATATATTGAATATATAAAGAACAACATGACTAATGTATAGTTCCCGGTTCTAAAAAAGCTGTACATAGAATAAATAAGTAATACGCTAAATAAAATGTATATTATTACTCCATATCTCATCAAAATAGACATATACGCATTATCTAAATAAAATTGATGAAAAATGCCCACATAATGCTTATCTTTGACGAGTGTTGATATCGGCTGTCCAAACAATGTTAATCCATAATACCTGTATACTGCCGATCCACAAGAGAATCTAAATGACAATAATTTGTTTATTGTTTTCATTAAATGATTATTTCTCACATAAAAAATGGACAAATATATACTCGACACATTTATTATCACACTTCCGACTATTACTAATTTGAACACAGTAGATGCTACTTTTTTACTCTTTTTCATTGAATTTCTAATAATCATAAAAATCAATAATAAAATAAGTCCAATATAAGCAGTTTGAGAATAAGTAACTCTATAAGTAAATATAACAAGAAAGAGATTCAATAAATAATCTCCAACATTAAACATTCTGTTTCTATGAATAAAATAATGACATCCCATATACTGAAACAACTTAATACCCAATTGGTTTGGATGAGAAAATCCCATAGAATGCCTAATAATCCCACTTCGGTACATAGTATAATCATGAAGCATGCCGGCGCCACAAAGAATCATAATCACCGGAATTAGTATCAATGAAATAATCAAGACAATTCTTATAGTTTTATTTAAATCCGTATTCTTTGAAGCAACGACAAACATAATAAGCGACACCATAACTCTGTCGTGTGACTGTATTGTCGCAAATGCAACAGGTAGCGAAATAAATGCAATAATCAATAATTCATTCACTGAATACTTTTGCAAAAAACATATCTTTACAATCAATAATACAAAAACCAAGACACTAATATAAAAATTTATATCCGCATTCTGTATCTCCATAATATTGTTTAATGCCGAATTACAATATCCCAGTAAATCAGTATTAAAGACAATCTCAGTCGTATACCATAATGCAAAAATATAATAAAACAAATATGATGATATTTTTTCTTTGTATGTCATAGTTTCTTTCATTATTTATCTCTGTTATAAGGTTCACATATTTTATTAAAATACTCCATGCCCTTATCGTATTCCGAAAAGGTCTCCATACACGTATGTATATTGTGCCTTATCTGCTCTTTTTCTGATTCCGATGCATCTAAGCAAATTTTTACTTTTTCTACAAGCATATCTACATTTCTCGGTTTAACCAAATAACCATTAATCCCATCCTCTATTATTCCATCTATTCCCTCACCTTCGCTTCCTATTGGAATACATCCCTGCATCATAGCTTCCAAATACACTAAGCCCAAGGTTTCTCTCTCACTGACCATGATAAAAAAATCAGCATTTCCTAATTGTTTTATCAATTCCTCTCTGGACACCTTACCGCAAAAACGAAAGCATGCACTATCCAGTTGCCTTTCTGCCTGTCGTTTTAGCAAATCTTCGCATATTCCATCACCGTATATATCAAAAGTAAAGGAATAACCTTCTCTCTGAACAATTGACAATGCTTTTATAATATCATTAACTCGTTTTCGTCTTATGAATTTGCCTGCATATATAATCCTATTTCTTATCCGATTATTATTAGTATTAGAGGCACTCGGGACCCCCGAGTAAATTACATCCTTTGATAACGCATTTAAGCCCTTATGCTCAAAGAAATCCCTTATAGCTCTAGATCTTGTAAAGTATTTATCATAAATCCCTATTACTAAATCTGAACATTTCTTTTTCTTCTCCCAAAAAATCACATCTGTACTATGAAAAACAGCAACCTTTGGCTTATCCATAAAAATCTCCGATACTACGTATGCGGAGCAAATTGGTACGTGAGCCACAACAACATCTGGCTCAAAATCAATTCTATGTAAAAAGTCTTCTATAAACTCATGTATTCTCTTACTTTGACACTTCAGAACCACCGGTCCCTGTTTTGGCATTTTCTGAACTTCGATAAGCCCAACTTTAACACCATCCACTTCGTAGAAATACCCATCCTTATACTTCCTTGCTTGGGAAGATAAGTATCTCCACACGTACTTGATTGATTGCAAATAAATATCAACCACAACAACATTATGTTCTCTTGCCCATGGGCGAACAAGATAATGAATCGCACTAGTGTCATGTATCAATTCTTTGCGCCCTTCTATATGGTATAGTGGGGTTATAAGCAATACATTCATAGTTTTCTCTTCTCATTTATTAGATTCTCATACAATTCATATACACTATTTGCATTTTGTTCTCTTGAAAATCTTTTTGCTGCTATTTGCTGGGCTAACTTTCCTATCGTCCTTATTTGCCTTTTATTGTTACATATATTGGTAATAACTCTGGCCAAATCTGCTGCATCATTATTTTTAAAGAGGAATCCTGAAACGCCATCATCAACAAGCTCAGGATTTGCCCCGGAATTGGATGCGATAACGCACAATCCAGACAGCATATATTCAATAGTAGCCCTTCCAAATCCTTCATTATTAGAACACATCATACCTACATCATATCGAGATAATGCTTTTTCGATTGATGTATCATATGCGCAGAAAGATATTGCTTCTTCTATTCCTTCGTGTTTAATATATCTTTCTAGTCTACGTTTGTATCCCATTTCTGAATTACCATAGAAATCTACATGAATCTGTTCTCTGTATTCTTTTGGTAACATGGCTATAGCTCTTAGAAGGATAATCTGTCCTTTATGCACCGCAAGCCTTCCTATCATAATTATCCTGATAATATTACCTACATCGTTTGTCCTATTTGCATAAAATCGTTTCACATCAATACCGTTATAAACCCTATGTATCTTTTCTCCTTCAATACCACTTTTTTCCCATTCACTTTTTACCATATCTGATATAGCTATAAATGCGTCGGTATTTTGATTCATAAAGCTAATAAAATTGTGTCTAAATGAATAGTATCGATTTTTCTCACTTGGTTCCCTAAGATGCCATACATGAGGTACTCCATGTCTACCGGATAAAATAGCTCCAATGTCATCACGATTCACATTTGAGTGAATTATATCTATACAATTAAAATCAATTACCCGCTCTATACTTTTTATTGCCATATATCCAACCAATACATATCGACAATAAAGATATGGCAGGAGCAAAAATTTAACTAATCGTATTTCAATAGTATTCCCTTTTTGTAAATAGAATGGCTTATAATTTATTACGTAGCTTTCATATCCTTTGCTCTGTGCAAACTCAAGATATTTCCCATTTTTCGCTGTCAAAATAATAGGTTCAACAGAATGATTTTCAGCAAGAGTTTCCACCATTTCACAAAATGAATTATATGCGCCTCCATATTCGGGAACATCAGGAATAAAAACCACTCTCATGCTAATACTCTCCGCATTATATAATTACCGCACTAATTCCGTTTCTTCGTGCATTAAATAAATCAGTTCGAACATTATCACCTATGTGAAGTACTCTGCATTTTGGATTATCAATCTTAATTCTTTCAAATAGCTTTCCAGTGGCCTTTGAATCCTTGCGTTCACTGGATAAATAAATCTCTTCATAACCACTATAATTATTTTTTTCTAAAATTCTTTTTATTACATTTCCTGACAAATACATATCTGACGTAATAATTATTTTTTTATGATTACGCAGAGCATATTCATACAACCTTTTTCCGGTTTCCAATGTAATAGCGTCCGCTTCCTCCATCTGCTCTTCAAGTTTTATAGCTTCAAGTTTTTCTTTTTGGGGTATAAACTCCATATTATTATAGATTTGAAAAAGAGTTATCTCCTCTTTTCCATTCTCACTTCTCGCCTTTCGTTCTGCTGAAATTCTACCAAAAACAAATGTATCTTTATCCACACTGTTTTGCTTCTGTTCAGCATTTTCACCAAGCTTATAAAAGACCGCTTGAGGTCTACCACTCTCTCGGCATATCAAAGTGTCGTATAAATCAAATGAAACAACATCAGCACCATCAATTTTAGCCTCGATACTCTTTTCCGTTTTGCGAAAGCAAATACGTAATAATCTCTTTGCTATTTCTTTTAAATGTTGTTTGAAAATTGTTTTTTTTAATTCATCCATGTTCTTCATTCCAAACGCGTAAATCATTCAAGAAATCATTATACTCATCTGATTTTCTCGAAGTAGCCGTTATTACAAGTTTATTAAAAAATCTATAATAATCCGTTTTAAAAGTTTTCATACTATAATCACAAACGGTATATCCAGCCACCTTTATTTCTGCACCTTTAAAAAGTTTATTTAAACCATCATAGGCACACTTAATAGACCACCCTGTATCCACTGCATCATCCACCAATAATATTTTTCTTACATTCTTATCCTGCAGCTCTGACAATCTTTCAGGTATTATAAGATTTCTCTCATGGTTCTTTCCATGCAGATAGAATTTAAGCGGAGAACTGATGATTACTTTTACAATAGGCATAGGAATCATTTTCTTTATAGCATTAGATTTGTTTTTTATTTTATCCCCTGCGCGCTTTGCTTTTACATAATAAAGCGGCTTATCCATCGCATATGCTATGGCTTTCCCAAATAGAAATCCACTATCAGCTACAAATACGACTATATCCGGCACAAATTCCTTTTCTATTTCATCTGCCCACTTTTGGCAATCTTCTTCTACTTCTTTTCTTCTTTTCTCAATTACCTTTATTCTCATTCTTTAACTGCTCCGCAACAGGAATAGGCACATATTCATCGGTACCTTCATTGCAATAATTACACGCCACCAGGTATCTTTTTTGATTCAGTTCATATATTTCTTTTCGTATTTGGTCCCTTTCTTTATCTTTTGTAAAATCTACATATTCGCTTTCAACATCAGGGATTCCCAGTTTTGTCCCAAATGCAGCTCTAGGGCAAAAATATAATCTTCCGTCATGAAGGTTTCTGCATATCTCACCGCAATTCGCAAATTGTTTCTTTAATTCTTGCTTATTGCGCCCTCTGAAATGCAAGTCGCCCGGATCAAACCAATTCTTTTCATCCGAACCACGAATTACACAATTTATTTCTTCCTGATCACATAATGCCTTAATCTCATCTCGTTTACGTGACAACTCTCCATAATCACTGATTTGTATCTTAAGTTTAGGATTTTTCAATGTATTTAATAAATCCTTTGGTGGCACTATAGTCCCATTTGTCACTATTTCAACAGTCTTTATCTTGTCGTTATTTAGTGCTTCCTCAATAACCGGTTTTAAATTCGGATACAGGAAAGGTTCTCCGCCAAGAATTCTAAATATCTGAATAGCGTCAATGGTTTCAAATAGTTTTCTTTCATATTTCAATAAATCTTCTGTTTGAAAATCTCTTGGCTTTTCAAAATACGGCATCATAAATACACAGTTCTTACACCGTAAGTTACACCTTTGTGTAACCGGAAGTTCTACATGATATAAATATAAGTATCTCCCAAACTTATATAAAATCATGCAGGCAAACCTATAAAATGGAAAAAGCCTTGCTCTCAAAACTTCTCTTTTAACCCCTATATGTTTGCCTTTTTCAGCAAAATAATAAATTACTTTCAGTAATCGTTCTTTCATATGTCAACCCATTATTATCATCAAGAAAAATCAACCATCATTCTCTTTTAGCTACTAAATACAAAAGCGGCATCCACACCTTGGAGCATCCAGGCGCGCTGCCGCTAAACTAATCGTTATGTATGCCCCCAAAATCTAAACTCTTTTCATAAAGTTTATGCACCAAATTCTCTTGGTGCAAATCATAAGAAAATCCCCATAGAATAAGTCGTTCTATAGGGATATTATACGCTAAATATGGGCATTTGTCATGGAAATATGCTGTATATTGAGCGATAGGATCCTCCATATACATACTGATAATTTACAACTCAAACAACTCTGAATGATTCTCTATATAACTATATATTTTTTCTCTTATAGTTTTCTTTTGAATAATATCACCGGTTTCATGTTCATGCTTTTGAATGTTATAGATTTCAGTAAAATTCTCTTTCCGAATTATTACAACAGGATCTGAATAAAAAAGCGTTCCCTCCTTTTCCAGTACACAAAGCTCATATCCAAGCATTCTTTTTATTACTATACACGCCATTTACTACTCCCAATCTGGCAACACTTCGATTTTCTTTTTATTCCACATATCCAAAAGCAGGGCCCTGTTATCATTAAGCCATTCATCAATAACAGGACGCACATACTCAGAAAAGTTGCCTTCGATAAGCCCCTTTTGGATGTCGATTGTTCCTGTAATATCATCATCAATATAGTACACTACAAGCGAAGGCTTTCCTTCAAAATTCGAATCCATAAACATTTCAATATCGTTGAACTCTGCTATCTTTTCCAGAGAATCGGATTCTTTGCGCGTCCTCCTGCCATTACCATATTTGGACAGTGTCTTCTTTGCGTAGTCAAGAAGATGCTCACGGTCAAGCCATTCCATATCATTAAATATTTCCAATAATTCTCGTTCTTTGGTTCCACTTGGAATAACCATAAAATCCACACCCCTTCCTCTTTTGCTGTCTTCAGTAACTCCTGAAAGAAGGTATTCCGGAGTTACTTCCAGAGCAGCACATATGCACATTATTTTGTCTGATCCGGGATTAGTATTTTTCTTTTTCCAATTACTTATAGTATTGGTTGCAATACCCGTTCTACGCGAAAACTCTCGCTGAGTCATATTCTTTTCTTCCAGTAAATAAAAAACTCTTTGACCTATTGTCATAAATACCTCCGGATAAAAACATCGTTAATTACGAATATTATACTGACAAACTAATGCGCAAGCAAGGCAAGTCACCCTTCAATCTTAAGTCTCTTCCACGATTTCGAAATAGTCCTCGTCTTATCCTTCTTAGGCTTTGTGAATTTCAGTGCTCCTGATGAAATTTTGCCGGTTACAGACTGGCGACATTCAGGACACAGAATCACTACTCTGCCGGTTTTCGGTGTGTACTTGTAATAGTACTTCTTCTTATCGTGCTTTTTTGAAAATGGCGCCGTTTTACCGGTTACCGTCTGCTTATGTACACCACATACCTTGCAGGTCCGCAACTGGGTCAGCGTTAAAACTCTGCCTTTAACCGAGACTGAACCAATGGACCATTCGCCATACTTATGCTTCTTCGCCTGAATAGCCTTCGATTCTCCAATCGCGCCGCAGTTCTTACAAATTTGTTGCTTTAATCCTTCTTCTGCGCAGGTTGATTCCCTTGTGGTAGTCCATAAAAAGCTATGATTTTTCCTCGCTATTTCCTCTGTGTCCACCACAGCATTACAATTCTTGCAGACATAGGACTTAATACCCTCCGCGCTGCAAGTTGCATCCTTTGTCTTCTCCCACTTACACTTGTGTTCTTTTTTCTCTATGTTCTCTGTCTCTAAGACCTTTTCACAGTCCTGACAAATCCTGATCCTTTTGCCTTCTTTACTGCAGGTGGGTTTTATGAGATCAACCCATTCATAATCCTCATGTTCGCAGCTTTCTGCATGTACCGTAGAAGCCGGCATTACAGGGGCAAAGAAAAAAATCGCACAGGAAAGGCAGGCAGCTACGGCAGCACGCTTAAATACACGGGCTGCTTTTTTGATATTCATTTAAAAATAATCCTCCGTTTCATAAATAATTTTTCATTAAAATAATCCCGGGATTTACTGCCGCTTATATAGCAGCAGACACGTCAAGAAAAGACGCAAGAAAAAAGATATCACCTGAGCATCTGCCAGGCAATACCTTTTAATAAAACCTTAAGAATATATTGAAATCCTAAGAAAGCCTTAAGAATCATACGATTCCGATCACACAATTCCCATCAGTCAAACTGCACTTTCCAATCAGTCTGCCATTACTTTCCCGATCGCATCCATAAAAATCTCCTCATGATCAAAGGCCAGATCTGATAAAGACAGCACGATTCCATCACAACTAAGAGTATACTTACCGCCATCCTCTGAAATTGTAAACCACTTTGCATCCTCAGCATCGTCGCCGGCGATGGGGCGAACTTTGTTTTCGTCAACTACCGCAAGGTATGCTGCGGATACTGTCCAGTCTCTTGGATCTCGGCCGGGCTTGCTGTAAAGGCCCACCAGAGTAAGTACCTTGGCATCCATTCGGATTCCCGTCTCCTCCTCAAGCTCTCTTGATGCAGTCTCTTCTATCTTCTCACCCTGCTGTGTAAAACCTCCGGGCAGAGCCCATTTTCCGATATAGGGATGATTTCCTCTTCTGATAAGAAGGATCTTTCTTGCGCCTTCACTTTTGGTAATTATGCAGATATCCGCTGTAAGTGAAGGCTTCTTCCACTTATCCGGATTATAATCCTTTAAATACTCCTCTTCTGTAAGTCCGTTTTTATCTCTTAAAATCTCACTCATAACTTCATAATCCTTTCCCGGAGGCAGTCTCTTTCTTACCTCACATTTTCCATTCTACCACTTGAAAACCAATCTCAAAATCTCCTGCCCGATATTTATTTGTTAATCAACTGCTAAACTGCGCTAAATAATCCGCTCAGAACGCAAAATCGCCGGGACCATAATTATATGTCCCGGCGGTTAATCATTTTATTTTTTAATATGCGCCATCTGATTTAAATACAACTGGAATAGTTTTAAGAATCAGCTTTATATCTGTCGCAATACTCATATCGCTTATATACTTAAGATCCAATTCAACCCATTCATCCCATTTAATATTTGCACGTCCGCCTACCTGCCAGTAACAGGTAAGACCCGGTTTAACGATGAGCCTTTGCTTTTCATAAGCATTGCACTCTTCCATCTGGTTTACCAGAATAGGTCTTGGTCCGACAATACTCATATCACCTTTGATGATGTTCAGGAGCTGCGGAAGCTCGTCAATTGAGTACTTTCTAATGAACTTACCAACATGTGTGATTCTGGGGTCATCCTTAATCTTAAATGCATGTCCTGTCTGTTCATTCTGTGCCTGCATACGCTGGAACTGTGATTCGGCATTCTTGTACATACTTCGGAACTTGTAAATCTTAAATGGCTTTAAGTCCTTGCCGGCTCTCTCCTGAGTGAAGAACACCGGTCCTCCGTCCTCTAAGAGAATTGCTATGGCTGTTATCAAAAATATGGGAGACAACACAATCAAGGCAAAACTACTGGCTACTACATCGAAAGCCCTCTTTATTCCCTTGTAAATGTTTGCCTTGTGATCATAAACTTCCTGATAGATCAAATTGATGATCTTTCTACCGGAGGCTTCAATGATATCCTGTTCCTGTCTAACTAAAGCGGTATCATTCATATTATTCCCCTCATATGCCGATGTTCCGGCACCTTTCTCTGTAAAGAAAAAGATTAAAAAACTAACAAAACTTAAAAACCAAATTCCTCATCCTTGAGAATTAGCTGCCCATCTTAGGCACCTTAAAGCTCTCAGATATTAGTTCATCTTGATAAAAGCAAAGGTTCCTGCCTTATTAACTGTCACGATTACATGGCCTTCTCTTACTTCATCAACCTGTACTTCGTTCCATGTGCCATTTGCGCCAAGCTGATAAACCTTGTAGATGTCGCCGTTATGAGCGCCATATACCTTGAAGTCTACCTGTGCCTTAGAAAAACGAACACCGGGAGCGTAGGTCTCAACCACGTTCTTTACAGATCCGCCGATCTGAGCAGCCAGGATCTTGGCTGATGAAACCTTGGCACTTGTGGTCTCTCTCATTACGAAAGTAGCCCTTGTCTTAACTCCGCAGATAACCAACTTGCCACCCTGTCCTACAGGAATAACATCGCAAAGTCCGGGAGCATTCATAACTGTGTTGATGAAAGGCGGCTCAGCAACTGTAGTAGAGCTGCTTGTTCCTGATGATGTATTCTTAATTGTAACCTTAGGTGTCTTAGCACTTGTGCCCTTAACGGTTATACGAATGTTGTAATTATTAGTAGTATTGTTCGTATTGTTTGTTGTGTAATAGTTGTACGTGTTATAAGAATTCGTCACCTGATAAGCAGTAGGCGAATTAGCCGCAAGCACCGGCATAGAAAATGTAAATGCTCCCACCAACACTAAAGCTAATATCTTTTTCATAACACTGACCCCTTTCTGCGCTTTCGCGCACAGTACTCATAAGATAACTCTGGTTATATTTTATCAAAAATACGATTAATTCACTACTTAAAAAACAATAAAATATGCATAAACAAGCTATTTATTCAATCAGTTTATTGATAATCCTGCTCCATATCACGGTTTATGGTACCTGCAGCATCGCCGATCATGCATCCTACCACAACCCACTGCTTCGATGGATCCTTTGGATCTGTTGTCGTAAGCGTTACAAGGAAGTTCTCAGGGTCAACGCCCTGCTCCCATCCTTCTCTGATATTCGTAGCCGTTGTCCAGTCCCTCTTCATCTCTGTCAGAAACTGTTCACATCCATCATATTCAGTAAAATCATATTTTTCCAAAATGTTCGTGTTCTCTCTTTGATAGGCTGTCCAAATCTCGTATTCAAGAACATTTCCATCTATGAAAATTGCAAATTTATCATGCTCGTTAAAATACTTCTCATCGGAAAAATTCCAAAGATCCGAGAACATATCCCCATCGCTTGTGGTCTTCCCATGAATGACCGTATTAAAATCCGTCATGTCCATCAGATTCGCAGCGCCAATATAAATACCGCCCTTGTCGCTTTCTGAAAAGCCCGTGCAATCATGGTTCTCATAATAGCCATCATCACCATCCACGCTTTGAGCAATAGGATAATCGATATTAGTACCCGGAATATAAATCCATCCAAATATATCCGGATTCTGAGCAATCACACTTTGCACTTCAACGCTTCCATCCGTCGCCGTCTCACCCATGGTGCCGGCAGCTCCCGAATCTGAAGTTCCTGTTTGACTTTTACATGACGTAAGAATAACCGCCATGCTCATACCTATTAGAAATAGTCCCCCGCAGGAAAGCATTCTAGACGCTTTCCGTAAATGATATCGGCTCATTTTCTCAAAACCTTAACCTTTTTCACTTAACTTTTTCATAAAAAATGTCTAAAAACTGCTCATACATGGCATCCTGATCCGGGTAGAACTCCTCAAACTGTTCTCCCATCACAGTCTCGCCTTTCAGCAGATAAAAATTATCCATGCTAAAGCTGAATTTTGAAACAGTAGTCACCAGATATGAAAGCTCATCCACAGACACATCTGTTACCATCTGCTTACTAATCGCATTGTAAATATCGATGGCGATGGTGGGATTACTCTCCGTCGCTTCGATGACCTTGTTTATAAAAGCAACAAGATACTTCTTTTGTCTTGATAACCTCTTGTCGGCAGATCCAAATTCCTTGGTGTCTCTGCCCTGTAAAAATGCAAATGCCTGCTCACCCTCAAGATGAACAGTCTCGCCTGCCTTAAACTCAAAATCCCTGGTAGTAAAATCATATTCGGGCGTTATATCAACGCCGCCCACCGCATCATTTATTGTGGTGATAGCGCTCATATTTATGGCTGCATAGCCATGAATCGGCAGCTCATAGAACAGATTACTTACCGCTCTTTTTTCAAGCTCACAGGACTCCTCAAGACCGTTTCCAAAACCATGCTGCACAGCTATCTGCGCAGGATATGTGGTCACATAATTGCCATAGGCATCATAAATATCCACATCCGTCATGGTGTTTCTGTTAATTCCGATGACTTTCGTAGTCTTGTCGTGAGGATTAAAAACCAAAAGGAACAGAGCATCCGCCTGTCCGCCATTTATCTCGCCGTAGACCTCCTTAACCTCATCATCCATCTTGTCTATTCCCATGATGAGGAAGGTCATAATATCTTCGTTGTAGTCGTATATGGTGCCGTTATGCTTAATCCAGTCATCTTCCCACTTAAGCTCTTCCTCTTCTTCCTTGGTAGGAGCCTCCGTACTTGTGGCCATAGGAGTATTAACCACCTTCTTTGCAAAAAGATTACTTTTGCCAAAGAACTTGGTCAGCTCAAATATGCCAAGTCCGATGAGAACCACCGTAACCACTATGGCCCATATAAGTAAAAACTTATTTATGCGACCCTTCATAGTTAATTCCCCGTAGTCTGCTCCTGTTCACCATCAGTAGAAGCTGCTTCTCCGGAATTCTCTGTCTGACCCTCTGTACCTGCCTCTTCAAGGGAATTCCCGTAGCCTTCCACAGTACCAATTGAAAACATCGACTCATTTTCAGGATAAAGAACCTCTTCCTCCGGAACTATACCCTTAAGATCATTTATGTCCGCAGGAAAAACTCTTGACTGCTTTGTAACATTACCGGACAGATCGCTCACTGCATAGTAAACAACCGCCGTCTCCTGCTCCTCGTCAAGAATGGTTTTCTCAACTACTATGCGACTCGTAAGATCTCCATCCACATCATCTCTGGCCATAACCCCGTTCAAAAGGTCTGCCTCTTTTGTGGATGAATTATAAGTAAGCTCCATAGCCACGAATCGCATCTCCGGCGGAGTCCTGTCCGACATGTTGTAAAACCACATGATAAGCACGGCAAGACCCACGCTTCCTATTGTCAAAAAGAATGCAACTATATTGCTCTTCAACTTTCTTTAGTCCTTTCTGATCACGCCATCGACATAATCCAGTTCATCAAGATCCGCATGCATAGGTCCTCTTCTTGGACCTGATCTGTCCAGTCCGCTGGCAGCTGTCTTCCTCTTGGGGCTGCCACCTGTCATGGAATTATCCATACTATCCTTGCCATAGTATCTTCCGTAGTATTTACCGTAATACTTGCCATAATATTTTCCGTAATGGCCGTAAACACCGCCGCTCATATCCACCTTGTTCAGCACAGCGCCGATAACCTTGGCACCGGCCTTATCAAGCTGCCCCTTTACCTTCTGGGCAAAGCGATAACTGATGGCATTGTCCTCTACCACCATAATCGTTCCATCACACTGTTTGGCAATAACCGCAGCATCAATTACGCTTCCAAGAGGCGGCGTATCGACAATGATATAGTCAAAAACAGACTTCATGTTATCGAGAATCTTGCTGAAGATCTCACCGCCCAAAAGCTCACTGGGGTTAGGCGGAATAGGTCCTGAAAAAATAACATACAGGTTTGGCGTATCCGTTTCGCAGATAACATTAGAGAGCTTCTCTCGTCCCACAAGACAATGAGTAAGGCCAAGTCTTACAGAGCCTGTCTTATATCTGCCTACCATGACAGACTTTCTCATGTCAGCATCTACAAGCACTGTCTTTTTGCCCGCTTCCGCAAAAGCTCTCGCAAGTGCCATTGACACACTGGACTTACCCTCTCCGGGAGTACAGCTTGTAACGGAAATAGCTCTCACATCCTGCCCGCTGAATTCAACGTTACTTCGCAGTGTCTTATATGCTTCTTTTATCTGATAATTATTTTCAGCCTCGCTGAAATGCAAAGTGGTCTGCTGCATACATTGCTCCTTTAAAAATCGGAAGTTCTATCAGCTCTTCTTTTTCCTCTTCTTGCTGTTCTGATCCTCGGTTATGGCAGGTATCATGGCAAGTGTGGATAGTCCTAAATATGCCTCGATATCATCACTTGATTTGATTGTATCGTCCATAAGATAGCCAAGGATTATAATTGCAGATACCACAAGCACAGCTGCCAGGCCGCCTATCATGCCCCATCTCTTGGCACTTGGGCTGTACTTCTCTGTAGGCATATTTGCAAGCTCTGCTATGTTAATGGCATCAATATCCATAACGTTCTGAATATGTTTGGATGCAACCTCTCGTACGCAGTTGGCTTCCTTCATGGCCATCATGGGGTCCGAATCCCTGACAGTGATGGCAACGATACGTGTATCATCAGGAGTTCCAATGGATACATAATCACTGAACTCGTCATAGTCCATATCAAGATGCAGAGTCTGAATAACCTCCTCAAGAACGTAGCGGCTCTTAATAAGCTGCGCGTAATCCTGAGTCAGCTGTGTAGAAATCTGCACGTCGGAATAGGTAACCGTAGCACCCTCTTCTTTATTCAAAATATAAATCTTAGTGGTGGATGAATATAAAGGAGTAAGCACAAACTTACTGATAAAAAGACACAAAAGTGCAAAGAATACGCCGGAGCTGATGATCAGCCAGGCCTTCCCCAATAAGACTGCGAATAATTCGCCAAGATTAATTTCGATTACGTCGTCTTTTCCCATACACCCCTCAACAGAAAAATTATCTAAATGATCTCATTTCTGAGAACCTTCATCGCGTTATCATGAAAAATCTCTAGCGCATATTTCTCGCCAAGCTTCCCCTCCACATAATCTCTGCAATCAAGAAGATGTGGTGCTCTGGATCCGCTGTCGTGTGCATCTGTGGCAACAAAATGCACCATATGCTTTTTTAATAATTCTCTGGTGAAATGTCTTATACCCAGCCCATATTTTCCCATTACGCTGTTGGCATTCACCTGTATATAAACTCCTATATCCAGAAGTTCATCAACGTATGCTATATGCTTGGCGATATCTGCATATCGCTCCACATGCGCAAGTATCGGAATAAACCCCGCAGACCTTACGCTGTACAATGCATTGCGGATAGTCTTGTACATATCCGTGGGATGAAACTCTATGAGAGCATAATCAGAGCCCGCCAAAGTGGAAGCCCTTCCTCTTTCAAGATCCCTTATTGCATTGTCATTAAAATAAATCTCGTTGCCCGGAAAAAGCTGTACCTTTATGCCACGGTCATGAGCTGCCTGCATCAGTTCCTCAGTATAATCCAAAAGATGCTCCGGACTTACATTGTGATGCATAGGCTTGTAATGCGGCGTAAGTATCATGCCCTTGGTGCCTTCAGACAGTGCGGTCTTAAGCATACTTAGGCTTGTCTCCATATCAGGAGACCCATCATCAACGCCCGGCATTATATGGCAATGTATATCAATCGATGGTACCACGTAAAGAGCTCCCCAAACACAACAGATTGTACTTTCTCATAATTTAGTATACATCATGTGGTTAACGCACGCAATCCCCGAAAGGAGTGGAAATCCCATGATTTCCGACTCTTTCGGGGATTGTTATCTTTAGCTTATATGAAATTACATATCAGACATCAGTCTATTGCTGCAAAGCTTGTAGCCTTAGCGCCGCGCTTCTTGAACCATGTAGCATACTTCTTAGCTACACTCTTGCTGGGAGCGTATACCTTAACGTTCTTTACGTTCTTGAAAGCATTAGACTTAACGCCGCTCTTTGTGAGCTTCTTTGATTTAATTTCAAAACTTTCAAGCTTCTTGCAGTTGTAGAATGCTCTCTCTTTGATTGTCTTGAGATTAGGATCCTGAATTACCACTTTCTTAAGATTTGTGCATCCACTGAAAGCAGAAGGAGCAATATCTGTGAATCCTAAACCAGCGTTGATCTGTACAGTTTTAATCTTCTTATTGTTCTTGAAAGCACCGTTGCAAATGCCAACTGTGTGGTATACATAGCCATCTTCATCCTTCGGATAAGCCTGGATAATGATTGCAGTTGCACCCTTCTTAGCGCCTACAACCTTACACTCACCAATCTTGCTTTCTGCCTCTTCAGAGCTTTTAGCTGATGACTTCTTTGTTACAATGTATTTTACAACCTGAGCTGCTTCACCGTTGCCGATACCAGTGTTGTAGAACTCAGCATCCTTGTTGAGCTGAGCCTTAGCCTGCAGCTTTACACCAAAGCACATAACCAGTGCAATAGCAAAAGTCATAAGCATTAATCCTAATTGTTTCTTCCCCTTCATAGATAATAATCTCCTTTCAGATTTTGAATTGTGTTGTTGGAAAATCCAATCCTCTAGATTATAACATAAAAATTGTTTCGCAAACGATTAATTGTATGAAAATTCATTAGGATGGCAATAATTGTTACTCAATAGCAATAATTCACTTAAATCATTTAAAACTATTCTGCCGGGGATCGTACTTATAACCTATGTTTTCAAGCTTCGATACTATTTCCTGAAGATCACTCTCGCTGATATCAAGTCCGTCAGCAAGAGCGCCAAGATTACTATAATTATCTCGAAGCTGGGTATTTATATAGCTAAGTAGCATAACCGGATCCTTAGGTATCATTACTGACCATTTGCCTTAACCGGACGAGCAGCAAGGCTTCCTCCTTCCACATAGATTTCTATAGTATCATGAGGCTCTACTCTGTCCTCAAGAATAAGCTTCGCAGATAAGGTCTCAACATACTTCTGAACAAATCTCTTAACAGGTCTTGCACCATAATTGGCATCATAAGCATTCTCTGCAACAAATTCTTCAGCCTCGGGAGTAAGAGCGATACTTATTTCTCTGTCCTCAAGTCTTCTGTTAAGATCAGCCACAATGAGCTTAACGATTCCTCCAATATTCTCTCTTGTAAGAGGCTTAAAGAGAATCATCTCATCAAGGCGGTTTAAGAACTCAGGTCTGAAGTGATCATGAAGGTCATCAAACACTTCCTCCTCAGCCTCGGCGCTTATAGTGCCATCCTCATTTATTCCATCAAGAAGGTACTGGGCACCGATATTAGATGTCATGATAAGGATGGTGTTTTTGAAATCAACGGTTCTTCCCTGGGAATCAGTAACACGTCCATCATCAAGTATCTGAAGAAGCACATTGAAAACATCAGGATGTGCCTTCTCAACCTCATCAAAGAGGACTACAGCATAGGGCTTTCTACGAACAGCCTCTGTAAGCTGACCGCCTTCCTCGTATCCTACATATCCGGGCGGTGCTCCGATCAGTCTGGATACGCTGTATTTCTCCATGTACTCACTCATATCGATTCTGACGATATTATTCTCATCATCAAAAAGTGCTGCTGCGAGACTCTTTGCAAGCTCTGTCTTACCTACACCTGTAGGTCCAAGGAACATAAAGGAACCAATGGGCTTACCGGGATCCTTGATACCGGCCTTGGATCTCATGATAGCTTCTGCAACCTTGGTAACAGCTTCATCCTGTCCGATGACTCTCTTATGCAGCTCATCCTCAAGGTGAAGAGTTTTATTTCTCTCACTCTCTGTAAGCTTTGCTACAGGGATTCCGGTCCATCTTGATATGATGCTGGCTATCTCCTCATCGGATACATTCTCATGAACAAGAGACAGCTCCTTAGATGAAGCTTTCTGCTCCTCCATCTCCAGTTCCTTTTTCAAAGCAGGAATCGTTCCATACTGAAGCTCACTTGCCTTATCAAAATCATTATTTCTATTTGCAATCTGCAGCTCATTGTTTGCACTTTCGATTTTCTCACGAATGATGGCAAGCTTGTCTACAGTCTCTTTTTCATTCATCCAGCGAGCCTTCTGATTGTCAAAATCATTCTTAAGCTCTGCCAGCTCTTTTTGCAGATTAGCTAGTCTCTCCTTGCTAAGAGAATCATCCTCCTTCTGAAGCGCCTTCTCCTCTATCTGCATCTGCATGATCTTTCTGTTAAGTTCATCCAGTTCTGTAGGCATGGAATCCATCTCTGTTTTCACAAGAGCGCAGGCTTCATCCACAAGATCAATTGCCTTATCGGGAAGGAATCTGTCTGAAATATATCTGTTACTCAGGGTAGCAGCGCTTACAAGGGCAGAATCCATAATCTTTACGCCATGGTAAACCTCGTATCTCTCCTTAAGTCCTCGGAGGATACTTATAGTATCTTCAACCGTAGGCTCAGACACCATTACAGGCTGGAAACGTCTCTCAAGAGCTGCATCCTTCTCAATATACTGTCTGTACTCATTTAGGGTTGTGGCACCTATGCAGTGAAGCTCACCTCTTGCAAGCATAGGCTTAAGCATATTGCCTGCATCGAGAGCGCCGTCAGTTTTGCCCGCTCCCACAATGGTATGAAGCTCATCTATGAAAAGAATGATCTCACCATCTGACTCTTTTACATCCTGTAATACAGCCTTAAGACGTTCCTCGAATTCACCTCTGTACTTTGCACCTGCAACAAGGGCACCCATATCAAGAGAAAAAATCTTTTTATCCGCAAGAGCCTGTGGAACATCTCCTGCAGCGATTCTCTGTGCAAGAGCCTCTACAACTGCTGTTTTACCAACACCCGGCTCACCAATAAGTACAGGGTTGTTCTTTGTTTTTCTGGAAAGGATTCTAACAACATTCCTAATCTCAGAATCTCGTCCTATTACGGGTTCTAGCTTCTGAGCCTTTGCCTTTGCAACAAGCTCTGTGCCATATTTTTCAAGAGTATCATAGGTTGCTTCAGGGTTATCTGAAACCACCTTCTGATTACCTCTAACCTCAGAAAGAGCCTGAAGGAATCTTCCTCTGTCGATGCCAAAGGACTGAAGTATGGACTTAATCTCTCTGTTGGGATATTTGATCATGGCAAGAAGAATATGCTCAACAGAAACATACTCATCCCCCATAGCCTTCATCTCATCTTCACTCTTAATAAGAACCTTATTAAGATCAGCCCCCACATAGGTTCTTCCGCCCTGAACCTTGGTGCGCTTTTTAAGAGCATCATCCACACGATTTAAGAAAACATCATTATCAACTCCCATCTTCTCAAGAAGCTTAGGGATAATGCTGTCCTCAATCGTCATCAAACTGTAAAGCAGATGCTCCTGCTCTATCTCCTGATTGCCGTAATCAAGAGCTACCTTCTCCATATTCTGGATTGCTTCCACTGATTTCTGTGTAAATCTATCTATCTTCATAACGATCACCTCTGATAAAAAGCGCACATTCTGCGCTTTGTTTTATCTGTTCTATATCATGTATAACATACATATTTCGTAATGTCAACTATTCAAAAAACAACACCAAAATAAAAACGCGATGCGCCAGAAACCGCCGCAGTACCTTGCTGCAGCAGATTTCAATCAGCATCGCGAAGCTCATCATTTCAGCTTTCTTTTTTCTCTGCGGAGTCAACAACTTTGCTCTCCACATCCACAATTTCTTTGCGGTTTACCTTATCAACCTTATGAACCCTTGATACAATCCACAGATTGGAAACTCCGTTGTAGAGGAAAGATGCACCGATGATCTGTACAATATAAGCCATTGATTTTAAAGGATTAAACAGAAGGAATGCCCCTGCACCCACTGTAAGAATGGCGAGAATAAGCGCAAACCACCAGTTGCCATAGTGATTTCGCGCAAGACTAAGGGACTCGCCAAGATTCAAAAGTCCGCTGAATAACATGATAACTCCTGCGATTACAGGAATGATAGCCTCGAAAAAGTGAGGATTGATAAAGATCCAGATTCCGACAACGGCAATTACTATGCCAAAACCAATAGAACTGTTCTTTGTTAAAACATTCTGATTTTTTGACACAAGACTTCCGACTATCGAAAGAACTCCCGCTGCTAAAACAACTCCGCCAATAACCTTAGTCAGGAGCGTAAGACTTGCTCCCGGAAGAAAAATAAGAACTGCCCCAAGCACTATAAGTGCTATTGCATCAACAAGAAAATTAGTTTTAAGCTTTACAAAAAATTCCATACCCCTGCTCCCCATTTATTATTCGGCTTCCTCGGCATCTTCAGCGAGAATGCTTTCCATAACCTCATATATCTCTTCTCTTCCTGCCTTACTCTGCGCAGAGAAAGGAAGAACCAGTCCGTCCTCAGGCATTCCAAGGACATTCTTTATGGCATTTATATGAGTTTCTATCTGACTCTTTTTTAGCTTGTCGGATTTAGTTGCAATAATGATAGGTGTAAGACCTGAATCCACAATCCAGTCATACATCATCTTATCATTGGCAGAAGGATCATGTCTTATATCTATAAGCAGAAAAATCTGCTTAAGCATGCGGGACTTATGAAGATAATTCTCTATCATTTTGCCCCACTGTTTCTTTACAGATTCCGGTACCTTGGCAAAGCCATATCCCGGAAGGTCCACAAGATAAAACTCATCATTTATGTTGTAATAGTTTATGGTCTGAGTCTTACCGGGCTCCTGGCTGACTCTGGCATAATGCTTACGATTCATCAAGCCATTGATAAGTGATGACTTACCCACATTACTTTTGCCTGCAAATGCGAACTCCGGCTTATCATTTTGTGGAAGCTTACTTGTGATTCCTATTACTGTTTCAAGATTTACTTTCTTAATTACCATATATACCTCAGTAAATAATGACTTAAGGCAGGGATGCTATGCACCTCTGCCTATAGTTTTTCCTCTTAATTTATTTTGCAGGTTTAAGTCTCTTAACCTCATCCTTGTAAACGATAAGGGGCTGAGCTGTACCCGATACAGACTCCTCTGTAACGACACATTCCGAGATATTGTCATCGGAAGGAATCTCATACATAACATCCATCATAGCCTTCTCCATGATGGAACGAAGTCCTCTTGCACCTGTCTTTCTCTCATGTGCAAGCTCTGCAATCTTCTCAACTGCATCGCCTTCAAATGTAAGTCTTACATTATCAAAATCAAACAGCTTCTGATACTGCTTAACCAGCGCATTCTTGGGCTCAGTGAGGATTCTTACAAGTGCTTCCTTGTTAAGTCCTTCAAGAGTTACACAGATTGGAACACGACCTACGAACTCAGGGATAAGACCAAACTTGGTAAGATCCTGAGGAGTTACCTCTTTAAGCACCTCGCCGATCTCACGCTCACTCTTGTCAGCGATCTCAGCGTTAAATCCGATTGAGTTGCGGTCAAGTCTTGCTTCAACAATCTTATCAAGGCCGTCAAAAGCTCCGCCGCAAATGAAAAGAATATTGGATGTATCAATCTGAATAAGCTCCTGATGAGGATGCTTACGTCCACCCTGAGGCGGAACACTTGCAGTTGTGCCCTCGATGATCTTAAGCAGTGCCTGCTGTACACCTTCACCTGATACATCTCTTGTGATTGATACGTTCTCGCTCTTCTTGGTGATTTTGTCTATCTCATCGATATAAACGATACCGTACTGAGCTCTCTCTACATCATAATCAGCTGCCTGAATGAGCTTAAGAAGGATATTCTCAACGTCCTCACCCACATAACCTGCCTCTGTAAGAGTGGTTGCATCAGCTATTGCAAAAGGAACATTAATTATCTTGGCAAGGGTCTGCGCCAAATATGTCTTACCTGAACCTGTAGGACCAACCATGATGATGTTACTCTTCTGAAGCTCAACCTCATCATCTACATTGTGTGCCTTAGGTGCAAGTACTCTCTTGTAGTGGTTGTAAACTGAAACAGATAAAACCTTCTTAGCTTCATCCTGTCCGATTACATATTCATCCAAAAAGTTCTTGATTTCTACGGGTTTGAGAAGGTTGATATCACTATCATCATGAGCTATAGGCTCGTCCTCAAACTCCTCCTCTATGATGTCTGCGCAGATATCTACACACTCATCACAGATATAAACTCCTGCAGGTCCTGCAATAAGCTTCTTCACCTGATTCTGTGTCTTATTGCAAAAAGAGCAGCGAATTTCTCCATTGTTCTTTGATGCCATATTACTTATCCTCTTCCTTATCCTTAGGTCTTGACTCTACGATTGAATCGATAAGACCATAGTCGAGCGCTTCCTGAGCTGAAAGCCAGTTATCACGCTCTGTATCCTGAGCAATCTGCTCATAGGGCTTGCCTGTATTCTCAGCAAGAAGTGTGTTTAACTTCTCTTTTGTGCGGATGATGTGCTTAGCAGCAATCTCAATCTCAGTAGCCTGACCCTGAGCTCCGCCAAGGGGCTGATGGATCATGATCTCTGCATTGGGAAGAGCCATACGCTTACCCTTAGCACCGCCTGCAAGAAGAAATGCGCCCATGCTTGCAGCCATACCGATACAAATCGTGCTGACATCGCACTTGATATAATGCATTGTATCGTAGATAGCCATACCGGATGTGATCTCACCACCGGGGCTGTTGATGTACATGTGAATGTCCTTGCTGGGGTCCTCAGCCTCAAGGAAAAGAAGCTGTGCCACAACAACACTTGCGGATACAGAATTAACTTCCTCACCCAGGAATACAATTCTCTCCTTTAAAAGTCTTGAATAAATATCGTATGAGCGCTCACCGCGGCTCGTCTGTTCTATGACATAAGGTATTAAACTCATATTCATTGCTCCCTTTTTAATTTTATTTATAAATATACTACACTATTATACCCACAAAGAGTTTATTTAGCAACCACGCAAAAGACCCGGCACATCTGTACCGGGTCCTCTTAAAGGAAACATTATTCCTCATCTGCCTTCTTTGTTGTCTTACGAGTACGCTTCGGCTTCTCCTCTGCTGTCTCGTCGTCCTTCTTAGCTGCAGTCTTGCGTGTGCGCTTCGGCTTCTCCTCAGCTGCATCCTCGTCCTTCTTAGCTGCTGCCTTCTTGGTTGTCTTCTTAGCTGCTGTCTCCTTAGCATTGTCTACAAGGAACTTAGCTGCCTTCTGAACTGCAAGATCATCCTTAAGAGTCTTGATCTCACGCTCACCCATGAGCTCCTTAAGCTTCTCAATCTCCATCTTGTACTGATCAGCCATCTTCTTAAGCTCTTCATCAACTTCTTCCTCAGTAGCTTCAAGCTTCTCAGCTGCTGCAACTGCCTCAAGAACAAGTCTTGACTGGATGCGCTCTACAGCCTGGGGTTTAACCTGCTCAAGGAGCTGGTCAACAGTATTGCCAGTGTACTGCATATACTGTTTCATATCCATGCCCTGATACTGAAGTCTCTGAGCGAAATCGTTAACAATCTGACGCTGCTGAGTCTCGATCATCTTCTCAGGAAGCTCCATCTCAGAATCCTCGATTACTGCCTTAACAGCCTGATCTTCCTTCTTTGCCTTAGCCTCAGCCTCTTTACGCTCTGTAAGCTTCTTCTTAACGTCTTCTTTATACTCCGCAACTGTCTCAAACTCTGAAACATCGCTTGCAAACTCATCATTGAGCTCAGGAAGCTCTCTTACCTTGATGCCCTTAACTGTGCACTTGAAAGTAGCATCCTTACCTGCAAGATCCTCTGAATGATAATCCTCAGGGAACTTAACGTTAACTTCACCTTCCTGACCAATCTCAAATCCTACAAGCTGCTCCTCGAAACCGGGGATGAATGAACCTGAACCGATTGTAAGAGGATAATCTGTGCCCTTGCCGCCTTCGAATGCAACACCGTCAACAAATCCCTCAAAATCAAGAGTTACGATATCATCGTTCTGAACCTTACGATCTGTAACCTCGATTGTTCTTGCATTTCTGCTTCTCTCCTGGTCAATCTCAGCTTTGATCTCGTCCTCAGTAACCTCTGTATCTGCCTTCTCAACAGATACGCCCTTGTACTTACCAAGCTTAACCTCGGGCTTAAGTGCTACTGTAGCTGTGAAGATGAAAGGCTTGCCTGCTTCGATCTGTGTAACATCGATATCAGGATTGGAAACAACGTCCTCGCCACACTCATCAACTGCCTTGGGATATTCCTGATTGATCAGCTCGTTAGCTGCATCCTCGAAGAAAATCTCCTTGCCGTACATACGCTCGATCATATGACGGGGAGCCTTACCCTTACGGAATCCGGGGATCTGGATCTTAGACTTCTGCTTGTTGAAAACTTTGTCGATTGCTTTATCAAAGTCAGCTGCTGCAACTTCGATTGTAAGCTTAGCCATGCTCTTCTCGAGCTTTTCTACTGATACGCTCATTAAGTTTACTTCCTCCTATAAATACATATCTGAATAAAACATAAAAATATTTACACAACTCTTATTGTGCTGTTTTTATCTATGTAAAACGACCTATGCCAAAATCATTAGGCACAATCGCCTAACGATTATAACATAGGTCGGTATCAATTTCCACAACTAATTTTATACCTGATTTACTCGGTACTCATGTGAGCATTGCTGTATCTCACATCTCCCGTGACATCCTCATCAAACCAGTCTGCAGGCTTGTAGGCTGCTGCCGTCTCCTCATCAGGAAACTCTACTTCTGCAAGGATTCGTCCCTCGAACTTCCCTTCAAACACATCAAGTTCTATCTTAAGGGAATCCATAAGCTTTTTGCACCTGTCATCCGATGAATCAAAAGCATCACTATTAATAGGAATAATATATCTCTTTTTTGAAATCACATTCCCATCCGCTTTTGCTACCAGATGCTCGTAGGAATCCTTATCAAGAGGAAGATTGTATTCTATCTTGCCAATATCCCCAGCCTCGGAGAAAACGCCCTGCTTACCAAAATCCTTATGACTCTTGTAGGTCATGTAGAAGCTGTCATCCTCACGCCTTACTCTTATAGCGGGAACCACACTCAGATACCCCTGCTCAATAATATGAAAAGGATACTGCCCAAGATTATCCGGAAGCTCTTTTACCGTGAATTTTCTTTCTATCTCAACGCCCATTACATATCCTCTTTAAGGGATCAGATTTTGTAGACAACCTTTTTGCCAAGCTCATCTGCTGTTTCTTTTCCGCAGAAACGCTCTACGATAGCAAGGCCGAATGCCATGGCTGTTCCCATGCCTCTGCTGGTAAGTATGTGACCGTCTACGGTTGTCTCGCTCATCTGAACATCGGCGCCCTTAAGCTCGCCCTCAAGTCCCGGGAAAACACAGGCCTTTTTGCCCTGAAGGAGACCTGCTCTTCCGAACACTCCCGGAGCTGCGCAGATTGCACTTATGAATTTACCCTTGCTGTCAAAGGCACGGATATTCTCCATAAGCTTTTCTGTATTCTCAAGATTAGTGGTTCCGGGCATTCCTCCGGGAAGAACCAGCATATCCATTGCATCAAAATCAAGGTCATCTATAACCTTATCAGCCTTCACTTCGATTCCATGGGAACCTGTAACCTGAAGTGAATCCGTGACAGATACCATATCTATAGTAAGGCCCGCTCTTCTGCAGAGGTCAACCACAGTAAGAGCCTCTATTTCCTCGAATCCGTTTGCAAGAAAAATTGCTATGTTTGCCATAATTTTGTCCTCCCTTAAAATATCTAGTATTTAATCATTCCATTATCAAAATATGCAGCTCTCTCATCCAGGATCTGTCCAAGTCCATTATCCATGAGCTTTGCTTCCTCGTAGACCCTTTCACCATCAAAATCCAAAGGATTACAGCATATCAGATTATATGCGTATTCAACCAGCATCTTATCAATATTTGTCTGATAATCGGCCTCAGGCTCCAGAAATACATTACTTGTCAGGAAAAAGTAATTGTCCGCGGTACATACATCATAGAATTTCTCAAACCACTCCTTGTCTGCCCAATCGGACCCGTAAGCCCAGGTCGAAACCTGTTTTTCCCTGTCATTTTCAAAAAACAGATTATTAACAATACTGTAGTCAATTGGTGTTCCGGGATATTTATTTTCATTAAGCTCATCGCCTGATAAAACCCTCGGTGCACCCTCATCCGTAAGTGTATGATCCGGCGTAAATGCAACATTCACAGCATTCTCAGTAACCGCAAGCCAGTTGAGGTACTTCATTACCGCATCTACCTTGTCCTTACTTCTGTTTGGAACCATGATATAAAGTCCGGTTGAAGGTTCACAGACATTCCTGTATCCGCCATCCGGAAGATCAAAACACAAAACAGGATCAAAGCAGATATGACCTTCATTCTTATTCAGTTCAGCAAAAAGACTGAAGGGTGAAGTGTTATCATCCACGAAAAATCCAACCCTGCCGCTCTTTATATCCTCAATGTATTTTTCATTATCTTTATCCGCAGCAAAATCCAGACTTATAAGCCCATCTTTATAGTACCTGTTAAGCTCCTTAAGTCCTATATTTGCTTCATCTGTAAGGACCAAAAACCTTTCCGAGTAAAGATAAGAATCCCTGGGGCTTAGCTCTTCGATAAATGAACCAACAAAACTGTTGTAGGCCTTCTCTGAGTTAACTGTACCGCCCATAGCCCAGGGTATAACGTCATCCACTCCGCCGGGATTCTTTACTTTCACGGCGTAGAGGTACTTCTCAAGCTCTTCCTTATTAGTAGGCTCATCCATTCCAAGAGCTTCACACCAGTCTCTTCTGACATATGCCACATGCCTTGGCATCACAAAGCCTCTGTGCTTTACGATGGCTGCCTGCAGGTCATTGTACTGTCCCATCTTCTGCAGTTCACCGATGTTCTTCGAAATGTCCTTGCCATAATTCTTATAAGCCTCTGTCAGGTCGGATATCTGTCCCATGCCTGCCAGTTTTCCAAAAAGAGATTTGGAGTAAGAAAAAACTATGTCAGGTGCAGTTCCTTCATCGATCATTTCCTGAACAGTTTCATTGGTATTTTCTCTTTTTATGGCGGTAAAATGAACCTCGACTCCGGTTTCTTTTAAAACCTGTTCCCTTATCCATACTGCCAGCGCATTGTCATCATAACCTACGCCCTCAGCCATATCTCCGCGGTCCCAGACCATGCAGGTAATGTAGTTAGTATTGGCTTCATTGGGATCGAAGGTATCTTCGCCGCCAAAAAGGCCACAGCCCACGCACGACACTACAAGTACTGCCGCCAATAAAACACTGATGATTTTCTTAATGTAGCTTCCCCTCATAAAAGCCTCATTATTCTACGAAATGCTTGATTGTCGATTCGCCTATAAATAGTTCTCCCGGAAAAACGATATGTCTGTGACTGCTCCTGGACTCAATAATGTCAAACAGAAGCTTAACCGTCTCCCTGGAAATCTGATCCAGTGGCTGGCTTATGGTCGTAAGTCTGGGATTGGAATATCTTCCTATCTCCATTCCGTCAAAACCGCATACACTGATATCTTCGGGAACCCTTAGTCCCGCATCCGCTATTGCTCTCATGGCACCTATTGCCAAAAGATCTGTCACGCAGAAAATTGCTGATATATCTTTTCCCGACTCAATAATTCTCTGGGTGGTTCTATAGCCATTCTCCACTGAGAAATGCTCCATGGTCTGATCTACATAAAAAATATTCCCTTCATCAACAGGAATCTTCCTCATGACAAAAGCATCACGATATCCTTCCAGACGAAGGTGTCCGACAGAGCGCCTTCCCATAGCCTCGGTTATTATGGCTATATTAGTGTGCCCAAGATTCATAAGATATTGAGTTATATGTCTTGCTTCAAGTCTGTCATCAACAGAAACCGTAGAATATTCTGCTGTGGAATTTTCTTCAAGGAGAGTAGCGCCTATCGTAGAGAAAACTGCGGGAACTTTAAGTTCCTGCAGCTTTTGCCTTGACTGCTCCGTGCCGCCTCCAAGGAAAATAATTCCCCTTAGTCGCTTTTCATTTTCAAGCTCAAGAGCTACGTCTGCTTCGTCCTCTTCAGCGCCTGCATGTCGAAGGACCAGAGCATAATTCTGCCTGTCTATCTCCTTTTCAAGGATATCGATCATAGGTGTGAAAAAAGGATTGGTTATTCCTTTAATGACAACGCCGATACACTTGGCATCTGTACGCTTCAGGTTTCTGGCACTGTCATTTGGAACATATCCTGTTTCCTTTATAACTGAAAGGACTTTCTCTCTTGTTTTGGCACTTACATCCACATGCCCGTTGATGACGCGGGAGACTGTACTGACGCCGACGCCTGACAGTCTCGCAACATCAACTATAGTAATCTTAGACATTTGCACATCTTCCGTAGGTCTTTGCCATATCCTTCATCTTCTCGGCAAGCTCGGGTGAAAGTGCGTCACCCTTCATGCGCCATGTCCAGTTTTTACCAAGAGTGGAAGGAGTGTTGATTCTTGCTTCGCTTCCAAGTTCAAGATAATCCTGCATAGGGATAATGGCTGTATCTGATACGCTCATGAAAGTAGCTCTGATGAATTCCCAGGTCACATTCTTGTTTGACTTAAGGTTCAGATACTTCTTTGCAAAAGCCTTATCTGTTCTCGGAATAGTCTTGTACCATCCAAGTGTTGTGTCGTTATCATGAGTTCCTGTATATACGATACTGTTCTTCACATAGTTGTGAGGCAGATAATCGCTCTCTTCCCTTGCATCAAATGCAAACTGAAGAATCTTCATTCCGGGGAATCCGGTCTTTTTAACAAGGGCAATTACAGAAGGTGTGAGGTATCCAAGATCTTCAGCGATGACTCTGATATTACCAAGTTCCTTCTTCATCACTTCAAAAAGTTTATAGCCGGGTCCCTTTACCCACTTACCGTTCTCAGCTGTGGGATCACCGTAAGGAATTGAATAATACTCATCAAAACCTCTGAAATGATCGATTCTGATAACGTCGTAGAGCTTATAGCAGCCACGGATTCTTGAAATCCACCACTTAAAGCCTGTCTCTTCGTGATAGTCCCACTTATAGAGCGGATTACCCCAGAGCTGACCTGTTCTTGAAAAAGCATCGGGCGGGCATCCTGCAACCGCTATCGGAAGATTTTTCTTATCCAGCTGGAAAAGCTTAGGATTTGCCCATGTATCTGCGGAGTCAAATGCCACATAGATCGGGATGTCACCGATAATGTCTATTCCCTTGCTGTTAGCATAAGCCTTAAGCTCAAACCACTGCTTCATAAACAGGAACTGGATGAACTTGTGAAGACCTATCTTATCAGCATATTTCTTCTTTGCTTCATCAAGATCCTTCTTTTTCCTGAGGCGAATTCCCTCTGGCCACTCAACCCAGCTAAGACCGTCGTAGCGCATCTTAAGGGACATATAAAGAGCATAATCCTCTAACCAGTCTGCGTTCTCCTTAACAAAAGCATCGAACTCTTTCTTAAGCTCTGCCTTTGGCTTTTTCTTACTGTTTTCTGAAAGACCGCTGTTCACATAAGCTGTCTCCAAAACAACATAACGGTTCTTGAAAAGACGCTCATAATCAACGTGCTCAGGATCTGTTCCAAAATTAACCTTCTCAAGATCTGCAGCCTTAAGATAGCCCTCCTCGACGAGCTTCTCAAGATCCACAAAATAGGGATTGCCTGCATAGGTTGAGAATGACTGATACGGAGAATCTCCGTAGCTTGTAGGTCCAAGAGGCAGAAGCTGCCAGTAACTCTGACCTGCGTCTGCAAGGAAATCTACATACTCGTATGCTTCCTTGGAAAATGTGCCGATCCCGTACTTTGACGGAAGGCTGAAAATGGGCATAAGCACGCCGCATTTTCTTGTGTTCTTTACTTTCTTTGCCATTTCATTTTGTCCTTCTTATATATGTAAATTTAGTATTACCAAAAAATAGCACGCGAAAACTACGAAGACGCTCTTTAAATTGCCACCTACCCATGATGACAGCATCTTTTTATAGTCCGTTGTCGCGAATACCCCAGATCAGATTTCTCCACTGCTCCATCTGCTCTGTTGTCATGAAACCTTTGGATGTTCCCATATAACCAATCTTGTAGGATGAGAACAGAAGCGCATTCTTAATAGCATTTACAGAATCGCCTGTCTCCTGATAGTAGTGAAGGAAACATGCAAACAACGCATTACCTGCGCCGACAGTATTAACGATCTCATTAGTTTTAACTGTCTTATAATCAGCGATGAATTCACCTTTTTTATCGAACAGGATAACACCCTTTGAGCCGCGGCCCATGATGATGATCTCTGTTCCGTAGGTCTTACTGATTCCTCTTATGAAATCATAAGGATCCTCTTCAAGCTGATCGTCTGAAAAATAAAGGATAGAAGCTGCATCAAGGAACTCCCTGTTGTACTTCTCCTTCTCTCTGCAGAAATTACGAATATTGACAGCAAGCTTCTTGCCATGCTCGGCAGCTGCCACAGCAAAAGGTCTGCAGAAGTTAGCATTTGCAAGAACCATCATGTCAGCCCATCCTGCAAGCGGAGCAAACATGGACATATCATAAACCTTATCACGCAGATCCTTGATATCCTCAAATATCTGCTTCTGTCTGTCCTTATCATAAAGGATGACACAGTTAGGAGTCTCTTCCATCATCTGTACAACGTAATTCGTTGATAACTGAATCTTGTTTCCGGGCGGATTAAGCTCCTCTACAGACCTGTCACGGCCTATGATGGACATGAATTCAACTTCATCTCCAAGCCATCTGAGTGCAAGGGATTCATTGTAAGCATCTCCTCCAAGACCAGTGTAAATGGAATTGACCTCGGTAGTTAACGGAGCGTAAGTTATCGGAACCTTGTCCACTCTGACAATCGTTTCAACCTGTGTGATACCTGCAACCACAAATTTACCCATTTTGTGCCTCCTTATTGTTCCGGAAAAATCCGGCTAATTGACGCTTCTTCGGTAATCAGTCGTATGTCAAAACTCTTAGCATTTCCAGATATCTGATGACTTCCGCAAGGTAATCATCCGCTCTGAAATCGCCCTCCCTAAACCTGCCTTTCAGCACTCCTTCCTTGGTCATACTCACTATATTCTCAACCAGCTCATAGTTGGCACTCTGCTTAAATCTTGTTATATCGCCTCTGTCCAGGATGTTTCTGATATTCGCCTCAAAAGCCTCTCTTGCAGGGAGTATGGCTGTTGCAGCTTCGGGAGTATCTTCTCTGGCTGCACTGTACAAAAACAGCTGAATGTAAGGATACTGCTTCATACAGGTTGCAAGTACCTTCTCTATTTCCTCCCTAATTGTGAAAAAGTCTGTCTCATCCTTGGAAATACCCGTGTTGATCTCAATATTGATTACACGAGTGCTGTAATCGTAGACGAATTGATATAACCCCAGCTTGGTTTCGAAATAATGAAAAATTAACCCCTTACTAATTCCGGCCATTCTCACGATATCATCAGTGCTCGCATGCATGTATCCGCCCAGGGCAAAAGCCTTAAGCGCCGCATTGATGATTCGGTCCTGTTTTTCTTTCTTTAAGTCAAAAAACTTTTCGTTCATTGAAAAAGGATCTCCTGTGATTGACCGGCTTAGTCCATTTAAATATAGCATTTTCTGGCATTTTTTTCAACGATTTAATCTCAGGTGCTTTTCTTATCTGACAATTTGTATTAAAATCAATTTATGTTCTGTTGTATTTTTTTACAAATCCAAGCAGGGCTACATTATGAAGGGAGAATATATGTCTAAGCATTTTGGAAAAATAGTTCTTTTTGCAGCTGCTGCAGGCGCTGCCGCTGCAGGTGTTTATTATTATCTTACACAGAAGGATTCAGATTTTGATGATGACTTCGATGATTTTGAGGAATTTGATGAAGAGGATCTTGATGATGAGGAGCCTAAGAGTTCCATCGGACGTCACTATGTAAGCCTCAATTCTTCAGCTGCTGAAGAGAATCTTGCAGACGAAGATGATGATTCTGAAGATAGCGAGCCCGTTAAAACAGAAGAGTTCTTCGATGATGAAGACGATGATATAAATGATCTCAAGAAGATGGACGGCGCTCTTTGATTTACCAAATATGAGATTTTTATGACCCGCAGGATTATCTTGATCCCGCGGGTCTTTTTATAGTCATCTGTAACTTCCGTTAACTCTTTTGAACTCTTTCTTATATTCGTACATACGCTGGTCAGCTCTTTTTAGTACTTCCTCAACTGACTTGTCAAGCAATGGATCAAAGATTGCATGTCCATAAGAAGCCGAGTACCTGTAGTACGGTTCTACTTCCTTATTGTTGTAAGCCGCTGTGAAAGCATTCTCCATATCATCTACAAGTTCCATCCTGGTATCATAATCAGCATCCTTTAGAATGACAACAAATTCATCCCCGCCAATTCGAAATACCGGCGATCTCTTGAAAGCGTTGCATACAATACTACAACACCCCTTTATATATTCATCGCCCAGCTTGTGGCCATAAGTATCATTCACATACTTAAGATTATTCACGTCAATCATCACGAAGCCAAAACAAAACAGCTTTTTCTTATCAACATCTTCCTGCAACTTAGCTATAGCGCCATTGTAGGCCGTTTTACTGCCAACGGAAGTCAGGGCGTCCTTGTAGGCCGTTTCGCTTATTTCTTCTATCTCATTCTTGGCCCTGTTGAAGCTGGACACATAATAAGCACTGTCCTTAAGCGAAAGAAGCAAAGCGTTATACAGCTCATCTATCTCATTATTCAGATGAATGTTCAGTGATTCGAATCCATTTAAGTTATCGAACCTGTCTTTGTCTGTATCAAACTTAAAGGACTGGATACAGCTTGTCATCTTTTCAAGGGGTCTGAACAGAATTACAGAGAGCAGGATATTTACACCTATGATAACAGCAAGTATTACAACCGTTATTACCACCAACAGCTCAATAATAAACTGGATTCCTTTTCCGTACAGCTCATTGAGAGAGAAATCAACACCCATACTGCACATATAATTACCTTCGCTGTCCATTATCGGCTTGATATACGCAAGGAACGTAACTTCCCTCTCGCCTATCCGGTTCTTTTCAAATACACATTCCTGACCGGAAATCATTCGGTCATAGACAGCGGCGGTCTCTTCGCCTGCTAAATAAGTATTTCCAACCGTGGCGATAGATCCATAGAGCGTACTGTCCTCGCCTGTCTCAATCATATCCACGATCACACGACCGTTTAACGGACCATCTTCTTTATCCTTGTAAAACTTATATATGTATATGTGTTTTACATCAAGGTAGCTATCCATAATGAGCTTATAATGCTCAATAAGATCTTTATACTCGTCTAAGGAATAATTATTCTCCATATAATAATCTATCTTCTGGGCATCAAAGTTCTCAGCCATAAGCATAGTTATGCCTTGTGCCATCTTAACGTGCTTCTCCACGTTAATTTCTTCGTATCTCTTATATGAAATACCGATTATCGATGAGCCTAATATCAGAAGGCTCAAAATAATGATAGATGGTATGCGGTATCTGAGGATCATGTATTTTTTCAAAATCCGCTTCATAAAATACCCTCGACTGCTAACTCCCTGTGACAATCCCTTTGCCAGTCAAAATAGGCAACTGCTATTATAATTATCTCATTATTTTACATGGATAAAAATTAAAAAAAAGTAAAAAATGTAAAGTCTCTATTGCTTACCAGGACTGGGGTTACAGCATTAAACTAATGTCTGAATCGCAAAAAAGAGGATATCGGAACATCTCCGACATCCTCTTGGATTCTTTTTGTTGTCCGGGCTAAGGTTAACTTAATGATATAATCCCGGTCTTTTCTATGTTTTATGCCTGTGAAGGAGGATTATTCTTCATATCCTCAGCAATCTTTTCCTTAAGATCTTTTGCCTTCTCCTTAAGACGTGAGTTAGCTGTTCTTGAAAGAATGATATTTCCTACCATCTTATTGGCCATGTCATAATCCTTGACCTCAAGACCAATGGCAGCCATGAGATAATCAAGTGTAAGCTCATCCATTCCTGCGATTGGCGGAGTCTCGCTCTGTCTTGCAATTACGAAGCCATCAAGAGCCTTCTTAAGAAGATCAAGCTCTTCAGCCTTATTGGCCTTCTGCTTCTCTTCATAGCCCTCTGTAGCCGGATCCATGTGCTCATTCTCACCACGGATAAGCCATGCCATCTTAAGACACAGATAAGCCTTCTCGGAATTCTTGGACTTTTTAACCATAGCAGTAGCAATGGCGAGTTCATATCGCATTCTTGCTTCTTCATAGGTGTAGGTCACCTTGCCAAATTCATGCCTTTTAAAGTTGGCACTGATCTTACCCTTGATCTCATCGATCTGGAACTTGGTCAGATTGCCATAGTACTTGGCAAGTGTGGAATATCCGCAGTTAGGGCAGGTAACTATATCGTACTTGCTGGGATCAATCTCATTGTAGGTATTCCTAAGATCCACATCCTGGCTCTTAACACGTACTTTACCGGATCTGACAGTCTTCGAATCAAATTGAGAATCACAAATAGGACATGTGTACTTCTTATCAAAAAGAAGTGTCTCCTCATTTAAAGGCAGGGCTTGCTTTTTAGGCTCTTCCTTTTTTACCGCCTTCTTTTTAGGATCCTCGTAAAGCTCTTCATCTTCAAGCGCTCCAAGTCCGAATTTCTTAAGTCCATCTAAAAATCCCATTTTGCCACCTCACAAGAAAATAGTATTTTATGCCTTCGGTAATACAAACGAACTCTTTAATGAAACGATGCGGTTAAATACCGGCGCTCCATCTTTGGAATCCTTGCTGTCTACACAGAAGAATCCGTTTCTCACAAACTGGAATTTATCATAAGCCTTAGCTTCCATAAGCTCGGGCTCCAGCTTAGCATTCTCAATAACTGTGATGGAATTGGGGTTTAAGTTGAGTGAACCGTCTTCGTTATAAACGCCCTTTTCCTCATCAATAATGTTCTCATAAAGTCTTACTGTTGCTTCGCCGCACTCCTTTGCTGATACCCAGTGAATTGTTCCCTTCACCTTTCTGCCATCGGGGCTGTCTCCGCCCTTGGTCTCGGGATCGTATGTGCAGTGGATCTCTGTCACATTGCCATCAGCATCCTTCACACAGCCTGTGCAGGTTACGAAGTAAGCGTTCATGAGACGAACCTCGTTGCCGGGGAACAGTCTGAAGTACTTCTTCGGAGGCTCCTCCATGAAGTCTTCACGCTCAATCCAAAGCTCTTTTCCAAAAGGAATCTCTCTGCTTCCAAGCTCCGGTGCTTCCTTGTTGTTCTCGATGGGAAGCATCTCGATCTGTCCTTCCGGATAGTTGTCGATGATAAGCTTAACCGGATCAAGAATAGCCATCATTCTCTTTGCCTTGGGCTTAAGATCCTCTCTGATACAATACTCAAGCATTGCATAATCAGCTGTTGAGTTAGCCTTACTTACACCACAAAGCTCAACGAACTTCTGGATTGATTCAGGAGTAAAGCCGCGGCGTCTAAGAGCAGCTATAGAAACAAGTCTGGGATCATCCCATCCGTCAACTATGCCGTCCTCAACCAGCTTCTTGATGTATCTCTTACCTGTAACCACGTTCTGAAGATAGAGCTTTGCAAACTCGATCTGACGCGGAGGATTCTCATATTCACACTCGATCTTAACCCAGTCATAAAGCGGTCTGTGATCTTCAAACTCAAGTGTGCAGATGGAATGTGTAATTCCCTCTTCTGCATCCTCAATGGGATGTGCAAAATCATACATGGGATAAATGCACCACTTATCGCCTGTACGAGCATGTGTCATGTGAGCAACTCTGTAGATGATAGGATCACGCATGTTGATGTTAGGTGATGACATATCGATCTTTGCTCTAAGTGTCATGGCTCCGTCTTCTACGCTGCCGTTTTTCATTTCTTCAAAAAGACGAAGGTTCTCTTCTACACTTCTGTCTCTGTTAGGATCGTTCTTGCCGGGCTCTGTAAGTGTTCCTCTGTACTCACGCATCTCTTCAGCTGTGAGCTCTGAAACATAAGCCTTGCCCTTCTTAATAAGCTTAACTGCATTCTCATACATCTTGTCGAAATAATCTGATGCATGGAAAAGTCTGTCCTCATAATCAGCCCCAAGCCAGTTAACATCCTCGATGATAGCGTCCATGAATTCGGACTTCTCCTTGGTGGGGTTGGTATCGTCAAATCTCATGTTGAATTTGCCGTTATATTCTTTTGCAAGACCATAGTTTAAAAGTATGCTCTTAGCGTGTCCGATATGTAAAAATCCATTCGGCTCAGGCGGAAATCTTGTGACAACGTGGTCGTAAACGCCCTCCTTTAAATCCTTGTCGATCTCCTGCTCAATAAAATTTCTTGATTCTTCTGACATTTTCTGTAATTCCAATCTAATAAACTTTAATTCGAAACAGCGAAGCCTTATAGTGAGTCTTCGCCGCTTATATTATTTTACCACACAATGCAAGCCTTTTGTACATCATAGCAAAAAGGCCGGCATTCACTTGATATACTTCTTCTCAAATTCAGCTGCATCAAGAGGCTGTGAGAAATACTGTCCCTGCGCAAGAGGAACATTTAAGTCCTTAAGAATGTTAAGCTGCTGCTTTTTCTCAATACCCTCTACGCAGACATCTGCATTAATGGCTCCTGAAAGATCCATAAGGGACTGAACCAGGGATACGGCATAGGTTTCTTTTCCAAGCTCGCTTGTTATGGTCCTGTCGATCTTAACAACGGCAAATGGATATGCCCTAAGTCCGCTTAAGGAACTGTATCCTGTTCCGAAATCATCAAGAGAGAGCATAACTCCCATCTCGCTTATCTTCTCAATGGCACCCTTTGTACGCTCTGTGTTGTTCATAGTAAGAGCTTCGCCCACATCGAGAATCAGCTGATCAGGACCTATGCCTGCTTCTTCAAGAGCTTCTCCGATCTTGGCTGCAATATCCGGCTGCATCAGCTGCACAACGGACATATTTACATGGATCTTCATCTTGCGCTTAAGCTTCTTGCTCCATCTGCCGCACTGCTTGGTGGCTTTTCTAAGGACATACTCTCCTATAGGATTGATAAGTCCAAGGTACTCTGCAAGAGACAAAAACTCTGCGGGGCTTACTGAACCAAGGCTTCTGCTGTCCCATCTGACAAACGCTTCCGCTGCCACAATCTGATCCTTGTCATCTATCTGCAAAATAGGCTGATAGTAAACCTCGAACTCATTGCAGCTGTCCTCCACAGCCTTATACATGGCTTTTTCCATATCAAGTCTGCGGATGGTGGATGCATCTATACTCTCAGAATACTGTGATATTCTGTTTTTACCTGACTTCTTGGCTTCATACATGGCGATATCGGATTTGCGGATAAGCTCCTCAACCGTATCTCCTGCAGTAGGGAATTCAACGATACCCATACTCATAGTGCAGTAATAATCGCCATCCTTCAGATACCAGGGTGTCGCAAAGGCTCTCTTTATCTCCTCAAGAATACTGTCGACTCTGTCGTAGCTTTCCGGAGGAACGATGATGACAAACTCATCTCCGCCCATTCTGTAGCAGGAATTCTGTACGCCATCGATAGACTTTATGGCAGCGGAAATATCCTGCAAAAGCACATCGCCGTATTGATGCCCAAGACCGTCGTTTATCTTCTTGAAATCATCAAGGTCAAGGTACATAAGCATACCCTTGGTATTGTTTGTCTTAGCCTGCTCCACATAGGTAACAAGATCTCTCTCACAGCAAAGTCTGTTGTAAAGACCTGTGAGGAAATCGGTATAAGCCTGCTGCTCTATTCTCTTTTGATATATCTTTTTCTCAGTGATCTCATAGATTGCGCAGAGAGAAACAAGCCTTCCGTCAACCCACTTAATCCTGGTGTAATAAAGATCAAACCATCTGTCTTTTGCTTCGTAGTAAATCTCATAATTGCCGCTGTGACTTCTCGGCGGAATGTTTCCTTCAAATAGATCCTTAAGTGTGTTCTTCTGAAGCTCTTTTGCAAAATGCTTCTTAAGACTTCTGTTTGCAAAAAGCAGCTCATCAGTCTTCATACATCTTACATAGATTGCACTTCCCACGTTATCAAGTACTGCCTCTAAAGAATTAAAGGAGCTGGCAATGGAGTTCCTCTGAATTCTCTTGGTAATGATATTCTGCAGGATCTTGATGGAATCATTTATGAACTTGATATCATTTACGATCCACTCTCTATTCTCTCTGGTCTCTGCAAAGCATGCATAGAAAGGAATCTGTTCTGCTATTACAATGGGAACTGCCACAACGGCATATATTCCAAGGTCCTCAAGCTGTTCCCTCTCACCGGCATTCATAGTGGTACTGCCTGATACAGCAACCATCTGTGAGCTTCCGATGAACCAGCATCTGTCCAGATCATCGGTCTCTTCGAAGACGTTGTATGCGCCTTCGGTCTTCCACTGGACTATGGCATCCATCAGGTGATCTTCCTGATGCATCCTTGCGATAAAAGCATTGCTGATATCGAGGTATTCACAGATTTTCTGCAGGATCTGCAGCATTACGGATTCAATCTCATCATCGCTGTCAAGGAGAGATACTATCTCCGTCATTATCTCAGCGCGATGGAAGGAAACCTTGAAATCCTCTGATCTCTTGAAATTCTCTGCTGTAGAAGCTGCTGCCTCATCCTCTGTCTTTTTCGCCCGAACCATGGCAACAGAAGTAATCCTGACAAAATCAAGAGTATTGTAAAATTCCTTTTCAGTTATCATGTGGGGGAAATCGCTTACGGGCTCAATGTCGTACAGATCCGGCTCGTACTCAATATCCTTGAGTACGGCGCAGATAATCCATACTAATCTTGCCTTGCCTTCGACCTTGGCAGCAACAGCAGCAATCCGAAGATTGGGGATCAGTGTGCGCTCAACGGCCTGATCCTCCAAATCACCTTCGGTTACTCTCTGAAAAATGTTTCTGATATGAATATCATCAACAGCTTTTTTTATTATGGAAACCTCGAGCGGGCTCCCTGAAAAATCGGAGATCTTCTCTCCTGACATATCCAAACAGCATAAATAGACTCCTGCTATGGATGTAAAGGCATCCTGCCATCTCCGGAGTTCTTTATCCCGTATCTTTATTGAATTTGCTGAGTTTTTATGGCCTTCTCGTTCCAAAAAACCCGCCTCCTTGAATATGTATTATTCGTCTACACTGTAGTTAGGCGCTTCTTTTGTAATGTGAATATCATGAGGATGACTCTCTTTGAGTGCAGCGCTTGTCATCTTAATGAACTGACCATTTTCTTTTAACTTATCTATTGTATCACATCCGCAGTAACCCATACCTGAACGAAGTCCGCCGATGAGCTGGAATACTGTATCTTCTACAGTTCCCTTGTATGCTACACGGCCTTCAACGCCCTCGGGAACCAGCTTCTTGGCACCTTCCTGGAAGTATCTGTCCTTAGAGCCGTTCTCCATGGCTGCGATTGATCCCATTCCACGGTAAACCTTATATTTTCTACCCTGGAAAAGCTCGAAATCGCCGGGAGCCTCGTCGCATCCTGCAAACATTGAACCCATCATAACAAGGTTACCGCCTGCAGCGATTGCCTTTGTGATATCTCCTGAGTACTTGATACCACCGTCTGCGATGATCGGGATACCATACTCTTTTGCTACTGAATAGCAGTCCATAATAGCTGTGATCTGAGGAACACCGATACCTGCAACCACACGTGTTGTGCAGATAGATCCGGGTCCGATACCAACCTTAACAGCATCTGCACCGGCTTCGATAAGAGCCTTTGTAGCAGCAGCTGTAGCAACGTTACCAGCGATAACCTGAAGATCCGGGAATTTTTCCTTGATCATACGAAGGCATCTAAGAACGTTCTCTGAATGTCCGTGTGCGGAATCAAGTACAATAACGTCAACCTTGGCATCAACAAGAGCTGCTACACGGTCAAGGCAGTTAGCACTGATACCAACGCCTGCTCCGCAAAGAAGACGTCCCTGATCATCCTTTGCTGAAAGAGGATACTTGATTGTCTTTTCAATATCTTTAATTGTAATAAGTCCTACAAGATTGTAGTCATCATCAACGATAGGAAGCTTCTCCTTCTTGGACTTTGCAAGGATCTGCTTAGCTTCTTCAAGTGTGATACCTGCCTTAGCAGTAACAAGGTTCTCACTTGTCATTACGTCCTTGATCTTCTGATCAAAGTTCTTCTCGAATTTAAGATCACGGTTAGTGATGATACCAACGAGCTTTTTGCCCTCTGTGATCGGAACACCTGAAATTCTGAACTTAGCCATAAGGGCGTCAGCATCAGCAAGTGTATGCTCAGGTGAAAGTGAGAAAGGATCTGTAATAACGCCGTTCTCTGATCTCTTAACCTTATCAACCTCATCGGCCTGAGCCTCGATTGACATGTTCTTGTGGATGATACCGATACCACCCTGTCTTGCCATAGCGATAGCCATGCGGTGCTCAGTAACTGTATCCATACCTGCACTCATCATAGGGATATTAAGTCTCAGTTTCTTGGTAAGCTGTGTGCTTACGTCAATCTCATTAGGTACAACCTGTGAATATGCAGGTACCAAAAGTACGTCGTCAAATGTAATTCCTTCGCCGATAATCTGTCCCATTATTACTCCTCTTTCCTTCCTTAATCTGTAAATACTTTACGTGGTGCCACGTTTTTAACTGCTTCAACCATCTGAGAGTTAGGTTCAAAAATAACCTTTTCTCTGCCGTCATAATACATTGTATATGTAGGATCAGGCTGTTCATTTGTTCCAGATGAAAAATCAAGTGTTCTGTAATTAGTGTTTTTACGATAATCGTCCAGATGATAGGACCTTGAAGGAGCCAGGGCTTCCATCTTATCAGTCTCAAAAACTGCTACCCTTTTTCTCCTGCTCTTGTTAAGAATCTTGTCTACTGTGATCTCTCTCTCACAGTACTGATACTCATACTCAATAGAAGCATTGAGTGATACGAAGTAACCCGCTACAGCAAAAACTATACATGCGATTACGAGCACAATCATGCCGCCCAAAAATCCCATAATAAAAGCGAGAGCTGCCAGTGTAAAAAGCACATACTTAAGCACAAGCATTAGAGGTGATGCTTTTCTGGCAACCAGAACTTCTACGTAACTGTTGTCATTCATCATATTGATTTCCTTCCGATTAACTTTTTAAAGGATATGATATATTAACATACAATAACTTGCAATAATAATTATACCTAGAAAAAAGAAAAAAATTAATAAAAAAAATAAGTTTTCTTATAATATTCACAATTTTGTTTTATAATCAAAAAGTTATTATAGGAAAAAAGGAGTTACAAAATGAATATAAATGAAGAAAAAAGAAGCCAGTGGCAGGCTTTGAAGGGCATGGGCTTCAAGGCGCACCTTGAATATTTCTGGGATTACTACAAGATCCACACCTTTGTAGCGATCTTTTCGATAATAATGCTTGTCATGCTTGTTCGTGATATCAGCTCAAATAAGCCCTATGCACTGAATGCCATGTTTGTAAATGCCGCATCCTTTATCGGATCTGACCCCCTGGAAGCAGAATTCGCCGAAGCTCAAGGCATTAATACAGATGAAGAAGAAGTATATATCGATACAACAACTTCTCTCTCAGCTGATGGAGCAGGCGGTCAGATGGATTACACCACCATGGAGAGAATATATGCCATGATAGCCGCAAAAGAACTGGATGTTTTCGCAGCTGACCCTCAGCTTTTTGAGAATTTCACCAAAAACGAGATGTTCCTCGATCTTAGAGATGTTTATTCTGAGGCAGAGCTTGAAGCCCTCGGCGATAAGGTATATTACATAGACTACGCAGAAGTTATTAAAGCCAAAGAAGAAGCTGAAAAGGCTCTCGCAAACGGAGAGATGGTAACTGCGGAAGATGAAGGAAACTATGAATTCGTAAGAAGAGATCCTGCAGAAATGGAGCAGCCTATTCCCATGGGCATCATCCTGGAGGACAGTCAGAAGCTTACAGACTATGAATGTTACATCGGAGTTACACCCATCGCCGGCATCGTTGCCAGCACCGAGCGCCCTGAAGTATCCAAGGCTTTCATCGATTTTCTTTTAAAGTAAAGCGTATTTAAAAAAGATATTAGGCAACAATTAAAATGAGCTTCGCACCATTCACCGAAATGAATGTGCGAAGCTCTTATTTTTTCTTAATCTATTAAAGCTGTGTCATTACGAAGATATCGTAAATGGCCTTTATTGCTTTTTCAAAGTCCTTGCTCTCCACACCGATTATGATGTTAAGCTCGGATGAACCCTGATCGATCATTCGGCAGTTTACGTTTACATGAGCAAGAGCTGAGAAGATTCTTGCTGCTGTTCCGCGCTGTCTCTTCATTCCGCGACCAACTACCGCGATAAGCGCAAGGTCTGATTCAATCTCAAGAAGATCGGGTTTTGCAAGGCGGTGGATCTCCGAAACAACTGCCTGCTCCTTATCAATGAAATCCTCCTGAGCTACGAACACTGTCATTGTGTCGATTCCTGAAGGAACATGTTCAATGGAGATAGCCTGATCCTCAAAGGCCTGAAGAACTCTTCTTACAAATCCAACCTCTGAGTTCATCATGTCCTTATTGATATTCACACAGCAAAAGCCCTTCTTACCTGCGATACCTGTGATTGTGAATTTTGATTTCTTGGCTGTGGATTCTACAATCCATGTACCTGCATCATCAGGTCTGTTGGTATTTCTGATGTTGATCGGAATACCTTCTTTTCTTACAGGGAAAATCGCATCCTCATGAAGAACCGATGCACCCATGTATGCAAGCTCTCGAAGTTCTGTATAAGTGATAGTCTCGATAGGCTGAGGTCTGTCAACGATTCTGGGATCCGCTACAAGGAATCCTGATACATCAGTCCAGTTCTCATAAACATCAGCATGAATAGCTCTTGCTACGATAGAACCTGTGATATCCGATCCTCCTCTTGAGAAGGTCTTTATTTTGCCATCCTCGTAAGCACCGTAGAATCCCGGGATTACTGCATTCTCAACACCCTTAAGTCTCTTAGCGACTCTTCTGTTGGTGATCTCTGCATCAAATGAATCATCATCGTCAAAAAGAACAACTTCCTTGGGATCTATAAACTCAAAGCCAAGATAGTTTGCCATCAGAACACCGTTAAGATATTCACCTCTTGATGCAGCGTAGTCTTTTCCGGCTTTTGCCTTAAACTGCTTCTCAATCTCAGCGAACTGATCCTTAAGAGAAAGCTTAAGCTTAAGTCCCTTGATAATCTCATTATATCTGGCCTCGATTGCCGTAAGCTGCTTGGAAAAATCTTTTCCTGCTTCAGCAAGTGCATAGGTCTGATACAACATATCAGTAACCTTGGTGTCGCTGTCGCTGCGTTTACCGGGAGCAGAAACTACTACGAATCTTCTCTCTGCATCTGCGTGAATGATCTCTGCGACCTTCTTGAACTGATTGGCATCAGCGCAGGAGCTTCCGCCGAATTTTACTACCTTACTCACTTTTCATAATCTCCTCTCAAAATCCTCATATCATATAAAATCCTGTTTCCCATCAAAAAAACAGGATTTCGTAACATCCTTAAATCTACGATTCGGGGATGTTAAAATCATTTCTTACAGTAATCTGATATAACCTTTGACATTGCCGAGTAATGTTAATTTTTCTTCAAAGGCTTTTTCAGAAATAACTTCTGTAACAAATGCAAATTCGCCGCTTACGCCTGATGCTGTAACTTCCTGGGCACCGGGGAACTGGGCAAGAGCTGCGTCCTTAGCTGATGCATCAACTCTTACAAAGAACTGCCTCTCCGCATTCTCGTTAGACTCAACCTGTGCAGGAACATTTCTAAGATTCCAGTCAATGTGCTTACCCCTGTGCTTTACTATGTCGATCACGTCAGCTACAACAGCAGAAGCTGTGGCTTCCTTGCCGGCGCCTTTTCCATAGTACATAACGTCGCCCAGCATATTTCCGTGAACATCTATTGCATTGAAAACTCCGTTAACGGTAGAGAGCGGATTGTCCGCACCAACCATGAAGGGTGCTACCATTGCGAAGAACTTTCCATTTTTTCTCTCACAGCTTCCAAGGAGCTTAATGGCTCTTCCAAGGCTTCTTGCATATTCGAAATCCTCAGAGCTGATCTTGGTGATTCCTTCTGTATAGATATCCTCGTGCTTAACGAACTGACCGCTCATTATAGAAGCAAGGATAGCTGTCTTTCTGCAGGCATCATGTCCCTCAATATCTGCCTCAGGATTTCTCTCAGCGTAACCCTTTTCCTGAGCAACCTTAAGAACAGAATCGAAATCTGCCTTTTCCTTATCCATCTTGGTAAGGATGTAGTTGGTGGTTCCATTGAGGATACCTCTAATGGAATCAAGTCTCTCATGTCTGATTGAATCATTCATGGAGCGAAGCACCGGGATACCACCTCCGACGCTTGCCTCGAACAGGTAGCTGACATTGTTTTTCTTTGCCAGCTCAACAAGTTCAGGGCCGTGAGCCGCAACCAGCTCTTTATTAGATGTACATACGCTCTTACCTGCTTCAAGTGCTTTCTTTTCAAAAGTAAAAGCAGGCTCGATTCCTCCCATAGTCTCGCAGATTACTTCTACCTCAGGATCATTTAAGATCACATCGATATCATGAACGACTATTGATTCATGCTTATCCCCGGGAAAATCACGAAGATCGAGGATGTATTTAAGCTCAATATCTTCGCCTGCGCTGTCTGCGACCTGCGCACCGTTTGTATCCAAAACATATGCAACACCGCTCCCCACAGTGCCATATCCTAAAACTGCGATCTTTGCCATTACGAATTCCTCCTCTTAAATAAGTCTGTCTGATTAAGTCTGTATAGATAAATTTCCTTCTTCCTTATACTTCGGCGTTTCTACCGATAATCTGCACCCTGTGTACACGAGGCGCGGACTCAAGCTTCATAAGAAGCTCTGCGATGTCTCTGGTAGTAGGTAAAACCTGAATTCCTACCGAGAGAGCCGCAACTCCATTATAAGGTATTGCCTGATGAATTGTCAGTATATTCGCACCACATTCAGAAATTATCCTAAGAACATCTGAGAGAACTCCAAGCTCATCATCCATCTGCAGGTTAAGTGTAAGTGTGGTACCCTGCAAACTGTCATGGAATTCATATATGTCGTCCTTGTATTTGTAAAAAGAACTGCGACTTATACCAAGGCGCTCGGATGCTTCGTTTACAGTCTTACATTTTCCGGTATCAAGAAGCTTCTTGGCTTCGAGAACCTTCAGCAAAACCTCCGGCACCGCCTGTTTTTTCAAAACATAATATCCGGTTTCTTCCTTCATACTACTTCCTCTGAAATAATAAGATTGGCGCTGCGTGTCCAAGTCGCATAAAAACTGAATTTTAGAGTGTTTTTGTACCACGGACATTTGTGCGCCCTTGAACGATATTATCACAGAACTTTTTCCTTGGCAAGAACTTTAATGAATTAAATCGAAAAAGTTTTTTAAGAGCTTTGACATCACATAAAAAAACTGAGTATAATCACAATATGTTTTAAATTGCATGAATGGAGACAAAATATGCACTTTACTAAAATGCACGGCTGCGGAAACGACTATATTTATATAGACGGCAGCAAAGAAAAAATCGCAAAAGAAGAAAAGCCTGAGCTTGTAAGATACTTAAGCGACAGACATTTTGGCATAGGCGGCGACGGCGTTATTTTCATAAACAAGTTTGAAGATGACCTGGCTGACTTTGAGATGGAGATGTACAATGCTGATGGTTCCTACTCTGAAATGTGCGGAAACGGCATCAGATGCGTCGCTAAGTTCGTCTATGACAAGGGTCTTACCGATAAGACCAAGCTTAAGATCGTAAGCGGCGGCAGGGTCAGAATCCTTGACCTTAAAACCGAAGACAACATCGTTACAAGCGTCAGAGTGAATATGGGTGCACCTATCCTGACACCTGTTGAGATTCCTCTTGCTCTCCCTGATGAGAGGGCTATGAATTCAAGCCAGATTGTAAACTACCCCATCACTGTTATGGACAAGGAATACAATATCACCTGCGTATCAATGGGTAATCCCCACGCAGTCGTTTTCCTGAACAGGGGCATGGATTTAGACTCCCTGGATCTTGAGAAGATCGGACCCAGATTCGAACATCATACATTTTTCCCTAAGGGAATAAATACAGAATTCGTAACAATAGATGACAGAGAAAACGTCCACATGCGTGTGTGGGAGCGCGGAACAGGCGAGACTCTCGCCTGCGGCACAGGATGCTGTGCTACAGTAGTTGCCTGCGTATTAAATGATCACACCTCCGACAATATAACAATTCATGTCAGAGGTGGTGAGATTAAGTGTAAATGGGATCGTGAACAGAACACCGTCTTCATGACAGGTCCTGCCACTACCGTTTTTGAAGGAGACGTTTAAAATATTCAGACAGCGTATTACCGGCCTTTCGGTGTTCGCTGTCTTTTTCTATGCGCTCCATGTACTCATAAAAAGCAAAGGAAAACTGTCTGTGGGCTATGCAAAACGCAGCTGTGGGCACACTGGCTCCGGCGATTATGGTATCGGACTCAGAATGTGACATTACAAGTAATGTCGAAGGTATGCTGTCTGAAATGATCACTCTGTAGCCCTCATATTTATCGCAAAGCCTTTGAGTCTCCTTTAAATGACAGATGTAATCTTCTGCGCTGTAGATGTACTCTGCAGATCCTATCATATCAGAAAGCGGCAGAGTCATGCCCTTTTCCAGCTCATCCCCGGTCATATTCCTTGAGATAATCTCTGTTATCTTACCGCCGTTTTCAAGGAGCGATGTCATATTCTTTCTCATCTTCGCTGCCACTTTGATAATTGCAGGATCACCTGCTTTTTCTGCAAGTTTCTTAGCAAGTCCTTCCGGCATTGTCCAGATAGAAGGCAAAGGATTTGACATATAGAACTGTCCGTCTGACACGTCTTCGTTCAGAAGAAGGTCCATGAACACATCCCTGTTCTTTGCAGAAAACATCTTCATAAGCGGTCTGCAAAGCTCAAAGTAGTTGCTGTACTCCTTCTCAAGGGCTGCAACCACATCGGTATTTCTCACAAGGAGATTTACCATATCATCTGTTTTATTCTCAACAGAAGTGGACACAAGGGCTGAATGACCCTGTGCTATAAAAAGTGATCTCCTGTATACTCCATCCCTTAGTTTTGGATAATAATATGGCTCAATAGCCCCTGTTGAATACAGAGGCATCCATTTTCTTATGGCCTCCATCATCTCCACCAGATCTCTGCTTATGGTGTGGATTATCTGTATGCGGGATCCGTTTTTTAGAAGCTGCAGTAAAAGCATTGCCCATTCTCTTGAAAACTCCGGATTCTCATAGAGCCAGCTCATATCTTCATCAGAATACAAAAACAGCCGAAATGGTTTCTTTTTCATGACAAGCGTCATCAAAAAGCGCTTTACGCCTTCTCTTTTGCCCTGATTCCCGTAAAATGCGTTCATGGGCACTATCTTGTCATCAGGAGCAGTTGTTATGACTGAATCATCAAAAGATATATCAACAGATGGTACCTGTCCCTTACCACTATCAAGCATATTTGTGATATCTGAAATAAGATTTACTACCGGCGCCTGTTCGCTGTTACCGCTCCCCTGCTCAAGCCACTTATACAGGCTGCTTTCGAGATCCTCCTTATCGATGGGCAGAGCATCGCTTCCAAATATCATCTTGGATACAGCTTCTATCTGGTATGTATCTTTTATATTCCTTGAAAAATATGCGGCAACCTCCCTGGAAAAAGGCTGATTTTTAGGCGTGCCGCGGCTTCCTGACCGGATTCTGCTGATATATGACGGATCGAAGGAAAGAGCCTTTCCCAAAGCTACATTCTTGGTGTTCGTAAGATTCATGAGAAAATCAAGCTTTTCTGAAATATTCATACTCAATTGCCCCCATAAGACTCTTAAGATATAAAAATATCTTTGATATTTTATATTCTGGCACAAAGCATGACAAAATTCCATTAAGAAAGCATGAATTTTTAATTCCCACGCACGCTCGAAGGACCTGCCCTTTGGAGATAAAGAGCAGGTCCTTCGCTTTACCGTGTAGTCATGAAGGGTGTGGTCTATTTAACTGTATCGATTCCCAGTGCCATTGGTATAAGTTTTTTATAGCTCTCTGTTGCAAAGAACGGCTGTGATACTGCAACAAAGTAATAATATCCGTCTATGACAGCCATATAGCTGTAAATAGCTACTGTAATGCCATTTTGATCCATAGTAATCTCACTGATGTGGAACTTCCTTCCGCCTATCTCCACATCCTCTTTATACACAATATTGGGATACATTCCTTCCATGATTCCCACGAAGAGTTCATGGAGCTGATCCTGGTTCAGGGCTTTGTATTCATCACCACTTAAATCCTCGCATTGAATCAGCATATAAGCCATGGTATCCTTGCTCAGGTTGTAGCTTATCATCTGCTGCTCTTCCTCTACTTCATAGGCTGATGATTCTTTAAATGTATAACTGCCGATCTTCCTCTCTTTATCGTACTTAGGCGTCTCAAATGCATAGTCGCAGTATGAAATTCTGGTCTTATTATCAAGGGTCTCAATTCTGTATGGAGTAGTCATGTACTCATCCTTATACAAAAATGAAATTCCGGGAGCATCATAATCGGTCCATCCGGTGAACTTACCAAACACTCTGATGTCCTTATCTACTATACTGTTCATCAGCTTCTTAAAATTCTCTGTGGGCTTATCGCCGCAGTTTACAACCCAGGCAGTGGTATCATTGGTTACAATAAGGCTTCCGGTGTTTGCTTCATAAAAGAAGGCCTTTCCCTGAATCCAGATATTTTTTCCAACAAGCTTGCCATCGTCATTTACATAGGCTTTGTTGTCCGTGACTTTTTCAAATCCATCGGTAAACATAGGCTCTGCTACTTCTGATTCCGGAATGGACTGCGCAAGCATATCATGTGTAGTGGTCTCTTTTGCAGTCTCCTGATCTGTAGCAGCAGCCCTTGCAGAAACAGACATCATAGCCAGCATAATTGCAAATATCAGTAGTATGGATAAAATTCTTCTCCTCATAAGCACTCTCCTTTTTAACCACATAATGGGACAGGCTCCCACACCCTTTCTACACTTCATACTTCAATTCTAGCATCGGCAAAAGCGCAAAAAAACACGCAGCAAAGCTCTGTCATTGACAGTTTTTGTCACGTGTTTTTTTAGATATTCTTCATAAATATTACTTTGAAATTTTATTTCTTTAAAGCTCCAAAAATTCGCACTTCTGAATATTTATTTCATTTTCTCTCATGCCTTCCCATGCTCTCTGGCAAGGACATAGATTCTCTCGCTATTCTCAGTGGGTTCTTCGTGAGTATCCGCGTCTATGGCCTTAATAAAGGTCATTCCTGCCTGCTCAACAAAGGCCTTCATCTCGTCAAGCGTATAGCCCCTTTGAAGATGAGTCTCTATGGACCTCTCAAAGAGATCTTCTGCTCCATCCGTCTCCTTTTTCACAAACAGAGTAAGGTCATACTCATTGATATTGGTATCAACGTCGAAAAAGTTCTCCCAGATGAAGCTGCAGTCTTCACGGTTCTCAGCTATGGTCACATCGCCGATAACATCCCTGTACTTATGAAGGGTATTAAAGTCGAATAAGAACAATCCGCCGGGATAAAGGTAGTTATTTACCTTCGTAAAGGCCTTCCTTACCTGTTCATCTTCTATAAGGTAATTGACGCTGTCACACACACTGACAATGGTTCCTGCCGTACAGAAAAGATCCAGCTCGCACATATCCTGTTCAAGATACATGATATCAAGGCCTGCCTTCTCCATCTTCTGACGGGCTATTCCAAGCATGTCACCGGAGTTGTCGATGCCGATCATGTCATATCCCAGATTCGCCATCTCCTCTGTAAAGCTGCCGGTTCCGCAGCCAAGCTCCACCACGAGATTTTTTTCCTGAAGAAGCAGCGCCTCTTCTGAATCCTCATCAAGGCTTTCTTCAAGTGTCTCAGCACCTTCTATAGTTTCATCTTCGCTGCCATTATCATCTGCGACATTTTTCTTATAAGGCGCAGAAATCCCATATCGCGAAATGAGCTGCGATATATACACAGCCCAGTCGTGATATGGGGTCTCGTCCATAAATTCATCATATACTTTTGCAAAATCGGTATAGGCTTCCATAAGCTGCTCCTACTGTAAATGTAATTCTATACCCATTCTAAAGTTTTCACTTAATCAGTGCAACTTCGTAAATTTCATAGATACGAAAGTCTGCACTTATCAGCCGGCGATTCCTGTGATGGCACTTACGCCAAGGAAGCTGACGATACCCATTATAGTACCTGCAAGGGCGATTCCGCCGATTACAGCAAGAACGCTCTTTTTAAAGTCCATATCAAGGATTGATGCAGCCAGTGTGCCTGTCCATGCACCTGTTCCGGGAACAGGGATTCCTACGAATAATAGCAGCGCCCAGTAAAGACCTTTTCCTGCCTTCTCCTGAAGCTTCAAGCCGCCCTTTTCACCCTTCTCAAGACAGAATGTGAAGAACTTGCCGATTACAGGCTTATCCTTACCCCACTCAAGTACGGTTCTTGCAAAGAAGAAAATAAAAGGCATGGGAATCATATTGCCAATCGCTATAACTACATAAGCAAACAGCAGATTAAAAGCAGGATCTGCAGCATTTATACCATGTGCTATCGGAATAGCTCCTCTAAGCTCTACAAGGGGAACCATTGACCATAAAAATACTATAAGATATTTCTTTAACATTTCAAAAACCTCTCTGTTAATTCATGTGCCGGCAAAATAGTCATGCGGCATTCAAAACATTCCAAGGCACAATTTTAACAGAATACTATTATTACATCAAGGCTTTTAGAATTTGCACTACCGGAGCAGATGGCAAATCAACCAACAATTTCAACAAGAGCTTCGATAAGCTTATCCATCTCTTCGTCAGTACCGATACTGATTCGCAGGTAATCGCTTATTCTGTCTGCGTTCCAGTGACGTACATATATGCCTCTCTTTTTCAGCTCTTCAAAAATATCATTACCGGAAACAGTGCTATGTTTTGCGAAGATAAAGTTGCTCTTAGAATCAGGGAAAGTAAATCCAAGCTCAGTAAGCTGCTTTTTAACCCTCTCTCTTGTAGCTATGATTTTTGCGCAGGTATCCTTAAAGTACTTATCATCCTCAACTGCTGCCACTCCAAGCACCAATGTAGGTCTGTTCATGGTGTACGAGTTGAAGGAGAACTTTACGTCTCTCAAATAGCCTATAAGCTTCTTTGAACCAAAAGCAAAGCCTATGCGCATTCCTGCCATAGCTCTTGATTTGGAGAAGGTCTGAACCACCAGAAGGTTTTCATATTTATCAATGAGAGGCAGGGCGCTCTCCCCGCCAAAATCAATATATGCCTCGTCTACGATTACCACAGAATCAGGGTTTGCAGCAATCACTTTTTCAATTTTGGATACAGGCTCATAGATTCCGACAGGTGCGTTGGGATTGGCGATTATGATGCCGCTGTTAGGATTATTTTCCGGCATGTAATCATCAAAATCTATTGTGAAATCATCGCGTAGCGGGATCTGTTTGTAAGGAACCCTGTAAAGCTCTGCCCACACATCATAGAAAGAATATGTTATATCAGGGAAAAGAATGGGCTTATCGGAATTAAAGAAAGTAAGATAAGCCATAGCAAGTACATCATCCGATCCCACACCCACAAAAATCTGATCTGTCGGAACCTTATAGTACTTTGAAAGGGCATCCACAAGTGTTGCCGCTTCAGGATCCGGATAAAGACGCAGATCCTCATATTTCATGTTTTCAATAAGCTCTGTTACTTTTGGTGCAGGCGGATAAGGACATTCGTTTGTATTGATCTTGATAATGTTTCTGTCCTTTGGCTGCTCCCCCGGAACGTAAGGTGATACCTTCCTGACAAACTTTTCATAACTCATAATGCTCTCCTCTTTAAACCATGCCCGGTCTATCAAAATTGCTTCTTTAAATCACCGCTTGGCAATTCTCTAAAGCCGTCACGCGATATCCCAGAACATATAAACAAGCAGTGAACCTATAAGGCACGCCGCCATTGCTGTATTTACGATAAATTTAACTACTTTTCGTGCTCCCTTGCCACAAACGGTCTGAACATCCACAAAGCCTATGGATGTGAATACCAGACAAGCTGTCATATACCTAAAGTCGCTGCTGCAGGTATAAGGATATTTAAACACATACAGGCAGAAGCTAAGCAGCATGAACACGTATGTAATCCACAGGAAAACACTTCTCTCCATATGGTTAAGGGCTTCCTCTGTGCTGATAACACCCTTTGCGCGCTCCTCATCTGTGGGATATGCAAGGGAATATCTGATCTTTCTTGTCTCCTTTACAAGCTTTTTAAGGTATACCCAAAGGAAAACAATTGTAGTTGCAACAGCAGTTATTATGGATGCAACATAGGCTATCTGAGCAACCGACAACAGATAGTCGTTCATTCCTGCCGGATAAGCCTCAGCAAAAAGACCTGTCTGGAACAGAATAACCCAGGTATTATGGCTGGCCTCTGCGCTTATGGGATGGAAAGGAAATGCCGCATTCCAATCCGATAAAGCAGGTATTCCGATTATGGACCACACGGAATACGGGCCTGTATACATCACTGACTCATTGGGAATAATTGCAGGTGAAGGTATTCCCGGCTTTTCCCCAAAAAGTACCATGTTACGTACTATATATGACAAACCGATGGGAACACAAACCACAGTAAAAATCACAAACTGTGTGATAACACTCTTCCTTACAAGAAGGTTGCCATCCTTAAATGCATTTACAAGCACGATCAGGAAAATGACTGCTATTGAAAAAGCACAGATAGCGGTATTTAGCTTACTTATCATTCCAAAGCCAAGGGAAAGAGCTATCATAACGATATTTTTGATGTTCTTTTCTCTGATCCATACGAGAGTTCTCCAAATGGTGCAAAGAAGAAGCAGCAGCGCCAGAATATCGTTATTTACTGAGCCTGCAAGTACCATCATCCTGGGATGAAATGCAAAGAGCATCATACCCGGAATGACATACTTCTCATTTATATCCGACTCCTTAAGGATTTGCAGCATCACGACCATGCAAAGTCCCGAGTAGATAAGGGTAGGAATCTGAAGGTTCTCAAAAGCGAGCTCTTCAGCCACCCCAAGGAATCTCTGTACAGTAAGCCAAAGAGCCTCGATAATGTGATGAAGCGGCGGATGATAATAGCCAAAGTATTCGTAAGGGTCCATTGTAGGCAAATGGAAAAATTTGTAAATGTACTCAATGTATCCGATATGACCGTTATTTATCTGAGTTGTTCCAAATCCTGTAAAGGTACCGCCGTCGTTCTGCAATGTGTTAATGTCAAAGAAAAGAACATATCCCACACGCATCAGCATTCCAAGCCAGATAGTCCAGAGAACCCCTCGCTCTGTGGTGAGGTTTAAGGTCTTAGATATAGTTCCTGCCTTCTCCTCTGACTTGCGTCTGAATCTGATCCTGCCTGTTGCTTCACAGTAAATGGCTGTAAGGCTCACAAACCCAACCAGGAAAAGAATCATCACCTGCGGCTGCCTTGCGGCAAGACCTCCTGCAATTGAAACCCAGTAATTACCCTGTAATACCGCTGTAATAAGCGCCATCACAAGTATCATAATGATCGACGCTCTTGTGGTCTTTTTATAATCAATACACTGTTTCGACATCAGTAATTTCTCCGTTTTCGTCTATTTTATAGCTCCAAATGGCATGTCCGGGAATCCGGTGCTCTGTCAGGAACCACTTATCTCCTATTTTAAACATATTATAAGGCGTTCCGCCACCCATAAAATATGTTGAATAAATGTCTTCATAATCGCCTGTGGCAAGCCCTTTAAGGTCCTTTGTCCTTATCATGGTGGCTGCGTCCTGACTTCCTGCAACATCCGTTGATACGGTTATGTAATAAAAAGGTGCATCAAATCGCATGGCTGCCATTCCTGCAAGGGAATCAGGAACACTGTAGGTTTCTTTTATTTCAAGCGTGTTCTTATCACACTTTATGATACCCGAGGATGTGCCATCCCCTCTTATTCCGGAAACAAAATAGATATCATTTCCTTCTATATAAAACGACCTTATATATGTTCCGCTAAGCTCTGCTATGGTCCTTACCTCAGTAAGGTACATCTTAGTACTGCCCTCTTCATGCCTGAAAACATACATCTCACCTGACATGGAACTCCAGGTGTAAAAGGCCTTTTCTGCTTCATCATATACCGTGTAATGGGGCCTGTTACCTATCCCTGTAAAGAGCTGCGTATACTTATATCCATTTTCAGATGGCTCATATACCCTTACTTCGTTTTTCTCTGTATCATCTATTACTATGACCTGTCCATCTCCCGCCATGGTATGGGGCTGACTTAGATCTGTAGCAAGGGTCTTCCAGCTAAGAAGATCACTTCCAAGACTGTCACTGTAGATGATCTGGTTGTGATAGCAATCAGCAATGAAGTAATCACTACCTATCTGGCCTATGTACGTGGGTACGCTTAAGGAATACTCTGCGTTTGCGGCAGGCTCGGAGGCTTCTTCGTTTGTGCTGGCTTCGATTGTGGTTTGGTCGGAGGTATCTTCGGCTGTGCTGGTTTCGGTTGTGGTTTGGTCGGAGGTATCTTCGGCTGTGCTGGCTTCGGTTGTGGTTTGGTCGGATTCGGAGCTTGTATCCGAGGCGCTTCCAGGCTCCCCTATAGGTTCCGACTCCTTAATGTATCCGTCTGCAGCGTGCCACGCCGGTGCCGGCGTCTCCTGAACAGTTTCTTCTATTTGGTTGTTGCCGGTGAATTTATAGATCAGTGCGCCTGCAATAACTATCCCCACGGCGCCAAGTATTATAGCTAAAGTTTTCCTGGTCACTTTTAACTAAAGTCCTTTCAATATCCTTGCCCATCCTTGCGGAATGCTTTAGTAAGTGTCAAATACTTTTGCCCTTACTGCAAGTCTGCTTGATGGTAATTATATACTAGTATTCTGCTTCTGTCATTTAACGTCGACTATTCCAATCGGAGAAATGTGAGGGTTTCGATCAGAGAAATATTATGTTTTGGACCGGAAGAATGTGAAAATGCAGCGAACTCCTTGTATTTGTACAGCTTCGCAGTAATTTTGTTTTGGTATTACCGCGCACAGCCTAGAATCAATGCATGTCGCTGTAATCCTTCACTATCTTAGCCTATTATTACTGCGCACGTCTCTGTTAAGCCCTCCTGCGCGGTAATTTTGCACTATTATTGCCGCGCAGACGCTCTATCCAGGCAATGTCGCAGCAATCCATCACTATCTTAACCTATTATTGCTGCGCACTTCTCCAAAAAGCCCTCCTGCGCAGTAACTTTGCACCACCATTACCGCGCGAGCGCTATATACAAGCCATGTCGCAGCAATCCATCGCCATCTTAGCCAATTATTACCACACACTTCTCTGTTAAGCCCTTCTGCGCGGTAATTCTGCCCTATTCCACGCCTCTATTTGAGACGTTTTCCCGATTTCCTCTGCTTGAAACTTCTAAATCCTCTGGCCTCTCCTCGCTCCACGCCTCTATTTTAGCCTTTTTCCCGATTTCCTCTGCTTGAAACTTCCATATTCTCTAGCCTCTACCTGTTTCACGCCTCTATTTCGGGCTTTTCCTAAGATTCCTCTGCTTGAACCTCCCAAATTCTCTGGTCTCTACCTGTTTCACGCCTCTATTTCGGTAACTTTCCCGATTTCCTCTGCTTGAAACTTCTAAATCCGCTGATCTCTCCTTGCTCCATGCCTCTATTTGAGACGTTTTCCCAATTTCCTCTGCTTAAACCTTCTAAATCCGCTGATCTCTCCTTGCTCCGCGCCTCTATTTCGGGCTTTTACTAAGATTCCTCTGCTTGAAACTTCTAAATCCCCTGATCTCACCTCGCTCCACGCCTCTATTTCCGGCTTTTCCTCAAATTCCTCTGCTTGAAACTTCTAAATCCCCTGATCTCTCCTTGCTCCACGCCTCTATTTCGGGAACTTTCCCGATTTCCTCTGCTTAAACCGTCTTAATCCTCTGGCCTCTCCTTACTCCACGCCTATATTTCGGTAACTTTCCCGATTTCCTCTGCTTGAACCCTCTAAATCCCCTGATCTCACCTCGCTCCACGCCTCTATTTGAGGCTCTTTCCCGATTTCCTCTGCTTGAAACTTCCATATTCTCTGACCTCTCCCTGTTTCACGCCTCTATTTCGGGCTTTTCCTAAGATTCCTCTGCTTGAAACTTCTAAATCAGAAATATTATGTTTCGTACCGGAAGAATACGAAAATGCAGCGTACTTCTAGTATTTGTGTAGCTTCGCAGTAATTTTGTTTTGGTATTACCGCGCACAGCCTAGAATCAAGCTATGTCACTGCAATCATTCACTATCTTAACCTATTATTGCTGCGCACTTCTCCAAAAAGCCCTCCTGCGCAGTAACTTTGCACTACCATTACCGTGCGAGCGCTATATACAAGCCATGTCGCTGCAATCCATCGCCATCTTAGCCAATTATTACCACGCACTTCTCTGTTAAGTCCTTCTGCGCGGTAATTCTGCCCTATTATTGCCGCGCGAGCGCTATATACAAGCCATGTCGCTGCAATCATTCACTATCTTAACCTATTATTGCTGCGCACTTCTCCAAAAAGCCCTCCTGCGCGGTAATTCTGCCCTATTATTACCGCGTGTCTCCCCGCAGAGACCTGCCACGCTGTAATCTCCCTCTTAACTGTTAAATTATCGCGCAATGGCGCAAAAATATCCTTGATCTGTTTGACTACAAAATATCTGGCATGGAGTATCAGTCAACCCTGCGCTGTGCGCACCGCGAAGCGGCTTTGGGGTTGACTGATATTCCATGTCAGATAGAGTAGTCAACAAGCAGACCAAAGATTAAACTGACAGTCACAGCCGCCTTTGCCTTCGAAAGCCACACTCTCGGCCGTCACTTTCGAATACTTCCGAATATGATCCAATACGATCTATTATCCCCATAAAAAAGGTGACCCCCTCAAGTGATCACCTTTATCCTAACCTATTTCCTTATTTGACCTTTCTACTATCCCTATCACTCAGGCTTTGGAGGCTCCCAGCGGGCAGCTTCCTTCTCGTAATCCTCAGCCTGCTCCAGATTGCCAAGCTCTCTGTAGCACTCTGCCAGCTTCTGCATAGGCATATCGCCGCCGTGATGTACGTCCAGAATAGGAGATGTCTCATAGGCTGCGTTAAAATACCACACAATAGCTTCGTCGATATCTCCGCGCTTTCTGTAGAATTCTCCAAGCTCGTAGCACATCTCACTAGATGCGATAGTAGTCACATCCTTAAGTGCATACTTAAGAACTCCAAGAACATCATCCTCGATAACTGCTATATGAGTAAGGACGCAGCTTGCTTCCTTAATCTGATCAAGATCTCTTCCTGTATCGATTATGGAATCAGAGAAGAACTTCTTTGCCAGAATGAAATCCTCATTTGTTCCTACCATGTAGAGCTCTCTTGCATAGAGATTGTGAAGTCTCTTGGAAATATAGCTTCCCATGTCCACAGCTCTTCTGAAGGCAGCCAGATCTCTTTCTCCGTGATCCTCTGTGGGATTGTGCTGAATCTCCACCTCGCTGTTGCATACAACGGGATCAAGCTGGATGATCTCATGGATTGGATCCTGCCAAACAAAGCTTCTTACCCTTCTGAAAAGCTTGGGTCTAAGCTCCCTGTCATAGTTATAAACAGTATTGTGGCTGAGCTGATTGCAATAGTACATCTGAACCACATCGATATCGAGATCATCAATATCTTCTTTCAGCTGTTTGAAACGTTCTCTGTTCTCTTCGTCTATCGTCTCATCCGCATCAGCAGCGTAAATATATTCACATGTAGCCTGTCTAAAGGAAAAATTTCTCGCATCAGAAAAATCGCCGGTCCACGCGAATTTAAAGACCTTCGCGCCGTAGGACTCCGCTATCTCCACTGTCTTATCTGTAGAACCGGTATCCACGATGATCATCTCATCAACCAGATCCTTCACACAGTCCAGACAAGTAGCCAGTTTGTCCTCTTCATCCTTAACGATCATGCATAAACTTACTGTAACCATAATTAACCCCTCATTAAAAATGCTAAAGCTTATACTTCTCGAAATATCGATAAAATTACAAGTATATGTTACCAAATAAGCGTGAATGTGTCAAAAAAGCAACCCGCGAAACCTGAAATCACGAGACGAAAAAAGCGACCACTTTCGTGATCGCTTTAATTCTCAATTCATCTTATATAGTTCTGTCATCAACTAGCCATATTCTTCCTGATGCCATTATTCTGCATCTGTATCGCCAACGGGCTTTCCGCCTGTTGCCAGCCATTTAAGATATGCATTGATGAAGGGATCAAGATCTCCGTCAAGAACGCCGTCTGCGTTAGAAGCCTTGAAGCCTGTACGAGTGTCATTAACCATTGTGTAAGGCTGAAGAACGTAGGAACGAATCTGGCTTCCCCATGCGTTATCCATTACCTCACCTCTGATGCCTGCAAGCTTGGCTGCCTGCTCTTCCTGTTTCATAATGAAAAGCTTTGCCTTCAGCATCTGCATAGCCTTGTCCTTGTTCTGGAACTGAGAACGCTCATTCTGACAAGCAACTACAACACCTGTAGGAATATGTGTGATACGTACAGCAGATGATGTCTTATTGATGTGCTGTCCACCGGCACCACTTGAACGGTATGTATCAATTCTAAGGTCATCAGGATTGATGTCGATATCTACATCTTCCTCAATATCAGGCATGATATCACAGGAAACGAATGAAGTCTGTCTCTTAGCCTGTGCATTGAAAGGACTGATACGAACAAGTCTGTGAACACCGTGCTCTGACTTAAGAAGTCCGTAAGCATTAGTTCCTGAAATCTGGAATGTAACGGACTTGATTCCTGCTTCATCACCATCGAGATAGTCAAGAACCTCTGTTGTGAAGCCCTTTCTCTCTGCCCATCTGGTGTACATTCTATAAAGCATTGATGCCCAGTCGCATGCCTCTGTTCCGCCGGCACCTGCATTAAGTCTGAGGATTACATCATATTTATCATAAGGTCCGTTCAAAAGATTGCTGATACGGATCTTCTCAAGAGTATCTTCAAACTGATCAAGCTCTTCTCTGATCTCTGCAGCCATATCGTCATCATCAACACCCTCTTCGTTCTGAAGGTCGATGAGATCCATCATATCGTCGTACTGTTTGTGAAGGCCCTCTACCTCTTCAACAAGATCCTGCATGTTCTTAAGGTTTCTTGTCTTCTTATTGGCTTTTTCAGCGTCATCCCAGAAATTAGGTTCTTCCATCTCACGGGATAACTCTTCAATCATTTTCTTCTTTGAATCAAGGTCAAGTGAGGCTGTAATCTCATCAAGAGTACCTCTAAGATTAGAAAGCTCAACCTTCATCTGATCTAAAACTACCATTTTTATATCCTTCCATAAAAAAAGCTTGGACTAATATTCTATTATCCAAGGACAACCTGATCCGGCTGCTTCGCAGCCACCTTCCCCTAAAAGGGGAAGGCTCTATTTTCACTACCAAGCAAGTAAATTAATTATACACATTCTGTCAAGCCTGTGCTCTTCCGTGGCAGTTCTTGTATTTTTTGCCGCTTCCGCAAGGGCAGGGATCATTGGGATAAACCTTGGCTTCCATGCGCTTCTTGGGCTCTTTTACTGCACTTTCATCTTTGTTTGTGCCGGTTACCTTAGCAACCTGCTCACGCTCTACCTTCTCCTCAATGTGTACATGGAAGAGAAGTCTTACAGTATCTTCCTTGATGTTGCGAGTCATCTCATCGAACATCTCGAAGCCTGCCAGCTTGTACTCAAGCTTAGGATCACGCTGAGCAAAAGCCTGAAGGCCGATACCCTGACGGAGCTGATCCATATCATCAATGTGGTCCATCCACTTTCTGTCGATTACCTTAAGGAGAATTACACGCTCTATCTCACGGATAGTCTCGGGCTCAGGGAACTCAGCCTCCTTCTCCTCGTAAAGCTTAACTGCCTCTTCCTTAAGCTGCTGCTTAAGTCCGTTCTTGGTAAGCTTGGTGATACGTCCGCGGTTGATCTTCTTAAGCGGGATTGTAGGAAGCAGAAGCTCGTTGAGCTCTTTAAGATTCCACTCATCTGCATCTGTAACTTCACCTACAACAGTCTCAACTGACTCTTCTACAATATCTGTGATCATCTTGTAAACAGTATCACGCATGCTGTCGCCGTCAAGAACTCTTCTACGCTCATCATAGATGATCTCACGCTGCTCGTTGTTAACCTGGTCATACTCAAGAAGGTTCTTACGGATACCATAGTTGTTATCCTCGATCTTCTTCTGAGCTGATTCAATAGCCTTGGAAAGAGCCTTGTGCTCGATCTCCTGACCTTCCGGAATTCCAAGAGAGTTGAACATTGAAATAAGTCTCTCAGAACCGAACAATCTAAGGAGGTTATCCTCCAGAGAAAGATAGAACTTGGATTCACCGGGATCTCCCTGACGTCCTGAACGTCCACGGAGCTGGTTATCAATACGTCTGCTTTCGTGTCTCTCAGTACCGATGATCTTAAGACCGCCGGCAGCAACTGCCTCATCATCAAGCTTAATATCGGTACCACGACCTGCCATGTTAGTTGCGATTGTAACGGCGCCATGCTTACCTGCCTCTGCAACTATCTGAGCTTCCATCTCATGGAACTTGGCATTCAAAACGTTATGTGGAATGCCGCGCTTTTTAAGGAGCTTACTTACTTCCTCTGAAGACTCGATTGTGATAGTACCTACAAGAACGGGCTGTCCCTTCTCGTGAGCAGCCTGAACTGCATCAGCTACCGCATTGAGCTTCTCTTTCTTGGTCTTGTAAACAGCATCCTGATGGTCAATACGTACAACAGGCTTGTTGGTAGGAATCTCGATAACGTCCATACCGTAAATATCACGGAACTCTCGCTCCTCTGTAAGAGCTGTACCTGTCATACCGCACTTTTTCTCGAATTTATTAAAGAAGTTCTGGAACGTGATGGTTGCAAGAGTCTTGGACTCACGCTTAACCTTAACATGCTCTTTTGCTTCGATAGCCTGATGGAGACCGTCTGAATAACGACGTCCGGGCATTACACGTCCTGTGAACTCATCAACTATGAGAACCTCATCATCTTTTACAATGTAATCGTGATCCTTGAACATGAGGTTGTTAGCACGGAGAGCCAGAATGATATTGTGCTGGATCTCAAGGTTCTCAGGATCTGCAAGGTTATCTATACGGAAGAAATTCTCAACCTTTGCAACACCCTGTGCTGTAAGATTGACAATCTTGTCCTTCTCATTAACTATGAAGTCGCCTGTCTCCTCCTGCTCGATACCCATGATGGCATCCATCTTGGAGAACTCTTCCTGGTCCTCACCACGAGTCATCTGCTTGGCAAGAATATCGCAGGCCTCGTAAAGCTTGGTGGACTTGTCACTCTGACCGGAAATGATAAGAGGTGTACGGGCTTCGTCGATAAGGATTGAGTCTATCTCGTCGATGATAGCGTAATTCAAACCTCTAAGTACGCACTGCTCTTTGTAGATAGCCATGTTGTCACGAAGATAATCGAAACCAAGCTCGTTGTTGGTTACATAAGTGATGTCACAGCCATAAGCTGCCTGTCTCTCCTCACTTGTCATGCTGTTGAGAACAACACCGACTGTAAGGCCGAGGAACTCGTGAACCTTTCCCATCCACTCAGCATCACGCTTTGCAAGATAATCATTGACGGTAACTACATGTACGCCCTTGCCTTCAAGTGCATCAAGATATGAAGGAAGTGTTGCTACAAGTGTCTTACCTTCACCGGTACGCATCTCGGCTATACGACCCTGGTGGAGAATAACGCCACCAATAAGCTGAACGCGGAAGTGTTCCATACCAAGAACTCTGCATGCTGCCTCACGCACTGTTGCGTAGGCCTCAGGCAAAATATCATCAAGTGTCTCGCCGCCCTCAAGTCTCTTCTTGAATTCATCGGTCTTAGCCTTAAGCTCGTCGTCAGTGAGCTTCTTCATCTCAGGCTGCAGGCTCTCAATCTTATCTACAGTACTCTGAATACGCTTAAGCTCTCTCTCACTGTGTGTACCGATAATCTTATCAATAATACTCATTTCTTATCGCTCCATAAAAATAATTACGTCTGTATATTCTGTGCATATAAAAAGCAGGAAGCAGTAACATAATACGATTCGCCTCCCGCTCTATAAAGACAAAATCACAAATGACATTGTATCAAATTTAAGTAACTTAATCAACTATGGCCATGGGCAAAATCCCCGTTTCCATAGCACTCCGCAGAGATGCACGTTTTACTCCGGCTTCTCTACTTCGTATTTCTCGCCGTCTACAACTACACTGATCACGTCTTCTATCGAACTATATATCTTTTCATCCACATAGTTGAATTTCTCAGGGGTGTTGCCACTCTCCAAAGCCTCAATAAGTGCCTTTACCCTGGGCCCGTGAAGGGGATTGCACTCAGCTATGCAGGATATTTTTCCTTCTTTACAATATTCCAGAGACTCTTTGTTTACGCCATCAAAGGATACGACCATTATGTCTCCGTTCATGATATCACCGCCAACATGACCGCCTGCGCTCTCAATGGCATCAATTGCGCCGATTGCCATATTGTCGTTCTCGCAATAAACCACATTGATATTATCAAATCTCTTTAAAAGTGCGGCCATGACCTCTCTGCCCTTGGCTTCCGTGAAATCGCCGCTGGTCTCTGAGATAATCTCCCAGTGATTCTCCCTTGCTGCATTTGCAAGGCCTCTGGTACGTCCTATCTGGGCTGTGGAGCCCATGGTACCCTGAATGTTTACTATATGAAGCTCTCCCGGAGCAATTCCTCTCTTAATGGTATAGTTCTTAATCCAGGCTGTAAGCTTCTTTGCCTCTAATTCAAAATCAGATCCCACCCAACAGGAATAAAGGCTTTTATCCGCTGTATCAACTCTTCTGTCAACCAGGATTACAGGGATGTTCGCTTCCTTTGCTTCAGATAAAACCGTATCCCAGCCTGTCTCTGTGGCAGGTGCAAGAACAATATAATCAACATCCTGCTGAATAAAAGTCCTTACGGCAGTGATCTGATTGGCCTGTTTCTGCTGACCGTTTTTATATATGAGGTTATAGCCCGCTTCCTTGGTAAAAGCGCTCTGCATCGACTCCGTGTTGGTATTTCTCCAATCGGATTCTGCGCCAAGCTGCGAAAAGCCAACAGTTATCCTGTTGACCTGCGCTGCTTCCGTCTCATTTTTATTTTCTTCATTAGCACTGCTGCTCCCGCAGCCGGCAAAAAGTGCCAGCGTAAGGAGCAGCATTGTGGTAACATAAATGGCTTTTTTCATTAGCTTTTAACTGCCTTCTTTTTCTGTGCCATAACAACACTCTGGATCAGCAAGAATACGCAGAGCATAGCTGCTATGGTGATTCCGGTCCACCAAGCCTGATCAAGACCTGCGGACGCAACGATATTCTGAATTGTACTAAGTGACAGAACACCAAAAAGTGTGCCTATGATATTGCCGACACCACCTGTAAGCATCGTACCTCCGATGATGGAGGATGCTATTGCGTTCATTTCCATACCCATGGCATGTGAAGCTGAACCGGATCCAACGTGAAGGAAGTACACATATCCGCCGATTCCCGCAAGAACTGAGCAGATCATGTGTGAGATAAATTTTGTCCTCTGAACGTTAATGCCGAGCATAAGCGCACTCTGCTTGTTTCCGCCTACTGCATAGAAGCTTCTTCCAAGCTTGGTCCATCTGAGCACCACAAACAATAATACCACAATTATCAGCGCTACGATTACACCAATTTCTACATAAGCAGGTACGTAAATGCCTTTTTTATTAACTGTTCCCATTCCGGGCACATAAATTCTCGTAAGCTTAAGAGCTGTGAACTCCTCATCAGCTACGTTGAAGGGAGCTGTGTTTACGATAGTGGTCATACCTCTTGCAAAGAACATACCTGCAAGGGATACGATAAAGGGCTGGATATCAAGGTAAGCAACCAAGAAGCCCTGTACTATACCGTAAGCAACACCGATTCCAAGAGCGATAAGGATAGAACCAAAGATACTACCATCATGATAATCAAGGTACACAGCACAGCACATGGAAACAAGTGCAACAACGCCGCCTACAGAGATATCGATACCGCCGGAGATCATAACCACGCTCATTCCGCAGGCTGTGATGATAAGAGCCGCATTGGAATTGAGGATGTTGAAAAACATCTGAGGCTTTGTAAATCCGCCTCCCTGGAACACTATTGCTCCTATATACATAAGGAAGAAGATTACAATAGTAATCGCCAGGAGGAGGCTTGTATCATTCATTTTGGACAAAAAGCCCTTCTTTTCATTTGCTTCTTTCATTTAAGCCACCCCCTTCTTAGCTGTGGCTTTTTTCACTAAACCACTCATAGACTCTCTTACCTTGGGAGCAGAGAAAACAACAAGGAGGATAACTACTACTGCCTTGTAAGCTGCAAGTGCATCTGAAGAAACATTGAACTTATAAAGGGTAGTTGTCAAAAACTGTATTACATAAGCTCCAAGGATTGAAGCCCACATATTGAACTTACCACCTGAAAGTGCGTTACCGCCAAGTGCAACCGCAAGGATCGCATCCATCTCTATATCCTTTGCAATTACAGAATAGTTGATGGTTGAAAGTCTGCTGACCTTGATAAGAGCTGCAACAGCTACGCAAAGTCCAAGGATTACAAAGCTGAGGAACTTTATAAAGGTAGGATTGATACCGTTAAGTCTTGAAGAACTCTCGTTGATACCAACTGCCTGTGTGTAAAGTCCAAGGTTTGTAAACTTAAGAACAAGTGCGATAACTATAATACAAGCGATAACTATGAAAACTGTTGTCGGAATCGGAATTCCGGGAATAAATCCGCCAAAGTAACCAAACTTCGGGTCAGGAACGATGGGCAGCTCGTTGTTGTTGATCCACGCTGCGATTGATCTTCCAGCCGTGAAAAGTATCAGCGTCGCTATCATGGGCTGTATCTTAAACACCGAGACCAGCATTCCGTTGAAGGCTCCGCAGAGCATACCAACCACGCAGGCTACAAGAAATGCAACGATTACAGGTGCTGCCAGTTCAGTAGGTCTTGAAACACCGCCGCAGAGAACTCTAAGCATTGCAGAACCTGCGATAGCGATTGTAGCTCCGACCGAAATATCCTGTCCGCCTGAAGCAGCAGTTACAAGTGTCATTCCGATTGCAAGAATACCAAGTTCTGAACCGTAGTCCAGGATGGTGATCAGATATCCTGAAAGAACAGGATTACCTGCATTATTTGTTCCCAGTGTTATTTTGAAAAATCCGGGATCATTTATCAGATTTATAACCGACAGCAAAAGAAGCGCTATAACCGGTATAAAGAGCTGATTACTTACGAGCCTTTTAAGAAAGCTCTGCTCATTTTTTTCTATCTTACTCATACCTTACTCTCCCCTGCAATCGTACTCATGATCTTGTTCTGGGTAAGATCACCACCCGACAACTCTCCTACAACCTTGCGGTCTCTCATGACAACAAGCCTTGAGCAGGTTCTCAGCATCTCATCTGTCTCAGATGAAATGAAGGTTACACTCATGCCGTCCTTTGCAAGATCAAGGACAAGCTTCTGGATATCTACCTTGGTTCCTACGTCGATACCTCTTGTAGGCTCATCAAGGATCAGATATTCAGGATGCATAAGCAGCCATCTGGCAAGGATAACCTTCTGCTGATTACCACCGGAAAGTGACTTAATCGGTGTGTCCGCAGAAGCAGTTTTAATGTTTAACTTCTTAATATATTCGTCTGCAAAAGCATAAGCCTGTGCCTTTGAGAAGGGCTTGAAAAATCCCTTAAGCACCTGAAGCGCAAGTATGATGTTATCTCTTACTGAAAGATCCCCAATGATACCATCAACCTTTCTGTCCTCAGGAAGATAAGCAATTCCGTTCTTCATTGCATCAAGGGGCTTGTTAATCTTAACCTCCTTGCCATGCATCTTGACCTTACCGCCAAGAACTCTGTCAGCACCAAAGATAGCACGAACGCACTCGCTTCGGCCTGATCCGAGAAGTCCTGTAAATCCGTTGACCTCTCCTTTTTTGATATAAAAATCGAAGGGCTTAATGCCAGCATCACTCTGAAGCTCGCTTGCTTCAAAGATTTTATCATTTGCATCTGCTCCCTCGTATCCGCCGCTCTCTCCCTTAATATCTGAGAGATCGTCCATCTCCTTGCCAAGCATCTTGGCAACCAGCTGAACTCTGGGCAGATCTTTAATTTCATACTCTCCCACAAGCTGACCGTCTCTGAGAACGGTGATCTTGTCACATACCTCATATACCTGATCAAGGAAGTGTGTTACGAAAATAATTCCAACACCTCTGTTTTTCAGATTTCTCATCAGGTTAAAGAGTTTCTCAACCTCCTGCTCATCAAGAGATGATGTAGGCTCATCCAGAATCAGAACCTCACACTCCATATCAACGGCTCTTGCAATGGCAACCATCTGCTGAACTGCGATTGAGCAGTTGGAAAGCTGCTGCGTTGCCTTGGCAGGGATATCCAGATTCTGAAGGAGCTTGTCAGCGTCTTCATTTATCTTCTTCCAGTTGGTGATGACTCCCTGTGTTCTGCCGATGAACATGTTCTCAGCAACAGTAAGGTTGGGGCAGAGCGTTATTTCCTGATAAACAGTACTGATACCGTTTTTTTGTGCATCCTGAGGTGAATGAATGGCAACCTCACCTTTCCCCTGAAGGCTGATAGTTCCTGAGTCCTTGGAATACACTCCGGTAAGCACCTTGATCAGTGTGGATTTTCCGGCACCGTTTTCGCCCATCAGAGCATGAATCTCACCTTTACCCAGGTTAAAATCCACGTTCTGCAATGCCTTAACGCCCGGAAACGATTTATTTATGCCTCGCATTTCGAGCACTCTGTTTTCTTCCACCGGTTCTACCTCGCTTCTTAAAAAATGCGCGGTGCGGACACTTCTCCGCACCGCGCTGAATAGACTAATTTAAATTGATAACCAAATTGCTACGCATCAATACTATTATATGCCGTAGTTATCAACATCTTCCTGAGTGATTGTGCTTGCATCGAAGCCCTTCTCGTCCATGATGATGGTCTTCTCTGAAAGTGATCCGCCGCTCTCAAGAGTCTTGATGATCTCATCGATGTAGCTTGACTGGAAAGGATTGCACTGTCCATCATAGTTCCAGTTCTGAGCAAGGAGCTCTTCAAGTGCCCACTTGTTGCAGTCAAAGCCCATTACGATAACGTCTTTGCCAACACCGTGTGAGATACCAGCTGCGTCAAGAGCTGCAACTGCACCCTTAGCCATATCGTCGTTCTCAGCATAGATTACGTTGAACTTCTCGCCGGAATCGATAACTGACTGAACGATCTGCTGTGCTTTCTCAGCGTTCCACTCAGCTGTCTGCTGGTTAACGATGTTCCAGTTAGCTTCTGCTGCAACCTTCTCATCAAGAGCGCCGCTGCGTCCCTGCTGAGCTGCTGAACCCATAACACCCTGAAGGTGGATTATGTTGTACTCGTCAAGTCCCTGACCTGCAAGCCATGTAACTGCTGTCTCGCCTTCCTTAGCCATATCTGAAACGATAGAAGCTTCATAGAGGCTGGGATCTGCATCGATTGTACGGTCGAAAAGGATAACCTTGATTCCTGCTGCCTGAGCATCCTGAAGAACTGAATCCCAGCCTGCTGTATCAGCTGCGGAAAGAAGAAGGTAATCTACTTCGTCCTGAATGAATGTCTGAGCTGCTGCGATCTGCTCATCATTCTTTAAGCTGTATGCAAATGATGCATCATAGCCGTTCTCTTTTGTGAATGTAGCCTTGAGGTCAGCATCGTTAGCTGTACGATAGCCGGACTCGTTAGGATCGTTGTTGATGATACCAACCTTGATAAGGTCGCCTGAAGCTGCTGTGTCCTCAGCTGCTGTCTCTTCTGCTGCGGGCTCTTCTGCTGCTTCTTCTGCTGCAGGCTCCTCAGCTGCTGTTTCCTCTGTTGCTGTTTCCTCTGTTGCTGTTTCCTCTGTTGCTGCAGGAGCTTCTGTAGTTGTGCTCTCTGCTGCGCCGCCGCCACATGCTACTAAGCTAAGTGTCATAGCGGATGCCATAATTACTGACAATAACTTTCTTCTCATAACTTTTTCCCTCCAAAAAATATGATGTGAATATTGGGACTTCGTCCCTGTTAGTTAATATTTTAGATTTTTGGAGAAAAAAAGCCATTGAATAAAAAACTTTATAAAGTTGGAATTTTTATCATCTTGAATTGAAAAGTTGAATTTTTTACGATTCAGGTTAAGATTTTCGGCAGACGAACCGTAACTGTGGTTCCAATGCCGTGAATACTCTCGATTTTTATACCGTATTCTTCACCAAACTCCAGACGTATTCTCTCATTTACATTATAAAGACCATAGATCGCCTTTTCATTTTCATCGCCGGAAACAAGACTCTGCTGTACCTGCTGGAGCCTGTCAAAATCCATACCCATTCCATCGTCATGAACCGTTATCACGATATCATCACCGTCGGACTTGCCGTTTACAGTGATCTTTCCGCCTCCCCGCTTATTTTTTATTCCGTGATAAAGCGCATTCTCAACTATGGGCTGAACCGTAATCTTGGGAATCTTGTATCCCCCAATCTCATCCTCAGCATCAATCTCATAGGTAAGAATATCCTGATATCTGATCTGCTGAATCTCCAGATAACTTCTTACGTGCTGAAGCTCCTCTTTTATGGTGACGATCTCCTTACCCTTGTTAAGAGAAGTCCTGAAAAAGTCAGAGAGGCTGCCAACCATCTTAACAACCTGCTTCTGGTTCCCCGCCTCCGCAGACCAAACAATGGCATCAAGGGTGTTATATAAAAAGTGAGGATTTATCTGTGCCTGCAAAAGCTCGAACTCAGCCTTACGAAGCTGCTTCTGCTCTTCTTTTACCTGCTCCTCGATGGGTCTTGTGATGATGACAGGACCAACCAATGATACGAAAACAATACTGACCACTATGAAAATAAAGATACCTATAGAAACCTTTGCCGTGTTAAGGAAAAAGGCACTTGTCTCCTCCTGGGCAGTCTGAAGCTGCTTGTTTTCATAATAGATATACTCGTTGATGGTCTCCTTGATAAGGGACGTAACTATCTGAACGTCGTTCTCCCAGATAGTCATGTTGTCGTCATACTTATCCTCGTAGTTCATGTTGTCTTCGATATGAGCGATGTATCCCTCAAGGTTATCAAGGTATTTCCCTGCGCTCTCTAGACGCTTCACATTGTCCTCAGTATCGGTCATGCCCTCAAGCCTGTGGACAACACCCCTTGCATCCGATATCAGCTGAGGTATCGCAGACTCCTCGGGAGACACATTTCCTACTATTAAAAGATAGGTCTCATAGTCAAACTTTTCCTTGAAGTCCAAACTGAACTCACTGGCTGCAACCACGGAATTAAGCATATCATTGTAGCGCTCGTTTATGGTCCACAGATTAAAGAACGCATAAAACATGAAAACAATATTGGGAAGAAGCAGTATCAGATAGGAAAGTCTTATCTGGTCCGCAAGGTGTGATTTTGATCTGTTTCTTCTTTTTAGAAACTCCATATCAGCTTACCTCCGGAGAACTTCCGCTTCTGTACTGTGTCGGGGTCATGCCCTGGGTCTTCTTGAAAGTATATGAAAAATAGTGTGGATCCTTATAGCCCACCATAAGTCCTATCTCGTTGCTCTTCTTTGAAGTAGTGACAAGAAGCTCCTTAGCAGCATTCATACGGTAGTCAGTTAAGTACTTGATAAAGGGCTGTCCCGTCTGTGCCTTAAAAATAGCACTTAAGTGATTGGGTGAAAAATTAACGTGAGCTGCCAGCGTATTAAGCGAAAGCTCATCATCTGTGTAATTCTTCTCAATATAGGAGATAACTTCACTTACAACATCGCTGTAACGTCCCTTTGAATCAGCCTCCCTGACAGCAAGCACCTGATTGATGATTCTCGCCATATACTTCTGAGTCTTCTCCTCATCTGCCAGAATCTCAGGCGTAGGAGTCTCCACCTCTTCACTGAGGTCCTTTCTGGAAATTCCAAGCTCATTCTCAAGAAAATCAGATACGCAAAAATAGAAATCCATTGCCACATACTGTCTGATAAGAGTAGATCTTATGGCGCTTCTGCCCATGCCGTTAATGAACTCTTCCACAAAAAACTCTGTCTCAGACTTCTCACCACGTCTTAAAAATTCCTTGATAAGGCGTCTGTCAATGTGCCTTGGATCTATCTCTGACAGGATAACATTGTCGCTCCCACCCTTGAGAGCTTCTTCCGTGCCAAATAAAAATCCGCTATCTTCTGTCAGATACATATGGGCAAAGGCTCTGCTGGCCCATCCAAAGCAGGCAGGAATCTCACTTATCCTGTCAACACTTCTGCCTACACCGCCAAAATAGCGTACGTGCTTATATTCAAATAAAAGTCTTTTTATCTCCTGTATGCAACGCTCTATACTGCCTGATAAAGAAGCTTCATCATCAGCCTTAAATAAAAGAGCGATGCCTTCTATATTTAAATTAAAATAGATAGCGCTGTATTTTTCCGCAATCCTGCGGATTCCCTGCTCAACTTCAACGACGCTTCCTGAATATTCTCTCGCATCACGTTTGCCTGACCATACCCTCAGCATCAAAATGTTATATCTGATTGCGGTAATATCGATTGAAAGCTTCTTGGCATTCTCTAAAAGCTCTGAAAACTCCTTGTTGCCTGTTACGAGATCGCTGAAAAACTCCTGTTTTTCCAGCTCCATCCGCTCTTCCATGTCCTCTTCGTAACGCTTTTTTGCTTCAACCTCTTCCTGCCTCTCCTCTATCCTCCTGGCTACAGCGTCCACCTCTTTAAGGAGACTCTCACCGCTGATGGGCTTAGAGAGATAGCAGGATACACCTATTCTTATGGCCTCTGTGGCATACTGAAAGTCCTCATAACCTGTGAGAAGAATAATCTCTATCCAGGGAAATTCTTCCTTGATCATGCGGCTCAGTGTAAGCCCGTCCATAAAGGGCATCTTAATATCAGTAATTACAATGTCCGGCTTTAACTTCTGTATCATTGAATAAGCAAGCTCCCCATCACCTGCTTCTCCGCAAAACTCATAGCCGTGGGCAGCCCAGTCCACATTGTTTTTTATGCCTTCCCTCACAACAAACTCGTCTTCAACCAAAAATACCTTCATACATTCCTCTTTTGTATAGCTTTTCAAAAAAGCCCCTCCGGTAAGTACCCGGAAGGGCTTATCTTTTCTTAAAATATCAGAACTCTAAGTATTACTCGTAAATCTTAGCCTGTTCCTCACCGTTCATTACACGGAGAGCCCCCTGTGCAAGTGCAAGAAGCTCATCCTCACCGGGATAAACTGTTACAGGAGCGATAAACTTAACCTTAGCTGATAATCTCTCCATGATAGGAGCATTGTAAGCGATACCGCCTGTAATAATGATCTGATCAACCTTGCCGTCAAGAACAGCTGCCATTGATCCGATGTTCTTAGCAAGCTGGAAGATGAATGCATCGATAACAAGCTTAGCCTTCTCATCGCCTTCATCTCTCATCTTAACAACTTCTCTCATGTCGTTGGTGCCAAGCCAAGCATTGAAGCCGCCCTTACCAACTGCCATCTTGCGAACCTCAGCCTCAGAATACTCACCTGAGAAGCAAAGACGGATAAGACCACCTGTAGGAAGTCCGCCTGCACGCTCAGGAGACATAGCGCCGTCACCATCAAGAGCGTTGAATACATCTATGATCTGACCATTCTTGTGAGCACCTACGGAAACACCGCCGCCAAGGTGAACTACTACAAGATTGATGTCCTCGTACTTTTTGCCGATTTCCTTTGCATATCTTCTGGCAACAGCCTTCTGATTAAGTGCATGGAAAATTGAAACTCTCGGGATCTGAGGAAGACCTGTAACTCTTGCCTCTTCACAAAGCTCATCAACTACAACGGGATCTACGATATATGAAGGAACACCGATCTCGTCTGCGATCTCTTTTGCAAGAAGTCCGCCAAGGTTACTAGCGTGCTCACCCTGAACACCTGCCTTAAGATCCTTGATAAGTGCATCATTAACTGCGTATGTACCACCGGGAATGGGCTTAACAAGTCCGCCACGACCCACTATTACATTGAAGGACTTAACGTCCTGATCAGCACTCTTAAGGAAGTTAAGAATAAGCTCTTTTCTCCAGCCAAGCTGATCGATGATGTGGTCGTACTTGGCAATCTCCTCTGTGGGATGGCGGAGAGTCTCCTCCATTGTAAGAGTCTCATCCTCAAAAATACCAAGCTTGGTAGATGTGGAACCCGGATTAATGATTAAACTTTTGATCATAATTGTCTCCTTCTCCCTCATCCGTCACCTACGGTGACACCTTCTCCCCAAGGGGAGAAGGCAAAGCATTCATGCCTTCCCCCTTGGGCAGAAGGCAAAGCATTCATGTCTTCCCCCCCTTGGTAAGAAGGCAAAGCATTCATGTCTTCCCCCCTTGGTAAGAAGGCAAAGCATTCATGCCTTCCCCCTTTGGGGGAAGGTGGCACGAAGTGCCGGATGAGGGCTCATTATTATAAATTTTTCTCTTCTGCTACTACTGCTGCAAGTGCGATAGAGTTGAGCTTAACCTCAACAGAATCAGAACGTGATGTAAGGATAACGGGAGCCTGTGTTCCTGTTAAGATGTTACCGTTTTTAACTGTTGCAAGACGAACGATGGTCTTGTATGTAAGGTTACCTGCGTGGATGTCAGGGAAAAGAAGAATATCAGCATCACCGACAATCTTACGGTCCTTAGCGCCAGCCTTGTGCTCAGCTGCTGAAGGATCAATAGCAAGGTCCATGGAAAGAGGTCCGTCAACGATGCAGTTCTTAATCTCGCCAGCTTCGTTAAGGCGTGTGAGCTCTGCTGCCTCAACTGTAACAGGCATCTTATCGTTAACAACTTCCACTGCTGCAAGAGGAGCAACCTTAGGGCACTCAACACCGCAAGCTCTTGCTACGTTAACTGTATATTCAATGATAACCTTCTTATCTTCAAGTGTGGGATAAGGCATGAATGCAACGTCTGTAAGGAAAAGAAGACGGTCGATTCCGGGAATCTCAAATACGCAAACGTGAGAAAGCGGACGACCTGTACGAAGACCAACTTCCTTATTAAGAACTGACTTAAGGAAAGTCTTGGAATCAAGCTGACCCTTCATGTAGATATCAGCCTTGCCGTCGTGTACAAGTGAAACAGCCTTGGTAGCAGCCTCAACTGTATCCTTCACGTCAATGATCTCAAACTGAGAAAGGTCCATGCCCATCTCACCTGCGATTCTCTCAATCTCATCCTTATCACCTACAAGGATTGCATCAGCAATTCCGCGCTCCTTAGCAAGTTTAACAGCCTCAAGAACAGGTTCATCCTGTGCGCATGCAACTGCAAGCTTTTTGGTGCTGGCTGTCTTAAGCTTGGCAAGGATATCATCGAAACTCTTACTCATTATATGTACCTCCTGGATAAAAAATAAAAATTGGAATCTAAACAAAAAAAGTTCACCGGCGCAAATTATCACGCCGGGTGTTTACTTAAACACCGTATGAATTTTACCACGATGTGCCCTCTTTTTCAATTTTGTTCGTCAATCATCAAACCTTCCGAAAAATTCTTTGATAATATAAGTGGGAACCTCAGAATTCATGACATATTCAGTATCAGCATCTATTATAGACAAAAAAATATTAGCTATTTCAGGGTCAAACTGTGTGCCCCTGCCCTTCTCTATCTCGCTTCTGACCTTTTTCTGCTTCATGACACCCTGATAACATCTCTCAGAGCTCATGGCATCATAAGCATCGGCGATAGCTATGATCCTGGCTTCTTCAGGAATAGCCTCACCCTTGAGACCGTCGGGATATCCGTTGCCATCATATCTCTCATGATGCCATCGAGCTCCTACTGCAAGACCCGGTATTTCAGTGATATCCTGCAGAATCTTAGCACCAAACATAGGATGCTTTTTCATAAGGGTATATTCTTCATCCATCAGACACTCAGCCTTACTGATAATCTCGTTGGGAATCCCAATCTTACCGATATCATGCATAAGACCCATCTGATAAATCTCAAACTGCTCAGCCCTGCTTTTGCCCATGCGCTTGGCGATCTCCATGGAATACAGTGCCACACGCTCCGAATGATCGTGGGTATAATGTCCGTTCTCATCGGCAACCTTGGCAAGGGCATGCATCAGCTGATCTGCCAGTTTTTTCTCTCTGTGATATTTTTCCTCGTAATCTATCACTTGAAACCTCTTCTAACTAATAATACTTAAAAACCTTCTTTTCTTCTCTGAACGCGAAGCTCTATTCTCTTCTCAGCTCCCTGCCACTCTGCTCTCTCAGCTTCAGTGCGCACATTCAGACCATAAGGAACCGTGGTGGGTCTTCCGTCCTCATCAACGCAAACCTCTGTAAGATAAGCTCTGTTCACCACATGTCTCATACCTGTGCGAAGGTCCTCAACATAAGTGTCCACTCTTACCTCCATAGAGGTCTTGCCCACATGGGTAATCCTTCCTATCAAAACCACGATGTCGTTGAGCAGTACAGGCTGCTTAAACTGCATATTGTCGATTGCAGCTGTAGTTACGGGAGTACCTGCATGTCTAAGGGCAACCATACCTGCAACCTCATCGATCCAGCGCATAAGCTCTCCGCCAAACATTCTCTCATATCCGTTTATCTGATTATACTGGACCACTCTTGTGATCTCTGTGATGGAATCCTCAACACTTTTATTGGCAATCTGGTGATCAACATGAAAAACTCTGTTATTCATAGCCTACCTCCGTGATTTTTTATACTAGTATTGTACCATGAATAATATTTTTATGGCATGAAAAAACGGGACCGGCACACTTCAATGTGCCGATCCCATTTTAAGTTTTACTTATTCAGGTTAACGAACGAATTATTCTTCGTCTTCCTTACGTTTTCTACCGGTAACAAGGATTGTTGCTACTGCTCCGGCTGCAATGAGAAGAACGATTACTCTTGAAGCATTGGTGTTATCATCTGTACCACCTCTTCTTGCTCCAAGTACACCGGGCTCTTCCTGCTCTCTCTTTGCTCCGAGAACTGCTGCAGGCTCATCTGCAGGTCTCTTAGCGCCAAGTACCTGTGTATCGTTGTCATCGTCATCATCATTGTCAGCTGCGTTATTGTTGTTGCGGCGACGTTCTCTGCGATTATCATCATCGTCATCATCATCGTCGTCATCATCATTGTTGGTATCAGTAGTTGCTGTTACCTTAAGTTTGCCGTAAACCTTGGTAATCTGGTAGTTGCCAACCTTGGTCTGCTCATTTGCAGGTGCGAAATCAAACTCGTTATCGCACTCACCAACCTCTGTCTGGCTCTTTGTGAAGGTGTATGTAAATGCATCACCCTCTGCAAGCTCAGGACTATTTGTTGCAGACTCCATTCTAAGCGGCTGACCGTCATAAACCTTCTCTGCTGATCCTGATGTAATAGTAATAGGCTTAGGTGTGATCTTGAACTTGCCCTTAATAATTGTCATGTGTTCAACATCGAAGAATTCTGTTACATCAGTAGCATCAGCTCCGGTACCATCCATGATTACAGGTGTTCCTACAAGATCAAGCTCATAAGTATCAACGTCTCTTGCAGTTACTTCTACCCTAAGTCCCTTAGCATAGAATGTAACGCCGTCAATCTCAAAGCTGTGCAGATCTTCTTCAGTAGTAGCATGTGCCTTAAGTCCGAAGAAGCTTGTCAGTCCACCAATAAAGCTGTTAAGAGCCTCAACCATAGGTCTTAGTACTTCCTTAGGTGCCTCACCGGAAATCTTGTAATCAAAATCAGGACCTGTCCAGGTCTTTCCTGAGAACTGCTCTTCTCCGCCGATTGTCTCAGCTGTAAGTGTATACAGTCCTGCAGGAGGATTGATCTTCAGATAACCATCTTCAACCATGAAGAATACGCGGTAGTTAGTATCTGTATTAACAAAACGTGTATAGTTTTCTCTCTCATCCATCTGGTCAAGTCCCATAGGATAAGTTCCAACATTCTTTTTGGTTAATACAGGAACAGCGATTGCTCCGTCTTCTTTCTCAAGCTCGCCGATCTTGGTTCCATCAAACTCTACAGATTTATCGATATCATACTTGCTTACTGCGTCCGGTGTATTTGTTGACTGAGCAAACTCTTCATCAAGTCCGATATCAAATCCCTTTACAGAAATTTCCTTGCCGGTCCAGGGATCGCCTTCGCCATTGTTGTGTCCTGTAACTCTAACCACCAGCTCAACAGGATTTATCTTAAGCCCGCCATCACTTGTAATAATATAGCTTACTTTATAGTTCTTATTAGAACACTCAAAGCTATCCTCTGTAAGACCCATAGCATAAGGATCATCCTGTACATCTGTACCGGTTGCGATTCCTTCACCATCCTTAAGAATAATCTGTGAAGCATCTATGAGATTGCAATCCTCACCATCCTTCTTAATGCTATCAACTGTGAACTTATCAAGACCTTCGAACTGCTCATCAGCGGTTGACTGCTCTTCTCCACTGTAAAGAGTCTCAAGGATCTCGCCATGAAGTGTTACTACAATACCTTCTACAGGCTTAATCAGGATATAACCGTCTTTGGTCTTACCATCATCACCTTCAACAATCTCGAATTCCACATCTGTGAAATTCTCATTGCTGCACTGGAAGTGATCTTTTGTGAGGTTCATAGGATAAGGATCATCACTTGATTCTGTACCATGTGCCTCAGCCGTTTTACCTTCTGCAAGGACGATATCGGTATCTGCAAGACCTGCTACAGGCTTGTTATCTTCTGTAAGCTTGGATACAACTGCATAACCATTTCCGTTAAATCCGGCAGTCTCGAATTCATCTGTGGACTGCTTGTTACCTGTGTAGTAGGTTTCAACCTGCTCACCCTTGATCTTTACTATTACCTTAGAAGTAATCTTATTGATCTTAAGGTAACCATCCTCAACCTCAATGTCGATATCTAAGCCTTCTTTACCTGCTACAGGAGTTGCTACAAAGTTGTTCTCTGTAAATTCATTCTCGTATGTACCTGCGTCTGTCTTTACCAGAGGATATTTAAGACCTAAATCTACTGTGCTTATTGTAAAGTCACTCTCAGATACTTCATATCCTGTCTCTGCTTCAACAGATTCGATGATCCATCCGTCAGCCCAATTTGCGTTAGGCGCTGTCTTATCTTTAAGATTTGAATCTGCCTGAGACTTCTCTGTTCCATCGTAGTCAGTTTCGCACTGCTTACCTCTTACAGTTACAGTAACCTTAATAGGTGAATAAACAACCTTGATAACATTATTTGAAGCTTCTGCAACTATAGTTTCAATTGTATTCTTCTGAACACCATTCTTATAGCCGCCGGGTCTCTTAGCATTTATTGTTGCATCATCGAGCTGGCCTACGCTACTTCCAACAGTTACATTATCAACTGTTTCTGTACCGATAGGATCTCCTACAGGATTGCCATTAGCATCACCCTTGTAGTACTCGATTGTGTAGGATGTAGAAGAAGCTACATACAATACATCAATGTACTGCTCTTTAGTAGTATCCTGTACCTCATAATAAGGCTTTTCTTCTGTCAATCCCTGCTGTACACCGGATTCATAACCGGAATCAGGCTTCTTGTAATCGAGCTGTCCTTCTGCTTCTCCTGCTTCGATAACAACACGAGTACCAACATCTACAGGGCCTTTTTCTACAGATGCAAGAGGTGTTCCCCCTTCTACTACTTCATCCTTGTAGTATCTGATGATGTATGATGCCTTGTTGATTTCCCATACAGCATAGAGATCATTTGGTAAAGGATTATTCTGATCTACACCAATCTTATCACCAACTTTATACACTGTATTCTGGTTAGCTCTGTCTTCCCATCCTACCAATGTATAATGTTCTCTTGTAAAGCCTTCATCTGAAAGTATTATAGCTGTATTAAGCTGAAGCTTTTCATAGGAAGCAGTTGCCTTATCATCACTTACGGTAAGGTTCTTGCTAGCATCTGTTGTAAGAGATGTTGTGCCTTCATTACCGTGATAGTTGATATGTGTAAGCTTAATGTTATCGTTCTTAGCACTCTTATATGCCGGAATAAGTCTTACAGTATATGTATAAGAAGGATTCTCAGGTGTATTATCAGAATTCGCTGTCACCTTAGCATATCTCTTATATACTGTGAAACTCTTACCTTCTGTTACTGTAGTGTCGGAATTTGTATAAGCTGAGTTTTCATACTTCTGAACAACCCAGTGATCGAATACCTTTTCCTCATCATTAACAGTAATCTTTTTAATACTATCAGGACAATCCTTAGCTATAGCTGCAGAATGATCTGAATAAAGTTTAGTATCAAGGTTTTCCAGTACATTGCCATCGTTATCAACATATTCTACGTTGATACCATTAGCACCTGCAAGCTTGCTTCTCCACTTAGCATAGAGATCAAGCCTTCTTGTGATCCAAAAACGAGGAGGCAACGGATTACCATCATTGTCTTTAGGATGCTCATCACCGTTAATGTCACTTGTAGCATTACCAAGCTGATCATACTCTGTAGGTCCTGTTCGATCATAAGGAGTAATAACAGAAGTATCATTCAATGCTGTTGCAGCACAACTGAAAAGTTCTGAAAATTCCGTATCCCTGTACCAACCTACAAACTCATAATCATCAGCAGTAGGAGATGTAGGAGAAACCAGATCATTGTAATCTACACGGAATGACATGCCCTGATTTCCAATAAAATATCCGGCCTTTTTTGTTGTTCCGTCGTCTTCATAAGCATTTGGATGAAGAATTACTCTGTACTGCTTCAGAATCCACTTAGCATATACTATAATCTGATCTTTAGTCATAGTAGTGAATGTATAAGGATCCTGACATTCAGCATCTTTATACCATCCATCAAATATTATTCCCTCATACTTAGGTGTTGGTACATAATAGTTCGCGCCTTGCTGACCATTAACATTCTTATTATATGATGTCAAGTCAGTAGCGAATTTGATATCCTCAACTTCCTTAAGGATAGTATCCGGTACCATTCCTTCTACCTTAACTCCATTACCTGTATAATATGCACCGTCCATGTAGGTAATACCGGAGGTATTTCTTGTGTAGTAGAAAGCCATACCACGACTTTGGCCATTCTCTGTCAACTGCTCGTAAACAAATCTACCATTTGCATCTTTTTGAGCTGTAAATCCTTCATAAGCAGGAGCCTTCTGTCCGCCATAATCAGAATTTGCTTTGGAGGGAACTATTTCTTTTAATGTGTATTCTACGCGATTATGAACGATAGTTTCCGCTGCTTCATAAGCTGCATTTGTTGTTGCAGTATTTCTAGCTGTTGTCCCGGTAGAGTTTTCCTTTTCAACACAAATATAGTATGAATAATTGTATGGATTACCATCATATCTGGCATCGACATAGTTAGCGTTAGGATCCTTCCAATTTCCAAGAAGCTGCTCATCCATAACGGTAAGCTTACCTTTTACAGTCTCACCGCCCTGATTGTCTCCTCCTGTATATGCCTGAGCATTAGGATCAAGTATCCAGCTGACAAGCTCTGCATCAGCGTTTCTTAATCTTCCAAGTTTACCCTTTAAGCTTGCAAACTCTTCATACTTCGGCCACAGTCCTGTTATATCCTGACCGTACTTTGCTGTTCTGGTAACAACATAATTATTTCCAACACGTTCTGATATTGCCGCAAAAGCATCTGCCGGCAGATTAGTCAGTTCTCTACTCTGCGTTCTGCTTCCATCAGTATAGGCATGAAGAGAATTTCCTCTATAAAATGCAAGTCTATACTGGAATACATACTCTATTCTATCAAAATATACATTGATAATAGTATTTCCATCAGGACTAATTTTCTTAGTACTGTCGTAGCGGACCGGTTTAAATCCTACATATTTCACCATAGGATCATTATTATTTATTGCAGTCCTAAGATTAGCAGGTTCAGGGCCACCATAATTCTTTCCATTAATCGTTGCATAGCAGTCTGCTGTATGAAGCACTATTCCACTGGCAACAACTCCGGTAGGAGCATCCTGGACTGTAATAGACTCTGCATAATCATAGTCATCACCTTTAAGATTTTGTTTCCAGATAATGACTGTGTAAGGAGCGGTGCCTGCCGGTGTCCACATAGCTAAAAGATCAACATTTTTATCAAGTGTTCCTAGGAATGAATACTCTTCTCCATATGGATTATTATTCTCATCTACAGGATTTCCATTATCATCAACGTAAGGCTTATGATCTTTAGGGTTTACCTTACAAGTATACCATCCTGCAAAATCATAACCTTTTCTTTTAGGATCTGCAGGTATGTAACTATCCCTGTTTTCATCGTTAAGCACGCCGCCTTCAACAAATGCTGAAGGTGTATAGGATGCGCCTTTACCATTCTCATGGAAAATGAGCCAATGTCCTGTAGGTACATAGGGTATAAGTGTGATGTTATCTTTTATCTTCACCTCTGTACCATTAGCGATGTAGTCAGGCCATGTTCCATCAATAGTTACACTGCTCTGCTGAGCAGGATTCTCAAGCTTCCAGCCGAGGAATGCAGATGTCTCGGGATCTGAAGCTTCATAGTTGTAATCAATTTTGCAGGAACCATCCTCAGTTAAAACCTCTACAGTTTCAAGAATAGCTCTCTCGTTGTTCTCACCCTTAGGCTCGCTAAGGTATGTAATAATGTAAGAATTCTTGTATTTAGCTCTTACGATAACTTCTTCATCTTTTGTAAGGGCAGATAAATCGATAGCGGCGCCAAATGTAATCTTGTTTTCTGTATATGCACCACCCTCTGTATCATATTCATACCATCCGATGAATTCCATTCCTGTGGAATAAGGAGCAGGAATCTCTGCAAGAGCTTCACCATTCTTAATAATCTGGTTGTCTACTTCCTCACCTTCCTCATTTGTGAACATATAAGGTGTTCCGTCAGAATCCTGGAACTTATATGTACGTCTGGGAGTCTGTACTTCAGGCTTGGGATCAACAACGATAGCGTAAATTGAGAACTCATCAGAAGTAAACTCTGCCTTATCTTCCTTGAAGCTTGCATCTACTACTTCTGCCTTCTGCTCATCATCTACGTGTACAAGAGTTGAATTCTCTTTTTCAATAATCGGGCTATAGATGGCTACGCTAATAGCGCACTTAGGCTCGATCTCTTCACCTTTTTCATTTCTGAATGTGATGTCAACAGCAACAGCTTCCTGCTTGCTGTTCTCTACGTCACTGTTTGCCGCATCCTTAACAGCATCTATGATCTCAGGATTTGTAACGTCTGATACAGACATTGTTGTACCTACAGGAAATGCACCTTCAGGAGCACTTACCTTAACGGTAACATTATTATCTGTAACATCCTCGAAATCCTTTGCAGGCATTTCTTCTTCAGGCTCTTCTACCTTTTCTTCTTTAACAACTTCCGCTGCCTTGAAGTTAGCTGTATAAACTGCTTCGTTGATAATCTGATCGCCAACAGGTGCAAATGCAGCTGTCTCGCAAACAGGAGTACCTTCAACGTTTGTCCAGTTTACAAACTCAAAGCCTTCATTAGCTGTTGCCAAAGCGCCTTCAAATGCAGCGCCTTCTATACTCATATCAACAGTCTCGGCTTCCTTAGAAACTGTTCCACCTTCGCCGGCTACGAATCTGATCGTAACTGCTGTTGCGGGTGTTTCATCTGCAGGTGTCTCTGCTGCAGGCGTCTCGTCTGCAGGAGTCTCTGCTGCGGGAGCGTCTTCTGCAGGTGCCTCTGCGGGTGTTTCGTCCGCCGGAGTCTCTGCTGCAGGTGTCTCATCTGCAGGTGTCTCTTCCGCGGGAGTCTCATCTGCAGGTGTCTCTGCTGCAGGAGTCTCCTCAGGCTGAGCTTCCTCTTCCTGTGCAGGCTGTTCTTCTTCCTGCTGTTCAGGCTGAGGTTCTTCTGCAGGAGCTTCCTCTTCAGGTTCTTCCTGTTCTTCTTCAGGTTCTTCCTGAATCTCCTCTTCTGCAGGAGTTTCCTGCTCAGCGCCGATAGGCTCGGAAAACACAGGGCTGTAATCAACGTCTTCTGCCTGCTCGGGGGCACCTTCATCAGCGCGAACGCCGATACTGTTGTAATCAGAGCCAAAGGTCGTTACAAGCAGTGTCAGTGCCAAAAGCAGTGCAAACTTTCTAGCAATGTTCTTTCTCATAGATATTCCCCCTCTAATGAAAAAAAATTGGGTTTATCAACCTCATGTTACTCTTTAATTATATGAAATTTCTTTTCACTTTTGTTTACGGAAAATGAAATTTTTTATTCAAAACTCGTACTTGACAATACCATTTTTCCGTATCTCGTTTCCATAAAAACCTGCTAACAAATGTCAATAGCGAAACGGCATATTTTTAAGTGTTTCCAATTTCACCATTTTTAAGCATCACAAAAAGAACCCATCAAACAAATTTTTTCATTTATTTGATAGGCTCTATTATTTATTACTTTATATAGAAGATATCAGGATATTTCCGCCAGCTTCATCTTCTGTTTTGCCACGTACATTCTGGCATCTGCCCGCTTGAATACAGCCTCTGCATTCTGATCGGTACCTGGCTCATATTTAACCATGCCTTTTGCAATATTTATCTTTTCCCATTCGTTCTTGGTACGTTTATTATGTTTCTCTGCTTCAACATCAAAATCGCGCATCAGCTTGTAGCAATTCTCATAATCATCACCCTGAAGAATAACGACAAACTCATCTCCACCTACTCTGAATACAGGACTTCCCTTGAAAATCCTACAGGTAAGCTTGCAGGCATTTTTCAGATAGATGTTGCCTTTCTCATGCCCATAGGTATCATTTATCTTCTTCAGATTATTGGCATCCATTACTACAATGCCATACTCCTTATCGCCCTCCATCTCATCAAGCTTGGCTACAGCTTCATCATAGGCTGTCTTATTTTTTACACCTGTAAGTGAATCATGAAAAGCCAGAGAATTGAGGTCATCTATATGATGCTTTAGATGATGCACCATTTTTTCGAGGACATGGGTAAGTGCTCCTACCTCATCCTTGGTCTCTTTAGGGAAGGTAACTTCAAGCTCGCCTTCATTGATCTTCTTGGCAACCTCAGCAAGCTCCTTAAGGGGCTCAGTAATTCTTCTTGAAACCATAAGAGTTACGAAGAAGAAAATGAAAAGTACTAATATAGTAGAAATGATAACCTGTCTTACAAGCTTGTTGCTGACAGCATTTATCTCTTTGGTGGGCGCTGTGATCATAAGCCTCATTCCGTTGGCCAAAGTCGTATATGCCATCTGCTTCTGAACATTATGGAAATAGTAGGTCATAAGTTCTTCGCCGTTACTCTCTGCATCAAAGGTCAGGCCTTCGCTGACATCCATCTCGCTCATGAGCGTGCCTTTTTCATAGTTGGGATTATAGTACGCCGTCCCCTTATCGTCTGCCAGGCTGCCGTATCCCGTCTCATAGCACTTAACGTTCTTAACATCCTCTACAATCCCAGAGAAGTCAATATCCACGCCGGCTTCGCCTATCAGGATATCCCCATAATAAAGAGGGATAATATGTGAAATAATCTCTCTGTCAGAAACCGGATCATAAAAAGGATCTATCCATGTGGGCTCTCCTGTTTCAAGAGGCTCATACCACCACGCTATTGAATCTTTATCTCCCTTTTCAATAGCAGCTATCATTATGGGCTCTTCGGGAGAAAAAGTCCTTGTATCTTCATCAAACACATAATACAGACCGCCTTCGGATTCAATGATGGCCGGGTTGTAAACAACATAATATGCAATTGTACCGGAAACATTAGCCGCGACATTTGCAAAGATATTTCCAAGCTGTACAGTGTAACTGTCTCTGTAGTCCGCATCACTTGCCAGCTTTTCTACGGAAAAAAGGCGCTCCTCAGCGTAATCAGCAAGAATACTTACCGCTTCTTCAGCGTCGTAAAGTGTCCTGTTGATTGCTGTCGCTTCCTTTGCACAGGTCAGATTCAGAATTTGAGCAGAATCGTACTCACCCACCTGTATCAGATTAAAAACCGCCGACGTGCCTACAACAATAGCGACAATCACTATCGCCACCGTAGTAAGCAGCATTATTTTTTGCTGAATAGATTTCATTTTGCCCTCATTTTGCTACTATCTGTTATGAATAATCCAAAAACTATGAGCATTATAAGAAAAAGAATCCCATAGATAAAAATTTCTACAGAGGTATCCGGCGTGTTACCTTTAATTGCGGTATTTCCTGCGCCATCTGCAAGAGGTGTCCCCTCATCCTCGATAACCACTTCCTGACTACTATCTGTATTAACAGCTATCTCCTTACCCGTAGCCCTGTCGCGCCTTGCGCCAAGGACGTTCTCCTTGGTGTAGCTGACTCTGAGAGTCCCGGGTCTTGTCACTACATTTACAAACTGATCCGTAACATTAAGGCCGTTTGGATCATATATTATATAGTCAGTAACAATATTGTTATCTTCTGTATTATCTTCAGGATATGTAACGCTTCCCTCAGCAACTGCTTTATATGTATAACCCTCAGGCAACCCCTGAGCGGTTACGTCTATCTGTTCTCTTAGCGGCGTACCATCATACAATTTCTCTGCACTTGGAGCTGTAAAGATTATTCTCTCAGTATGCTTCTCCATGGCCCGTACATGAAGCGTATGATTCATACTTTGCCCGAAGAACGCAAAAACTACACATGCCGTGATAGCCATGCGAACAAGCGTAGTAATTACGTTCTTCAAACTATTATTTTCCATCTCCCCATCACCTAATATAAAAAACATATTAACTGCTCTTATATTATAATCTGCCAAGATGATAGATTGTTTACGGAAAATGAACAGTTTTGTTCAAAACTCGTACTTGACAATTCAGATTTTTGTGCTCTTGCCCAAATTTTCCGCATGAAATATAATATATTTAATAAAGGAGCGATACTTTCTTATGAGCGAATCTAACACATTAAAAATAGCGGTCTGCGACGATGAACAGGCTCAGCGCAGACAACTTCAGTTTTTGGTCGACAAAATTCTTCCAGGTTCTCAGGTCGACCTTTTTGAATCAGGAGAAGCATTCATTAATGCATTTCGTCCCGGAATATATGATCTTATTTTCATGGATATATTGATGCCCGGAATGGGCGGAGTTGATGCTACTACCAAGATTAGAGCCATCGACGCTTCAGTTCCCATCGCATTTGCTACCTCCAGTCGCGACTATGCAATGGAGGGATATAAAAACAGAGTCATCCGATATCTTATGAAGCCCTTTGATCCCACGGAGGTATCAGAGGTTTTGACCCTTGCCCAGCAGATGAAGGGCGGACAGGGAGGTGTCACTGTGCGTATTAATGGCAAGGACATGACCTTTTCCTATGAAAAGATATGTTATGTGGAGCAGAATACCCACACTATTTTCATGCATATGGCCAACGGAGCAGTACTTCAGTTCACCGGCAAGCTTGACGATATCGAAGCACAGACTCCGGATGACACTTTCATGCGGACTCACAAGAGCTTTCTTGTAAACATTGCTCATGTAAAGAGCGTGGATAAGGATCTGCAAATGTTTGTCATGAAGGACGGCGATACTGTTCACATTCGCCGCGAGAGTATGCGCGAAGCTGCAAGACTTCTGGCAGATTATGCCATGAATTCCTTAAGCTAAATCACATACTTTCATTAATCATCTGAATAAGAATATCCACAAGAGCCGGATCGAACTGAACTCCCTTGTTTCGCTCCAGCTCTTTTATTATGCGGGTAGGCGGCATAACAGGTGCATAGGGACGCTCGCTGGTCATGGCATCATAGGCATCTGCTATTCCGATTATGCGGGCTTCAACGGGTATCTCATCTCCCACAAGTCCGTCGGGATAGCCTGTTCCGTCATATCTCTCGTGATGCCATCTGGCACCTGTAGCAAGGCCGGGAAGCTCTGATACGTTTCTTAGAATCTCGTAGCCGATTACAGGGTGCTGCCTTACTATCTCAGACTCATCCTCTGTGAGACTGTCAGGCTTTCTTAAGATTTTCTCGGGGATAATAAGTTTTCCTATATCATGCACAAGGGCCATGGAATAAATATCCTTAAGCTCCTCATCGCTTTTACCAAAACGCCTTGCGATCTCAGTTGCGTATTTGGCAACTCGCATGGAACGTCCATTGCCGCTTACTTCCCTTGCATCCACAGTATTTGCCAGGGCGAGAAGTATCTGGAGCGACAGGTTTTTCTGCTCTGCCTGGTCTCTTGCAGATAGTGCAATCTCAGGAATTGCAGAATCCTGCGGCAGTGCGGGAGCAGAACTCTGGTTTTTGTACTCATCAAGGCCGTTTCTAAGCTTTTCTGAAAGCTCATCAAAATGGATCTTAAGCTGTCCGTGATCTGAATCAACAGCCTCAGTCCTTCCTTCTTTTATGGCATTTTCAAGAGCAAGAGCTTCATCAGCCAGGGCATTGGCACCGATGGTTCTGGCAGTACTCTTAAGGGCATGAACGGAGATCAGGTAATTATCATAATCCTTTTCATTGCAGAATCCTTCAAGTTCATCACCTTTACCGCTATCTACGAACATCTCAAGCTGTGAGAGATAGAATTCCTCATCATCCATGCAGTAATTAAGTCCCGCCTTGGTATCAAGATCAGTGAATATCTCAGCAAGGCTCCTCTTTTTAGCAGGCGGTGCTGCCGTTTCGAGCTCTCCCTTTTTCTCCTTATAAAAAAGATGCTCAAGAGATACTCTCTGCTCGATCAGCTCAAGTGGCATGATATCTGCAAGAAGCTCATAGAGCGTGTTAGCAACAACAGGCTTTGTAAGGTATGCATCAAAACCAAGTTCCTTAAAGCGCTCCTCATCTCCGCGAAGGCCGCCTGCTGTCAGCATTACAACAGGAGATCCGGGGCACAGCCTCTCTTCACGCATGATACTGAGGCTCTCAACGCCGTCCATAATAGGCATCATGTAGTCCATTATGATGAGGTCATAGTTCTTTTTCCTAAGCTTCATCAGAGCCTTTTGGCCGTCAGCTGCCGTATCTGTGATAACTTCTGTCTTTTTAAGGATTCTTATAAGAAGGTCCACATTCATGGCATTATCATCCACCACAAGAACAGAAGCTTTAGGCATAATGGGCACCAGAACCTCGTCCGTATCATTATCGATAAGGGATGTGTACTCAAAAAGGCTCTTAATATCAACTTCCTCATCACCGCTCTGGGATATGAGACTTAAGAGGTTATTGAAAAATGCCAGCAGATTCTCTCCTGCGCTCTTTATCTTGGACGCATACTCGGAGGTTAGATTTTCTTTGGTATTTTCCAGGATGAAATTGTTAAAGCCAAGGATTGAATTGATGGGCGTTCTTATCTCATGGGACATCTGAGAGAGGAACTCACTTTTTACATCATTGGCTTCTTCTGCTCTTCTCCTTGCTTCGAGAGCTTCTTTCTCTGCTTTTTCAAGCTTATCGATGGTCTTTTCAAGTCTGTGAAAATCGGGAGTCTCCAATGTAAAAAACAGCATCAGCAGCGCCAGCGATGCCGCAAAAAAGGCAAGTGATGCTGATTTAAAGACGAAAATCTGAGCCATGTATACCGTTACAAGCACAACTGTGGAAATCGCCATACTTACAAGCTGCAGCATGGTATAGCTTGATTTGTTAACGGCCACAAACCCCGATGCCAGAATCAGATAGTACAGCGGAATAATGGCAGATGCCACATAGAAAAACATCCCATGAACATAGCCGCCTTCCACGGTATATGAAAAGACGTATCCTGTAAGAACATTTTGAAGAACCAGGAATACCTGCACAACAAATATGGCGAGATTTATCTTGTTAAAAGCAAGCTTTCTCGGATCAACATTTACACAGGCTATAACGTATTCCACATAGGATGCAGACGCCAGCGTGGATGATAATATATTCAGCGAGTGCAGCAGATAATGCGAAAAAACGGACAGCTGCGATCCCATTCCGATGGCTATGCAGGTCAGGGCATCAATAATAGTCGCGATTGTGAGATATGCCGCGAGTTTTCTGAACGCTTTGGTTGATTTCGATGAGTCCGTATAAATGAGATTAACAAATGCACATATTACAAGGTCAAAAAATACTGCAGCAATCTCATATCTTGGATCTATTATCATCATTTTCTTCCCCCGAAATTCATAATGAATACAATGATATGGCAGCTTTTAGCATATAAAAGTCCACAGGTTTTTCGAGATAATTGGCAAAGCCTGTTTTTTCAAGATATTCCTCCCCTGCAAAATCAGAGGGGTTTCCCATGGCAATGGCAGGTGTTTTGGCATTTAAATCATCCAGCTCTCTTATGGCAGCCAGAAGTCCAAAGGCATCGCCGTCCGGCATACATTCATCAATGAGAATGAGGCCAAACTTCTCCTGACTACAGAGCTTTATTGCCTCTTCATGGCTTTTTGCATATTCAAATGTTACGTCATCGATTTTTCCTGCAAAGCCCTTTAAATACATGGTCTCAACAACGGAATCATCCACTGCTAGGATTTTTTTACTCAACGCTCTCACCTATCATACGGATCTGATCTGCAAGTAGATTTTTCTCTGCAACAAAGGATCCGATTCTTTCTCTCATAAGTTCGAATTCACTCTTTTTAAGAAGGACTTCTAGCCTGTCCGCTTTTTTCACAAGACTCTCTGCTCCAAGGAAAACAGCACAGTCTCGCTGCTCTCTGATAAGAGCCCTGCATACCGTGTAGTCGCCTTTTCTGATGGCTGCGGAAAGGTCACCCGACACATCGTTTTCAGCAAATGCCGTAAGGAGCTGTCTGTATAAAACTATGTCGTGAAGCAGATGATTTCTTGCATCCGCAACTCTGACAGTGGGAAGTTTTTCCTGCAGTGCTTCCCATTCGCTTATATCAGCTTCTTCGTCCCATCCGCTTTCAGGCATGGGAAGGAATCTCTTCAAAAGGTCCCTTATATTGCTCTCTGTGAAGGGCTTTGTAAGATAAGCAGCAAAGCCTTTCTTTAAATATTTCTCCTCTTCACCCGTTATGGCATTGGCTGTCAGCATGATTACTGGTGTATTCTCGCAAAGCTTTTCATCCCGAAGCTGTGAAAGAGCAGTTACGCCGTCCATTACAGGCATCAGATGATCCATGAAAATGAGATCGTAGTGAAATTTTCTTACCTGAAGGATAGCCTGCTTGCCGTTAGATGCAGTATCAACGGTAAAGCCCATGGGTCTCAGCATTCTGACCATCAGATCCACGTTCATCTCCGCATCGTCAACAACCAGAATCCTTATTCTGGATGCACCGCTTACAACCTTGTGGGATGAGGAACCCGTATCATCCAAAAATGACTGTTCATCAGTGCTCTCTATCAGCTCTGCCATGGAAGGAAGTCTTCTTGGAGATGGACTCTCATTTTCCTCTGATACGAAATTAAGGACGTTTTCAAAAAACACAAGAAGTCTCTTAGCAGATATTTTTACTCTCTGAGTGTACTCTCTGGTGCTGTCCTCACCGGTATCCGCCAGTATCAGGTTACTGTATCCCATTATGGCGTTAACAGGAGTTCTTATTTCGTTGGACATCTGCGCCAGAAATCTACTTTTTGCACGGCTTGCTTCTGTTGCTCGTATACCGGAGGCTTCAAGCTCTCTCTTGGAAATGGACAATTCTTCCATGGTCCTCATAAGTTTAGAATAATCAGGGGTCTCCAAGGTCAGGAACATGGTAAACAGCGCTGCGGATCCTGCGAAGAAAGTAACCAACAGGTACTGATCCACCAGCATCTGGATTACATACAGCGCAAGAGTGAATGCGAAGGTAAATATCAGCGACAATTTCATACCAAAGGAGTATTTTTCACTGTGACTTAGAATATAAATGCCGCCAAATACAATGAAGTACAGCGGATAAATATACACAACAATATTGAAAAACGCCCCGGGCACAAAATGTCTTGCAGCATCGTAGCTATAAACTGTGCCCGTAAAAAGATTCTGTATCAGAAGTACAAAATAGATAAGAAATGCCGTTCTGTTGATAACCGCGCCTCCGGTATTTCTCCACTCAAAGCCGGAATAAGCAGTTACATATTTTACAAACTGATATGATGCCCAGGTTGCCAAAACATAGTTCAGAGTGTTTACTACATACATAATGGCAGGATGAATTACGCCGTCATAGCCAATGCAAATTCCGGCGATAACATCCATTGTCGTTCCCAAAAGCACCAGAATTGAGAAAGCGCGGAACTCCCTGTTTATCTTGGTGTTGTCTCTATATTTGTACCAGAAAAACCCGCATAGGATCACGTCAAAGGGTATTGCTGATAACTCCAGAAAAATGTTATATTTCGTTGCCAATTTATTCTCCCGCTCCCAGTTCCTTGTTCTGTCTGCGTCTAAGTATCTCGGCAGCTTTCTCAACTCTTGAGTCTGCCTCTCTTGCTGACTTATTTCTGCTTGAATTATCGATGGTTTTTACCTTGTCTGCAGGAAGGTACTTTAATAGAACCTCCTCCAGTTCCTTATATAAAACGGGCTTTAGCAGATAGTCGGCAAAACCGCGCTTATCCTGCATCTCCTGAAGTGTTCCACCGGAAAGTGCGATACAGGGCGTGTTCCTGTTTATTCCGGCATGCTCGCCGCTTCTGTCATCACCCTTCTTATCCTTCTTCCATCTGTTTATCCTTTTGCTTTTACTATCAGAATCCTTACCCCTTATAAGCCTTACCATCTCTTCGCCGTTCATCCCGGGCATTCTAAGATCTATGAAAATAATGTCATATTTTCTCTTATATGCAAGCTCAAGTCCTGTGGTAGCGCTAAGTGCTGAATCCACCTGCATTCTGGTATCTTTTAAAAGTTCCTCCATAACAGAGAGGTTCAGATCCGCATCATCCACCACCAGTATCTTCACATTTGGCGCAAGAAACTTAGTGTTGTATTTTTCCTTACTTACAATATTCTCGGCATAGAGCTGCTCGAAATCACCGATGGGGCTCATTTTCATAACTTCCTGCTTAATTGCAAAATGGAAATTACTGCCCTCGCCGTATACACTTTCAAGCTCAAGCTTAGAGCCCATAAGTCCGAGGATTTCCTTTACGATGGAAATACCAAGGCCTGTGCCCTCAACATATTTATTTTTCTCCTCCTCTATTCTCTCAAAGGGATTATAGAGTCTGCCCATATCCTCATTTCTGATACCAATACCCGTATCTCTTACAGATATTTTCAAAAGCATCTGGCTGTTGCCGCGCTCACTGTTTTCATCAAGCATCTCATAGTCAACAGAAAAAGTAATCTCGCCTTCCTCCGTGTACTTAACAGCGTTGGTCAAAAGATTCATGATGCACTGCTTAAGTCTGTCACAGTCGCCGTAGAGGAATCTGGGTGTCTGCTCATTTACATAGTTTTTAAGTTCAAGGCCTTTGGATGCCGCCCTTGGGCGGATCATCTCAGCCAGCTCTTCTATTACAGCACCAAGGTCGTACTCTGCGGGAAAAAGGCGCATTTTCCCTGCTTGTATTCTGGAATAATCAAGGGAATCATTTATTATGGACAAAAGAGTGTTGGCAGCAGATCTGATACTGCTGGCATACTGTCTGAGGGCAGGATCGTTGTACTCACGAAGGATCAGCTCATCATAACCCATAATGGCATTGATGGGCGTTCTGATCTCATGCGCAACGCTGGCAAAATACTCCATCTTGCGTTCCGCTTCAAGCTCAGCATTTTCCTTTTCCTTGCGGAGCTGTTCATAATCCCGCATCCATTTCAGATTAAGTTTCATACCCTCACTCCATTTAGCAACTTTTAGAATTTATATATTCCATTTTACGCTAATTTCCCCTATAAAATCTACTATTTGATAAGTCCCCGGCAGAAATCATTTTTTTACAAAAACTCCTTATAATGATAAGATTAGCCTATCATTTATGACAGTGAGGTCTATTTGTGGCTACTTCTAATAACAGAAAAAAAATTTGCATGATAGTGCAGGAGCGCACGGTAAAGGGCGGAATCGCCGCAGTTATCGAAAATTACTACGGAAGCCGTCTTGAAGATGATTTTGATATAACCTACGTGGAATCTTACTGTGACGGCTCCAAGTGGAAAAAACTCTCTAAGGCACTGGGTGCCTACAGGGAATTTAGATGCGTACTAAGGACAAACAGACCGGATGCTGTTCATGTACATTCATCCTTTGGACCAAGCTTTTTTAGAAAAATGCCCATCATCATAATGGCCCACAACAGGAAAATTCCAATTATCAACCACATCCACGGCTCAGCTCTTGATGAGCTTTACACCAATGCAGGGAGCTTTAAGAAATGCCTTGTTCGCAAAATCTATGGCTACTGTACAAAAATAGTTGTGCTGTCTGAGGAATGGAAAGAAAAGCTGTCGGTGATTGTGCCTGCTGAGAGGATTACTGTCGTTTCCAATTATTGCAAGATTTATCCCGAGATGGCAGCTGATACTTCTCTGTCTGAGCGTTTTAACAAGCGTCAGATCCTGTATCTTGGACGTTTCGATAATCTAAAGGGTGTTGTGGATATTCCTGCCATCGCGGATATAGTAAAAAAGAAATTTGATGATGTTCGTTTTGTTCTTGGCGGAACAGGTGAGACAGAGCCTGTTATAGCCGAGATTGAAAGACTTGGGCTTCAGGATACGGTGATCTTGCCTGGATGGATTACAGGAGATGAAAAAGAAAAGCTCCTTCGCGAAAGTGCTATTTTCCTTCTGCCCTCCCACATGGAGGCTATGCCCATGTCAATACTTGAAGCCATGGGATATGCTCTTCCCATTGTGTCCACAGAGGTTGGCGGTATCCCCCAGGTTGTGGCAAAGGATGTAAACGGCAAGCTCTATGCGCCTCAGGATGCATCAGGCATGGCGCAGGGCATTATGGATTATCTATCAAGTTATGAGGCTTATGTCTTTGCCGCAAAGAAGAGTCTTGAGATTGCTACAGAAAAATATAGCTTTGATGCACATATTGATAAGCTTGAGAAGATATATGATGAGGTTACGGGATAAAAAACTTCCGGGTCTTTTTAAGGATCCGGAAGTTTTGTTATGTTGTGAAATGAATGCCTCTGATATTCGGTTGTTGACGTGCGCCTCTATTTTGAGGAAATTTGCGATTTTCTCTGCTTGAATCGTTGATATTCTCAGGTCTTTTCCTGCTTCACGCCTCTATTTTGGCCTTTTTTCCGATTTTATCTGCTTGAATCGTTGATATTCTCAGCCCTTTTCCTGCTCCACGCCTCTATTTTGAGCTTTTTCCCGATTTCCTCTGCTTGAGCAGCTTCAATTCTCTTAT
>NZ_KE384144.1:0-35693 GCF_000424165.1 Butyrivibrio sp. AE3006 | reverse complement strand
CACGCCTCTATTTCGAGCCTTTTTCCGATTTCCTCTGCTTGAGCAGCTTTCGTTTGTTGAATAGAAGCACTTTGGATAAAGAGAAAATGTAACTGAGTTTAGTGCTTATACGATTCTATAGCCTTTTTCCTCTAAAACCTTAAGGGCGTTGTCAAAATCTGCCTCCTTAACAAGGATGTAGTCTGTGTTGTAGGTGGAGATTGCGAAGATTCCTATATTGTTCTTGGCAAGGGCTGTGGATATCTTTGAAAGGATTCCTATTAGTGAGAAATCAAGCTTACCTTCAATCCTTACAGCCTTCCAGCCATCACTTCTCTCTGTTGTGTTAGCGGGAGTCTTGTCTGTGCTGCACACAAGGGAACTCTCCTCATCTGTTTTACTTACGAAAACAAATTCATCCTCCATATTCACACCGGATAAATCTGCTACTTTACATACTGTGAAATTGGTATCAATTCTTTTAAGTTCCATAGCTCATCCTTTCATGAATTCACGTTTTCTCACAAAAATATCAAAATGACATGTCAGTGCAGGATTTTTCTCAGAAGCCTATCACCAGGTACTTTTTACTCATATCAAGATTAGCATCTATTGCTTCATTTATGCTGGCATCATATATATCTGCTTCTCTCATGGCTGCTGCATCAGATGACAGGATACACATCTGACTGCTGCCGTAATATCTGCCTCGAAGTGACTCCATTGTATCTGACGGATCGATTGTACCCTCAACCACATCGCTTCTGTAATAGAGAGACCTGTAATCCAGAGTACTGAAAATCACAACGCTGTTTTCAGGAATCTCAGCGTAATCCTCATCCCATGACATTTTCACGATGTCGTAGTAAGGAAGAGTGTTTTTCGCCACGTGCTCCGTGTAATCTCCCACTGCAAAAATCATAAGATACAGGATCATTCCCGCAAGCAGGTACACATAGATTTTCGTATCTCTAATATATTTTATCAAAAGTCCTGCGATTCCTAAAGTAAACAGGAAAGTAGCAGGCGCAAAGAATCTGTAGTAGAAGGTGTCCATTGATGAAAAATATCTTATCACCGTGAACATCACATAATAGATAACTGCTGTGGTTATAAGCACTGATTCTCTGGTGAAGTGTTTGCAATTCTTTGCTATGAAAATCGCAAGCATAATTCCAATAAGGAAAAGGATCAGCACACTTTTTCCATAAGAAAGATTCGTAATATACTGGGGCACTTCCAAATGGAAGAGGTTAAATACTTCCGCAAAAAGGGATTTAACCAGATCATTTGTAAGGCTCTGATAGTCATCCCACCACATGGATCTGCTGACACCGGAGGGCATACCATTTTGAAGCTTGTTATTAAGAAGGTATGCTACGCACATGATTCCGGACACGCCTGCTGTTACCACAAGTGAGATTATCTTTTTATTAAAAACTGTCTTAATAGTCTTTTCATCTCTGATGGCGATGATGGCAAGGACCAGGATGTAGAAGCCTATTACAAAATAGGTGAACATTCCAAAGTATCTTGTTAAGAAACAAAGGAACGCTGATACCCCAAGAAGAATGTAGTTTTTAAGAGTGACCCTTTTGCCGGATGCTTCAACAGTTTTGCCTGATATTCCGCTGGTTTTGTCAGATACTCCGCCAGTTTCAAGAGGTGCGCTTCCATCAGATACAACATCCGCAAGGCTGAAGGCGAACAGCACCATGAACAAAATAAAGGGGAGTTCACTCCAGGAGTACCAATAGAGGTACATAAGACCAAGGTTCGTCATGAAAAGAGCATAGAACCAGGCCTCTTTTTTGTAGGCTATGCGAAGGATCACGAGCAGAATTCCCACAAGAATCATGGAGAGAATCTTGGATGCTGCGTAAACTTCAAGACCTGTTATTTTCATTATCAGTGCTATCATTGCAGGATAGAGGATTGGCCAGTTGGCAAACCAGGAACCCTTGTAGCCTGCAAGGCCGTCGTAGTTAAAGCCATAGCCTGCTGCCATATTAGCTGCTTCTCTAAGATACCCTGCGGAGTCCGCACTTATGTTGATGCCCTCTAAGTAACCGTTTATATAGATTGAAAGGCACAGCACGATGAAAAGCACTACCAGGAATATGTCATTTCCTGTCTTCATTATCAGTTCTGATGCATGAATATTTTTCACTGCGGCGATGCACTTTTCATATCCAAAGATTATGAGAAGAAGTGCTGCTGCCCCGATGAGGATTGTGATCACATGAGAATAGTAGAACACATCTCCATAAGTCAGAGGCTTATCTGAAACCACCGAGGTTCCAAGGGATATACCTGTGGAAAGAGGTACAAGGCTTCCGGCGCTCTGGTTGGTGCCTGCGCTGTCTTCAGGGTTAGCATTTGCCGCATAAATCTGCTCTTCAAATGGCAGGGATCTGTTTGTGGCATCTATCTGAGTCTTGATAAAGTAGGGATTACAGTCATTGGCCATGATTGTAAGTATGTATTCTTTTCCCTCTTCTATATAGGTAACAGGGCTTCCTATCTCATACCACTCACCTACTGTGATTGCAGCTTCATCAGCCACAGTGGTCCACTCTTCGGCGCCCTCACTGTTTTTAAGGACAAACTCTATAGTCCCCTTCCCTTCTGAGTCGGTATTAACCATGACTACGGAAAGGCTTCCGATATTGCAGCTTCTGTTTGCTTTAAGGCTGGCTGTCAGAGTATCGCCGCTTTTTATCTCTACATAAGAAGGAGTATCAAAAAGCGGAGGGCGCATGTCCTCCGACTTATTCTGAATTCCTGTCTGCTTGGTAAGTGCAAGCTGCACTCCGCATGTGATAAGAATTATCAGCACACACAGAAGTGCCTTTGCTATTTTTGATCTTGTTTTCATAGTATTCCTTTATTTAGGTGTTTCCTATTTGGAATCAGATTCGTGTTTCCACATTTAAACTACAGTGTCTCCGCCAGGTTCATGGCTCTCTCCATAACAACGTCTGAATTATAGTGCTCGTGCTCACCCCAGCGTCCAAGGGGAATGATGCCCTTTTCTCTTGCTTCTGTCATGATGAGATTTATTTTTTCAGGCTTATTTACTGTGTTTAAAGGATATGCATACTCGTTCATATATGCATAGTTGTCCTTCCAGTCGCTGTTTTCATAGGCTCCCGTTCTGCCCTCAACGGTCTCAACCCAGTAGCCTTCGCTGTCAGGGCAGAAATTACATCTGCAAAGAATCCTGTGGTAGGGTGTGTTCTCATCGGGCACATATACCCAGTGTGCAGGAGACTGCGGATCTTCTGCCACATATCTGATCTCTACCGATGAATGTTTAAGCTCAGTCAGCGCATTCTCGAATTCCTCTGTGCAGCCTTTGATTTTCATGCTGTTCCAGGGGATTGTTGTGATAATAGTATCTGCGCAGTATTCCTCCCCGTCAGAGCACTTAACTGTTTTTGCTGCAAGGTCAAGCTCTGTTACAGATACGCCGCACTTTATGTTTTCAGGCATGCTGTCAGCGATTCTAAGGAATGCTTCGCCGTAGCCGTATTCTTTTGGATAGTAGAATTTGGCATGTCCCGGCTGTGTTCCAAAGCTCTTATGCATGGTGCAGGACTGCAGAGTCTCCTCATAGCTTACGTTTGGAAGCTTTTCAAGCCAGTAGGTTCCAAGCTCGTCCAGAGTGCCGCCAAACATTTTGTTATTGTAGGGAAGCATGTAGTTTTCTGCGATCTCATCGCCAAGCTTCCATCTGATCCATTCCTTGAATTTCACAGGCTTTTCTTTTCCTGTGTTGCAGCCTGCCTCTTTGATTGATTCAAGATATTTGTCCTGATATTCAGAGGGGAGCTGCCATATGTTGGCCTCAAAGGGATGATTTATCTCTGTTCCGTGAATGCGGATTCTTGAATCCCTGTCGAAGCTGTTCCATTCTTTTTCCGGAAGAAATCTGAATACAAAGTCACAAACAGCGGGTCTTCTCACATCAAGGAAATGGCCGCCTCCTATATCAAGGGGTTTACCGTCCACATCCTTTGATCTGCAAAGTCCTCCGGCTTCGTTTTCTTTTTCTATTATAAGGAAGTCTTTTTCGCCTTTATCTGCAAGGCACCTTCCGAGAGTAAGGCCCGAGGGGCCCGCTCCCAGAATCAGGTATTTTAATTTTTTCATATAATGTTTTTCCAAATGTATTTTTCGTGATCTTTTAATTTGAAGAGTATCGAAAGGGCCTCCATTACAGTGCTGGCCTTAAGACCTGTGGATGAACCCACATAGTGGATCGGTACTTCTATGGTATTGAGGTTTCTGCAGTAGAAACGCATCTCTGTCTGATACATATGACCTGTGGACATTATCTGATCGAGGTTGATGTTTTCAAGAACTTTTCTCTGGAAAGCCTCATATCCGCTGGTCATGTCCTTCAGCTTGGTGCCAAGAACAAGGTTTGACAGGAAGGTTCCGCCGCCGCTAAGGATTCTTCTGTAAAGTGGCAGGTCGCTGACTCCGCCTCCCTTCATGAATCTGGATCCCCATACACAATCATAGCCTTCATCAAGTTTTTCTATAAACATGGGAAGCTGCTTAGGATCATGGCTAAGACCGCCATCCATTTCTATTATTCTGTCAGCGCCATCTTCAAGGGCCTGTCTGTAGCCTTCAAGGTAGCAGCTGATAACGCCTCGGGATTCCTTGTAGTAAATGAGCTTTATCTTATCGTTCTGCTCGGCTTTTTCTCTTATAATTTTCTCAGTGTCATCTTTTGAGAAATCATCTATCACCGGATAGTAATACAGGTTTTCATAGGGCATCGCCATGATCTCATCAATAACCTGTGCCATGGTATCCGCCTCATTCGCTACCGGCATCACTATAATTGTCTTTGGTGAATTCGCCATTCTTATTATGTTCCTTTTCTATTTCTAAACAAAGTTCCGCTCACTATTATAGCTACTTTGCCATACCAATACAAACAGAAGATTCAATGACAAAAAATAAGCATTGACTTTCCGAAGTTACCTTGCTATTTCTATTATTATTGGAATTAGAGAAACTACATCGGGTTATGGAGCCTTAAATAATCTGATAGAACGGAGAATAAGAAACATGATTTTATTAGAGCAGATGTTTATTTTGTTTTTGCTGATGATGGTGGGAATGATCGGCAGAAAAAAGGAACTTATAAATGATGTTGTCTGTAAGGGCATGTCTGCTATTGTTCTAAATATTGCCTGTCCTGCATTTGTGCTGTCTGCAGGAATAAATAAAGATGAATATGTTTCAAACGAAGCGCTTCTTACCTGCGCCATCTGCGCTATCGCAATATATGCAGGACTTATTCTCTGCGCTGTGGTTATTCCTTATATTCTGAGGCTTCCAAAGAACAACTATGGAACCTACAGGGTTATGACTATTTTTTCAAATATAGGATTCATGGGCTTTCCCATTGTAGCAGCAACCTACGGAAGTATCGGGCTTTTGTATGCTGCCACTTTCCAGTTTCCTTTTAACCTGCTGTTCTATACTTATGGAATCAAGACTATGCAAAACAGCTCAGATACCGAGACTGAAGCCACATCTTCCTGGAAAAATATCCTGAATGTAGGGGTTATCTCAGTTTTCATCTCAATTGCTCTGTATCTTCTAAGGGTTCATGTGCCGGAATCTCTGGCAGATGCTATTTCATCCCTCAGTGGTCTTACTGTTCCGCTCAGCATGATGGTAATAGGTTACGCCCTTGGAGGCATGAAGATCAGAAGTCTCCTTGGTGATTACCGCCTTCTGTTTTTCGCATTCATCAAGCTTATACTGATTCCCATCATCGGAATCTCACTGCTTAAGCTGTTCATAACTGATGATACTCTCCTTGGTGTATGCTTCGTTATGATCGCAACTCCAGTCGGCAGCATGACCGCCATGCTGGCCCAGTGCTACGGAGGTGATGAGGACACCGCTTCAAGAGGCGTCGCCCTTACAACTTTGCTGTCAGTAGTGACCATTCCGTTGGTCGGCGGGTTGTGTTTGTGATAAAAACAGACTTCACGCACTGGAAGTGGCCAATTTAAAGTTTAATCAGTGCTCACGAATCTCCCAAACTCAATATTTAAAGCATCTCGGGACCCTTCACGCACTGATTTTCTTACTTTTCTTACTAAATCAGTGCTCGGGTGACATCCAAACTCTTTTTGAAAAGCTACTTAGGACAATTCACGCACTGGAAGACTACATTTTTGCATAAAATCAGTGCGTAGACGCCTTTAAAACTCATTACCGAGCCTTCTTCCGGACTATCTACGCACTGATTCTCTACTTTTTCTTGCTATATCAGTGTGCGAAGCACACATCAAGTATTCCCGGCATCCAAGTTACTTAACCGTAACCTTGATCTTCGCTGCGAGGCCGTTCTTTGCGATTGCTAAAACGGTACATGTTCCTGGTGCCACGCCCTTGATCTTGCCGGCTTTAGATACAGTTGCAATACTTGTATCTGTTGAGAAGTAACGAACATCAGCTGCGTACTTCTTAGCAAGAGCCTTCTTTTTCTTATCTGCAAGTGTGATTGTAGGTTTAACCTTAGCTGTTTTACCCTTCTTTACAGATACTTTCTTGGCAACCTTGATTTTCTTGGCATTTGTATACTTTGCGCTATCTTTTCCTGCTACGAAAGCCTTGAGAGATGTACCAATCTTATTACCCTTACTGTCGTAAGCGACTACATAAATCTCATAATTCTTCTTTGTATCAATAGCCTTGCCACCGATGGCCTTGATCTGAGCAGAATTTGTGGTTGTCTCAATCTTATCCGGATTCTTCTTTCCTAGATATGCTGCATAGACTTCATACTTAGCTGCACCAGCTTCTGCATCCCACTTAACCTTAAGACCTTTCTTATTCTGGGTGATCTTAAGACCTGTTTCCATGGTATCTGCTGAACGATCTACTGAAGGCTCTTCCGTTTGAACTGCCTGAGGATTCTCAGTGACTTCCTTGCCTTCTACCTTAACTGTACAAGTTGCTTTGATAGAAGGGTCTGTCTTCATGGTAGCTGTGATTGTGGCAGTACCGCCCTTTACAGGTGTTACTGTGCCTGTGGCATCCACTGTTGCTATGCCTGAATCACTTGATTCCCAATTAAATCTGTTAGGATTAAGTGCAGGTGAAGTTGCCAGTTTCTGTCCGGCATCACCCTGTTTGAGGTTAAGCTCAGTCTTATCAAAAGCCACAGAAGTAACATTGGCAATATTATTAAGCTCTATAGTCCATACAGGTTTCTCGGTATGCAAAGTGATGTCATACTCTCCAACCTCAAAAGGTTTTATTTTTTCACAAGCACGTCCATATAAGCCCGAATAATAATAAACTTGAATATCAGGCTGTTTTACCCCATCGATATAACACTCAACGCTATCTGATTTACCCACATAACCATAAGATAAAGTATTAAGTCCACCATAATAGCTAACTATTATAGTTTTTGTGTTTTCCATTTCACTACGATCAGCAACATTGATAAAATCATTTCTAATAGAATCTTCAACATTCAAATCTTTATCAAAATACCAATCCCCCTCAAATGGTTTACTCATTTCACTATAGTAATCAAAATAACCACTGCAAAGTCTATCTGCTATTAGTTTGCCTTTATCTCCTGCACGTACAAAATAATATGATGGATATTCTATCTCTGAATCCGCCTTTGCCTGGACAGATGGCATCATTCCAAAAGCCATTGCTACAACAAATCCCATTGCTGCCAGGCCTTTTATTCTCCCCTTAAATCGTTTTAATGTTTCCGTTTTCATCTTCATATTTCCCTCCAATAACTCTTTTTCACATTTATTACTTAACCGTAACCTTGATTTTCGCTGCGAGGCCGTTCTTTGCGATTGCAAGTACCGTACAGGTTCCCGGTGCCACGCCTTTGATCTTGCCTGACTTGGAAACGGTTGCAACGGCGGTATCTGTAGATAAGTAGCGAACATCTGGTGCATACTTCTTTGCAAGAGCTTTCTTTTTACTATCTGCAAGTTTGACATTGGCTTTAACCTTAAATGACTTACCTGCCTTTACAGATACCTTCTTGTTGGCTGTGATCTTCTTGGCATTAGTATTCTTGCTGTCCTTTCCTGCTACGAATGCCTTGAGGGATGTGCCGATCTTGTTACCCTTGCTGTCGTAAGCAATCACATAGATCTCATAATTCTTCTTGGTATTGATAGCCTTGCCTCCAATAGTCTTGATTTGTGCAGAATTAGAGGTTGTCTCAATCTTATCCGGGTTCTTCTTTCCAAGGTATGCTGCATATACTTCATATTTAGCAGCATCAGCTTCAGCGTCCCACTTAACCTTAAGACCTTTCTTATTCTGGGTAATCTTAAGACCTGTTTCCATGGTATCCGCAGAACGGTCAACAGTAGCTTCTTCACCCTGAAGAGCCTGTTGAGTCTCAGTAGCTTTTGCTTCTTCCTGTGTCTCTTCTTTACCTTCAACATTAACTGTACAGGTTGCACTGATAGAAGAATTTGTCTTCATGGTAGCTGTAATTGTTGCAGTGCCACCCTTTACAGGGGAAACGGTTCCTTCGCCATCAACTTTTGCTACAGCCTCATTGCTGGATGTCCAGTTAAATCTGGCCGGATTGAGTCTGGGTGAAAGTGTAAGCTTTTGTCCTGCATCACCCTGCTTGAAGTTAAGTTCTGTTTTGTCTAAGGCTATAGATTTTACGTAGCTAACTGTTACAACATCCAAAATCCAATGATCGGTTTCAGTGATCAACGTAACATCGCTCTCTCCAGCATTAAAGTATAATCCCCACATACTACCGCTTGTATCCATAGTGTAGTCGGCTTCAAATTCATACACTTTATTCCCATCTTGATAAGTCGTGAAATTTCCGGTCTTGCCAACATAGCCAAACAATAATGGAACGTGGTCATCTTTATCCACTTCCTTCACTGTTATGGTCTGTTCCAATTCATCCTTGCCACCTTGTGGAATGATCCATTTCGAGTATCCGGATGTTGGATTTAGGTTTTCATCAATTATCTTATTACCACTAAAATCGTTCGGATGATAGCAATCATATACATCGCCACTGCCAACGTGATCGCCATAAAGTCTTGCATCATCTCCTGAGCGAACAAACATATATCTTACATAATTATCTTCCGCTGCCTTTGCCTGCATTGACGGCATCATTCCAAAGGCCATAGCTACAGCAAGTCCAATTGCAGCCAGACCTTTAATTCTTCCTCGAAACTTTGTTAAAGCATCTTTTCTCTCCATTTTTTCTCCCTCCATAAAAATCAAGACACTTATAGTTACTTCACATATTTAGTTTTCTGTTACCTCACCCCTCTTCTGTTTACCCATGAGGTATATAGCGTTGATAAATAATTTTAGAAAAAATAAAAAAGCAGACAACTGTATTATAAACACAATCATTGTCTGCTGAATTACGAATTATGAACGAATTGATTCAAAATTGGTACTTGACATAAGGAAACTTTCGTGAACTTTTCTGCGCTAATATATGAAATAGTCTTGAATGCCAGAAACTATAACTCTTCCGGCTCTTTAAAACACTTTACTTTTTCCTTCCTCCAATTAGCTGACTTATGCCATTCTCATATACAAAATAGAGAAATATCGCAATTGTCACAAGCTGTGCCCTATATGTAATGAAGAAATGCACATAGGAATGGTTGGAGAGCGCAAGGAATCTGGCATACGGTATGAGTGCAACAATTCCAAGGGGGATAAACAGATTCCAGTCAATCTTGTCACGAAGCAGATACACAAGGCTAAAGCCCACCGCCAGTATAATCCCCGTAGTGATAACAGGAAACGCAGGTGTAAGCTCGCCCAAAGTCTCAGGGTAAAGTGATGAGAGGTTATGCCAGATAGCACCTGAATATCTGGTCCAGGGATCTGCGGCAGGATTGAGGTTACTGTTTCCAAGTCGCACTTCGCCTCCTATTCTGAAAAAGCCTTCCTCCACAGATGAGGCTACAACTTCTTTTCCAGCCACAATAAGGAGCAAAATCACCTTAAGGAAAAACATTCCGGCATAGCCAAGAGCCCAGCATATTCCGTTTTTCAGAATTGAAATAAAGCCCTCTTTTCCGGAATAAGATGGATGCCTATCCAAAAGAAGCAGCATCATAGGCAGTGTGAAGGTGAGATTTTCAGTTGTTAGAAAGTCCATGAAAAATATCACCACTCCAACGGCCGCAAAAAACGGCATGGTTACATCATCCGACTCTCTACCCTTAAGAAGAAGGATGATAAGGGCCGCTGCGGATGCCACAAGAAAAGCAGTGGAATATTCAAAGGAAGTAAAGAACATCCATGGCTCCACCAGCAAAATCGAGATGCCATAGATCACTGAAAAGGCGATATGTTTTCTTTTTACCAAAATACAAATCACAGCTATCTGAAGAATAGTGATCAACACGCCAAAGATCACGCGAATCACCTGAACAGGCGCACAAACAAGAAGAGGACGAAGCAGTACCATAGTGCCGTGCCAGTAGCGCCCGTACTCGTTGTTGATTTCTTCCTCTCCCCTTACAGCTGCAAGATACCCATCATAGGCCTGCTCATGGGTAGACTGAGTATATTTTGCGCTGATAACTGACTTAAAAGGAGTCTTGGTATCAATACAATAAATGATGTCACAAATAACAGTGTCCGAATAGTTATCCTGAATGGAATTGATATAATCACCGATAAGCACCGCAAAGGGCTCACGCTGAGAAAAATACTCGGCACTTGCCTCAGATTGTTTCTGAATCATGCCGGTTGGAATACATGCGGTAATTACAAGAAGCAGTACGCAGCATAAAGCTGTAAGAATTGCCACCACTGCAGTTTTGACAGGTACAGATAGCTTATGATTTTTCTCCAAAATGATTTCCCCCAAACATTCCGGGTATTCAGACACCCTTTAGATACAATATATCATAGATTATAAAATTAAAATCCGTTTGTTTCAATGTTATGGATGTTATAAAAGTGCTGCCCCGATGCTTTTTGGCGTCGGGGCATACAAGGAAAGGTAAAAAGGTTTTTCAACGTACAACGACGAAGGACTGAGGTGCGAGAGTTATCTCGCTTCCAAGGTTTGCGCTACCAAGGCTATAAAGTACTTCGCCCTGTACGGAAAGGGCTGCAGAGCACTCCTTATCGGAGGGGTTAATTGCAATTGTAAGGTCGCCGCGCTTGTAAATGAAAGGCTTTCCTTTCTCTGCCACGAGAACCTTGAATTCTGCATCTGCCTGAAGATCCTCTTCGCGGTGGCGAAGAGCGAGAAGACCTTTGACAACATTTAGGAGGGAGTCAGGATCCTTCTCCTGATCTTCAACGGTAGGTGCATCGGCTTCTCCGTCAACCGGAAGATAAAGGGAGTCTTCGCAGCCTTCTGAGAAACCAAGATTTTTGCCTTTGTTCCACTGCATAGGTGTTCTGGATCCGGTCCGGTAATAACCGCCTTCCTTGGTAGGAAGCTCCAGATAACGCATGCCGATCTCATCTCCATAATAGAGGAAAGGCACACCTGGCATGGTGAACAGGAACGCGTAAGCAAGCTTCAACTCTTCGGGGTCTAACGTGAATCTCGGACGGTTGGTGTCGTGATTGCAGGTGAGCATGGAGATGTAGCCTACTCCCTTCGTATCCTCGTACCAGGTTAAATATTCATCAAGGAAACGATTAATGTCCCCGTCACCATCTTTTTTGAAATAGGAATGATCTTCTTTGGTCTTATCATTCACGAAATAGTCGCGCATAAGTGTTGAATAGCCATTGCCGGGGTGATTCAGATAAAAATCCATGTCATAGCCGGCTCTTAAAGCAAGTGGCGGATTGCTCCACTCAGCTACCATTGCAGCTTCAGGGAATTCCTCATCAAGCATCTTACGTACATCAAGCCATACAGCGCTTGTTCCTGTCTTTTTCTCATCATCATTTTTTACAAGAGATGCTGCCATATCTACGCGGAAGCCATCGCATCCGTGCTGAAGCCAGAATCTCATGATGTCCTTAAGTGCTTCCCTTGTAGCAATAACATCCGGGTGATCGATGGGGAGCTGCCAGGGCTCTGTGGGATTTAAAAATCCGTAGTTCAGCGCAGGCTGGCACTTGAAAAAGTTAAGGGCATAGGTTGCGCTTCTCTCGCTCTCTCCGCCTACATAGTTAAGGCCTTTTGCGGGCTCGAAGCAAAAATCTGTCCAGATAAAACGATTTGTATATTCGTTCTCTTCAGCCTTCTGACTCATCTTAAACCACTCATGCTCTTCTGATGTGTGGCCGGGAACAAGATCAAGAAGTACCTTGATCCCTCTCTTGTGAGCCTCTCCGAAAAGTCTGTAAAGGTCGTTGTTATTGCCATATCTGGGCGCTACCTTTTTGTAATCTCTTACATCATAGCCTGCATCTTTAAAGGGTGAATCAAAGCAGGGATTGATCCAAAGAGCATTACATCCAAGGTCTTTAATGTAATCAAGTTTTTCAATTATTCCGTTGAAATCTCCGATTCCATCCCCGTTTGTATCATAAAAAGACTGAGGATAAATCTCATAAAAAATTGTGTCTTTAAGCCATGTTGCAGCCATTTTGGTCTGCTCCTTTCATAAGTAAAAATTTAAGCATTTGCGCTTTGAAGCGGATGGAAGCAGTAAACGCTTCTGCCACCGCCAAGATCTGTTTTGTCTGGTTTTCCCTGTCTGCATACATCCGTTGCATAGGGACATCTGGGTGCGAACTTACAGCAGGTAAGGGCATATTCCTTGCTCTCCATATCGGGCATCACGAATTCCTGATTCCACTTATCACCAACCCTTGGAACAGCCTCCATCAAAAGCTGTGTATAAGGATGTCCCGGTGCATCCATAAGCTCCTTGGCAGGGCCATATTCAATGAGGCCGCCGCGGTAAAGAGTTGCGATGTAGTCCGAAACATAATAAGCAGTTGAAAGATCATGGGTGATATAGATAAAGGAAATTCCATATTTGTCCTTCAGCTCCTTAAAGAGATTTACGATGTTCATCTTCATGGATGCATCGATAGCTGCTACGGGTTCATCCGCGATAATTAGCTTTGGCCTTGTAATAAGTGCTCTTGCGATTGAAACTCTCTGAAGCTCACCTCCGGAAAACTGCGCGGTGTATTTTCCCTTTACAACAGCCAGGGACATACCTACGCTCTTAAGTGCTTCGTCAGCTCTTTCCTCCGCTTCCTTCTGATTCTTTGCAATTCCCAGCTTGAGGGCAGTGTTATACAGATATGTATCTACTGCTTTTCTGGGAGAAAATGACTCGTAGGGATTCTGGAAAATTGGCTGTACATCCAGCTTAAACTGCTGTGCATCGTAGCCCTTTGTGTCACTGTAGGATTTACCGTTCAGAATAATGTCACCGCCATCCGGGGTATGAAGTCTTAATATCATCTTGCAAAGTGTGGACTTGCCGCAGCCGGACTCGCCAACTACTGAGAGAATGACAGGCTTATCTGCATCGATTGAGAGGGATACCTGGTCAACCGCAGTCATTTTCTTACCTCTTAGCATTCCACCTATTCTGAAATTCTTGGTTACACCCTTTACTTCCAATAAATATTTATCAGCCATTTATCATTCCACCTCCCTCTTTTAGCAGGTGACATGCCGCAAATCTTCCGGGCTTGATCTCTCTAAACTCCGGAACGGCGCTCCTGCATTTATCTGTAGCATAAGGGCAGCGTGGAGCAAATCTGCATCCCGGCGGCGGATTCTTAAGTGCCGGGGGACGTCCGGGAATTCCTACTTTAGCGCTCTTATCTCCCACCTTGGGAAGTGCGTTTACAAGCATTGTGGTGTAGGTGTGAATGGGATCCTCGAAGATACCTTCTGTGGGTCCGAGCTCTATCATGCTTCCCGAGTACATGATTCCCATTCTGTCTGTTATCTGATAATGAACACCCATGTCGTGACTTACGATAACCATGGTGTTCTTAAGCTGCTTCTGAAGCTTTGTCAGCATCATCAAAATGCCTCTTTGAACCACAACGTCAAGAGCTGTGGTAGGCTCATCAGCAAGAACAACGCTGGGTGACATGAAGGTTGCAAGGGCGATGATGACACGCTGCCTCATACCACCTGAGAGCTGAAAAGGGAAAGCTTCAAGAATATCAGGAGAAAGGCTAAGCTCCTCCAGATAATCAGCTACTCGCTGAAGCGTTTCTTCTTTTGTCTCTTTTTTCCTATCCTCTGCAGGAATTGAATCAAGGAACTGTTTTTTCAGTCTGGTTATAGGATCAAGTACAGACTGCGCAGCCTGTGGAACGTAAGCTATGTTATTCCACCAGGTTTTCCTGATTTCTCCCGATGAAAAAGAAAAGTCTTTTCCATCCTTTTGTCCTGAAAGAGTAATCTGTCCCTTATCTATTTCAAGGGGCCACTCGATGATATCGTAGAGAGTCTTAAGTAGTGTTGTTTTTCCGCAGCCTGACTCTCCTGCGATTCCAAATATTTCATTGTCATTGATCGTAAAATTAAGGTCGTTTAATACGTGTATGTCTCCGTCGATTGTCTTGTACGAGGTAGACAGATTTTCTACTTTAATCATTTTCCATCACCTGCCTCTCTTCATTGCAAGATAATCGTTATATCCAGTGATCAGCAGGAAAAGTCCGATGAACATCACTATGGTCGCAACAATCGGTGATCCGATCCAAAGCCACTGCCTGTTGAAAATAGCGTTTCTCTCTCTTGCCCACTGGATCATGTTTCCAAGTGAAATAAGATTAGCCGGTGAAAGTCCAAGTACTGCAAGAGAAGACTCCGAGGCAATGGCGTTAAGTGTTGCGTTCATGAAGTTTGACAGTGACCATGTAAGCGCAAAGGGCAAAATCTCTGTGACTACGATCTGCACTGTTCCCTCACCTGAAAACTTTGCTGTCTGAATGAAATCGCGTTCCTTCAGGGTAAGCGCCATGGATCTTATCTGTCTGCTGGGCCATGCCCAGGCGAACATGGCAAGCACCAGGGCTATAAGAATTACCGTTGATGTGCCTTTCATAAGTGATGTCATAAGGATCAGGATAGGAAGTGAGGGGATAACAACGAAGGTATCTGTCACTACCATAAGAACGCGGTCAAGCGCTCCTCCTGCAAATCCGGACAAGAGTCCCACAAAGACTCCTACTACCGTGCCGATGGTGGCAACGATAAGTCCGATTACCAGTGAATTGTGAATAGCCTCAATCAGGAGCCAGAGTACATCCTGTCCCATGGATGTGGTTCCAAGAAGATGCTCACCCGATGCTCCAAGCTTTGGCTGGTAGGTGTTGAAGTTAAAAGGATCCGCATGTGGTATGAGGTACACAACGAATCCTATTACAAAAAAGATCGCCGTAATGATTAGCCCTGATCTGAGGGCGAAATTTGCATTTTCCCAAAACTTTTTCATTCTTCGCCCCTCCCTTTATGAATATCTGATACGAGGGTCGATGAAGGGATAAACCAGATCGACGATCAGTGTTGCCGTTGATATAGCTACAATTGAAATCGTAATACAACCAAGGATCATGTTGTAATCCGACTGCAAGATTGCTTTCTGAATAAGGGTTCCTACACCGGGATATCCGAAAATAATCTCTGTCATGATAGAACCGCCAAACACTCCGCCAAGGCTCATTGCAAGAGCTGTAACCTGGGTGAGGATTGAGTTTTTAAGAACGTATTTTGTTCCGATAACTCCCTCGGAAAGTCCGCGGTATCTGGCATAGAGAACGTAGTCCTCCTCCGAGGTGGTAGCCGCAAGAGATTTCATGGAAATGATCCACCAGCCTGTTCCAACAAGGAGAAGTGAAAGTGCCGGAAGTATTGATGACTTAATGAGAGAAGCCATGAATACTCCAAATCCCTGGAAGCTGTTAATGGTTGTTGTAAGCGGGAACCATCCCAAAATATAGGCAAAGAAAATCTGCAAGACAAGTGCCACGATGAAGTAAGGAATCGGGTAAAGGCAAATGGCGATGCCTTCCAGAATCTTTGATGATCTTTTATTTTTTCTAAAACCTGCCAGAAGACCTATGAGGTTACCTATGATCCATGCAAGAAGCGTAGATATCATGGATAATCCTACGGTGTATGGCAGATATGTTGATATGATTTTTCCTGCGGGCTCCGGATAACTCATAAGTGAGGGGCCAAAGTCAAAATGCAAAAGTCCCTTCCACAGGAATGTCGTATACTGTTCCATAAGCGATCCTTCAAGTCCGAACTGAACTCTTAGGGATCTTCTAAGTGCATCCATCTGAACCGGGTCCATGGAGCCTGACCTTGCTGAGATTTGTCCTATCATGGATTCTACCGGGTCTGAAGGAAACATTCGTGGTACAAAAAATATGAAGGTGACGCCTATCCAGATGGTCAGCGCCCACGTCCCAAGACGTTTTAAGAAATATGTTCTGAATTTCACGAAACCACCAACCTTTTTCTGCAAAATTTTCGCATTCCCGAATCTGTTATTCAAGAATGGAAGGGAGATGCGCCTGCACATCTCCCTCCGCATGTTTATGTGCTTCTTATTAGTTTGTTGTGAACTCTGTCATGATGTACTTGAAGCAGCTCCACCACCACCAGGGACCATTGTATGCGTTATCAGCATTAGGATAGTTGCCCCAGTATGTGCTGTTTGTAGGAACGAACTTAACACCTGAATGGAATGCAAGGAAAGGCATTTCTGTAAACTGAATCTTGATGAATTCCTGAGCGAGCTCATACGCTTCATCAGAATCAGGAGAAACCTTAGCAAGCTGATGAATTATGTCTGTAGCTTCCTTGTTGTTCCATCTAACGCCCTGACCTGATCCGATCTCTCCAAGAGGAACGATAAGATCTGCGTCATAGCCGTTGATCTGTGAATAGATGTCCTTGGTTATGAAACCTGTAGGCCAGTAGCCGGCGATTTCATAGTTACCTGTACCACCGTTAGCATCCCATGTTGCAGATGACTCTGAGGAAATGTTGCAGTTAAGACCGAACTTTGTGAGCTGGTCATAAGCAGCCTGAACGCCACGCCCTGCCTGAGCTTCTGTGTCTGCAAGGTATGTAAGGTTGATTGTGAAGGGTTCGCCACCAAAGTACCAGCCGTCATCCTTCTTCTCAAGGCCAGCCTTGATGAGAAGCTTCTCAGCTGCTTCAGGGTTATACTTAAGGCATCCTACACCAAACATGTCTTCAAGATATGCATCGTCGCCTGTGATACCAAGTTTTTCAGCCATACGGTTCTTGTACTCTGAATCCCAGGGCTTAAATGTTGTGCCATCGCCAAGATCAAGTTCGAAGTTTTCAAACCAGTCGAGCATGGGCTTTGCATAGAGTTCCTGGAATGCAGATGTGTTGCAAAGGATACCGAACGGTGATGACCTTCCTGCACCATCGAAGATGTTCATTGAAATCTCATCGAAGTTCATGGCAAGTGCAATACCCCATCTGAAATCAGGATTGTCATAAGGAGCTCCCTGGCCTTCTGAGAAAGCAAGTCCCTTTGAGCAGGGATCATCAGATGTAGCATAAGGGAATTCGTTATACCATGCGGAAATCTTGTCGTTGGATGACATCATAGCTGTAAGAATCTCAGGTGTAACTTCGCAGAGGATGTCAACTTCGTTCTGGATCATTGCCATCTGTCTTGTTGTGTCATCGCCAAGATAACGGAACCATACATATTTCTCAGGGCACTGTTTTCCTGTTACAACACCAACAGTTGTGTTCTGCCAATCCTCACGGCGCTCATAAAGAACCCACTTTCCAAGAGGATCGAAGCTCTTAACTGTGTAAGGACCTGCAACTACAGGATTCTCATCCTTAAATGTTGAAGGATCGTCTACTTTTGAGTAGATGTGCTCAGGAACGATTCGAAGATCGTTACCCCAGATGGTAACACCCATCTTCATTGCAAGACGAGGGAATGATTCCTTTGTCTTAATAAGAACTGTGTAATCATCAGTAGCTTCTACTGACTCAAATATTGAATTGTAGTAATCACTTGCTCCGATGTTAGGAGTGTTCATGATCATGTTGAATGTGAATGCCACATCGTCTGCGGTCAGATCTTCGCCATCTGACCACTTGATGCCCTGTCTGATCTTGACAGTGTGCTCCGTAAAATCCGCGTTGGACTCCGGCATTCCATCTGCTACTTCACCAAACTGCTCACCTTTTGCTGTGTCCATCTCCCACATCATTGCTGACATAAGCTGGTGGATACCAAATCCGGTTGTGGTGCCCTGCATGTAAGTATTGAACTGTCCCGGTACGTCAGTAGGTGTCTGTGTCTCAACAATAAGTGTCTCGTTTCTGGGTGTTCCGACTTCTGTCATCTCACCGCTTGCAGTGTCTGATGAAGCTGTAGCTTCCGTTGTTTCCTGTGTAGTTTCAGCAGCTTCTGTGGTATCCCCTGCTGTCTCGGTGCTCTCTGCAGTTGTTCCTGCACTCTCATCTGTTCCTGTAGCCGGAGCGGATCCGCCGCCACAAGCCATGAGCGAAATGGTCATTGCAGAAGCCATTAGTATGGAAACCAATTTCTTTCTCATTATGAAAATTCCTCCTCTAATAACTAACTAACCTTTATATTCCGCTGCGATAAGGCCTAACCCCTAAATAACCCTCCTTTCCTTTAATTTGCCTTACCCTGCAGATAGGAAACATAATGTATTTTTGCGAAAAATCCCTATTTTTTCCGCACTTTAATAAACCGTTATAAACGTCTCTACACGGTTCAAATTTTCTCTGTGATTTTAAAAATGGGATATAAGCCGTGATACGACTTAATTGATTGAAATGTCAGAATAACACTTGCCCAATAGTAACCCCATTCCTCCCAAAAGTTTTTGCTGACCCTTTTATCATTTCTAAAAGAGTTTCCCCAAATCACCTATCAGGATGACTCCCCGTGTCATTTCTCCTTCAAGGTTTCTTCATGTTATCATCAAAAGCTTTTGGGTGGAATAGGTTTTATGGGCAATTTGTATAGAAAAATGTAATTTACGACATTTTTGTTGTCATTTCTGTTCAAAAACAAATGGTTTCATTTATTTCAACAAGATTTTTGTTTGAATTGTAAAATAATAGGCCTGTCTACTTAAAATATAGACCGGCCCGGTTGATATCTTTATATTTAGTAGGACTTTACTTCTCTCCACAGATCGCTTAAGTGGCGGTCGGCTTCTTCCCCAAGGCTTACCTGAACCTCCAGATTGTACTTGGAAAGATCAGGGAATGCTATGGGTGAATGACGGATATCTTCATCCTCTATCAGGTCTCTTGCCGGAATATTGGGCGTTGAGTAAGTGATATACTCAAAATTCAGACAGGCTATATCGGGACGACAGAGATAATTTATGAACTTTTCCGCATTTTCCTTATGCCTTGCGCCTTTTGGAATTACCCAGGAGTCCATCCAGAGGGCTGTTCCTTCCTTGGGAATCACATAGTCAAGATCGGGATTTTCGCGCTGGGTAAATATCGCTTCACCTGAATAGATTACTCCAATGGCTGCTTCATTTCCTATCATCTTGTCGCGGACCTGGTCGATGACATAGGCCTGAACTAAGGATTTTTGCTGCTGCAAAAGCTTTTTGGATTCCTGAAGCTCGTCTTCGTCAGTGGTGTTCATGGAATAGCCAAGGTATTTCTCTGCCACCATGAAGGCATCTCTTACAGAATCCTGCATCAAAATCTCGTCCTTGTATTTTGGATCCCAGAGTATGGACCAGGAATCAACCTTCTCTTTTACCATGGTCTTGTTGTAAAGAATGCCCACGGTTCCCCATACATAGGGCACAGAATAGCGGTTTTCCGGGTCGTAGCTGACAGCCTGAGCCCAGTAGTCATCACCGATATTTACATAGTTCGGAACATTGTCGAAGTTGATTTCCTCAAGAAGATCGTTGTCGATCATCTTTTTTATCATGTAATCCGATGGACAGACCAGATCGTACTTCACAGCGCCTGCCTTAATCTTGGGATACATTATCTCATTGGTCTCATATTCATCATAGACGACTTCTATGCCGGTCTCTTCCTTAAACATGGTGAGAATCTCGGGATCAATATATTCACCCCAGTTGTAAACATATACCACATTATCATTTTTATTTTCTGATGATTCGCTTTTGGCGCATCCGGAAAGCCCTGTCACCATTAAAAAGAGGCATGCTAGTAATAAACGTTTTCTCATATAGTGCCTCCGTTTCCGGAACTTACAACCACTTCTTTTCTGGTTCTTATGCGGATTTCTCCCTCTGGACGTTTTGTCCAAGGCCTGTAGTTTACCAGGAACAGGAGAATAAGGATCGTTAGGAACATGATGGTTGAAAGCGCATATACTTCAGGGTTGATTCCCTTTTTTACTTCTGAATATATCTTGGTTGAGAGTGTATCAAATCCAGGTCCCTGGGTGAAATGGGTAATGATGAAATCATCAAGGGACATGGTAAAGCTCATAATAAAGCCTGAAAGGATTGCTCCCATAAGATCAGGAAGTACCACCTTGAAAAATGCATACAAAGGTGTTGCTCCAAGATCCAGGGCTGCCTCGTAGGTGCTTATCTTAAGCTCTCTGTAGCGGGGCATAACGGACAAAATTACGTATGGAATATTGAAAGTGATATGTGCCAAAAGCACAGTTGTAAAGCCCATTGTAGCTCTTGCTGCAATGAACAGAAGCATAAGGCTTACGCCGGTAACGATATCCGCATTAAGCATCGGAATGTTGGTTACGCCCATGATGATGCTTCTGCTTCTTTTTTTCATAAAAAGCATGCCTGTACATGCAGCCGTTCCAAGAACCGTAGCGATAAAAGCTGAAAGGAAGGCAAGTATTATGGTAGTCTGAAAGGCCTTCATTACTTCTTCATTTTCAAGAAGCCCTATGTACCAATCCAGGGTAAAGCCGCCAAAATGGGAGCGGGATTTACTGGAGTTGAAGGACAGGATCATAAGGGTTGCGATAGGCGCGTACATGAATATCAGAACCAGAGTCAGATATATATGTCCAAGTGTCTTTTTCATCTGATATCCTCCCTGTCATATTTGGATGTGATGAGCATACTGATAACAATAAATACCATCAGCACCACAGAAAGCCCGGCTCCGGCGTTCCAGTCGGAATCCTGCGTAAAGAGCTGCTCAATTACATTACCGATAAGTAGTATTTTTCCTCCGCCCAAAATATCTGAAATTACGAAGGTGGTAAGACTTGGCACGAAGACCATGGTGATACCAGAGATGACGCCGGGAAGGCTTAGGGGCCATACAACTCTTAAAAAGATCTCTCTGTAGCCTGCGCCAAGGTCCTTTGCAGCATTAATAAGATCCTTGTCTATTCTTGAAACGGAATTATAGACAGGCAGGATCATGAAAGGCAAAAAATCATAGACCATACCAAGAAGTATTGCCGGCGGCTTATTGATTATATAAAGAGGCGGAAGACTAAGAGCTGAAAGGATGCCGTTAATCACGCCTTTTCTTTCAAGGATATTTTGCCATGCATAGGTTCTGAGCAGGGAATTCATCCACATGGGAAGTATAAATAAAAGTGACAGTATCGATGAGTTACTGCTTACAACCGTTGAAAGTATCAGTGCCAGCGGATATGCGATTATAAGGCAGATAAGGGTAGCCCCAAATGAAAATGCCATTGATAGCATCAGTGCCTTGATGTTTACATAGGAAATAATATCCGCCACATTATCAAAGGAAAATGCCCCGGATGCGTCTGTAAAAGCATAGTAAATTACAAGACACAAAGGAATGATTATAAAGCCTGCGCTCCAGATAATATAGGGAGAAGCCAGGAATCTTACACGTTTATCACTCATCTATTTCCACCGCTTTCTCATCATCATACTCAGCCTTGTGCATTATCTGAATATCAAAGGGATCCACATGGATTCCTACTCTTGAATCCACAGGAACGCAATCTGTGGAATGGACCACGAACTCAAAGCCCCTTGCCATTACGCACATTTCATAGTGGACCCCCTTAAAGATAACGTCAGTTACAATGCCCTCGATGGTTCCCTTTTCAGGCTCTGTAAGATCAATATCCTCAGGTCTTATAACAACGTCCACAGGGTTATTTTCACCAAACCCGGTATCTACGCAGTCAAACCTTGCCCCAAGAATCTCAACAAGCTTATCCTTAATCATGATTCCGGAGAGGATATTTGAATCTCCTATAAAGTCTGCAACAAAGGTATTTTGCGGCTCGTTATAGATGTCGGTGGGCGTTCCGATCTGCTGAATGTATCCCTGATTCATAACAACTATTGTGTCAGACATAGTAAGAGCTTCTTCCTGATCATGGGTTACATACACAAAGGTGATGCCAAGCTCATTTTTAAGTCTTATAAGCTCGTACTGCATGTCCTGACGAAGCTTGAGGTCAAGGGCTCCTAAGGGCTCGTCAAGAAGCAATACCTTAGGTTCATTAACGATTGCCCTTGCTATTGCAATTCTCTGCTGCTGTCCGCCTGATAGTGAATCGGGCATTCTGTCTCCGAAGCCATCCATATTTACAAGCTTTAATGCGTATTTAATCTTATCTTTTATATACGATTGGGATTTCTTTTTGATCTTAAGACCAAATGCAATATTTTCTGCAATGGTCATATGCGGGAAAAGAGCATACTTCTGGAATACAGTATTTACTTCCCTCTTGTTGGCAGGAAGAGATGTGATATCTTTTCCCTGAAACATAACGGCACCGGAATCCGGTGTCTCAAACCCTCCGATTATTCTAAGTGTGGTGGTCTTACCACAGCCGGAGGGTCCAAGGAGCGTCACAAACTCATTCTCTCTGATATAGAGATTCAGATCGTCCAGTATTGTTGAGCTTCCGTAGGATTTTGTGATGTGCTGAAGATCGATGAGTTTATTCTGCATTTTTATCTCCTTAAATCTTAATTCTGTTTTATTGCCCATCTCATTTTGGTGGACTTACTTCTGGGGTTTAGTCTGCACTCCTCCTTGGAAGGACGGATTACATCACTTGAAACGTCGCTGTAAATTCCCTGCTTTTTAAGCTCCTTAAAGGATTTTTTCACAAGCCTGTCCTCGCCTGAATGGAAGGTAAGGATCGCCACGCGGCCGCTGGGATTAAGGATTCCGGGAAGCTTTTCAAGGAACGAATAGAGAACCTCAAACTCGCTGTTTACATCTATTCGGAGAGCCTGAAAAACTCTTGCGCAGGACTTCTTTATGGCCTGCTCCTTCTCTTCCTTTGGAACCTTCCACAATGCGGACTCTATAGCTTCTCTGAGCTCTGTTGTGGTATCCATGGGCTTTCCTTTACTCATAAGCATAAAGACCTTGTCTGCGATCTCTTTAGCATAGGGCTCATCGGAATTCTCAATCATCATTCCAATGAACTCTTCTTTCGTAATATTATGAAGTCTCTCTGCAGCTGACTCACCATGGTCAGGATCAAGTCTTAGATCAAGGGGTCCGTCAATTTTATAAGAAAATCCTCTCTTTGGATCATCTATTTGCATTGATGATACACCAAGATCCGCAAGAACGAAATCAAATTTTCCTGCTTCCTTGGAAACTTCATCTATGTTGGCAAAATTTATAAGTCTGAACTGAAAAACATCCTCTCCAAAGCCTGCTGCCCGAAGCCTTTCAATTGTCTTTTTAGATTCAATGGGATCAACGTCAAGGCCGTAGATGCATCCGCTTCCCTGCAGCTTTTCCAGCATTTTAGAGGTATGTCCGCCATATCCAAGGGTACAGTCAAGGCCTTTTTGCCCCGGCTTTATATCGAGAAAATCCAGAATCTCCTTTACCATAATGGATATGTGCATCCCCGCCGGGGTAGAGCCCTTAGCTATAACGCGGGCCACAGTGTCTGCATATTTTTCAGGGTTCTGTTCTTTATATTTTTCCTCAAATTTCTTTGGATATTTTCCTGAGTAATGAACTCTTCTCTTGTGTGCTTTTTCTTCCATTATTTTTTGTCCTTTTCATGCATCTCAAATCATGATGCCTGCCAAATTATATATGTACATAATACCATCTTCAGATATTTCATGACATACCGGCATAAAAGAGGGAAGCGCTTTACTTGCGCTCCCCTTCTGTCTATCTATACCTAATTTACAACAACCTTATTTTTACCTGTATTCTTAGCCTTATAGAGAGCTTCATCTGCTTTCATAAGAGTATCGGAATAATCACCGCTATAGCTTGATATACCTACCGAAATTGTAAACGGCACAGGTCTGTCTGTAGCATTTTCAACATCAATTCTGAATTGTTCCATACGCTTGTATGCATCGTTTATGTCACAATTTCTTAGGATTATAACGAATTCTTCGCCACCATATCGAATAACATAGTCATCCTTATGAGTCTCTCCGGACAGTTTCTTACCCATATAAAAAAGGGTCAAATCACCGGTGTAGTGACCATTCTCATCATTGACTTTCTTAAAATCGTCGATATCCACCATGGCTACAGCTATACGCTCATCAGGAGAAATAAACTTTAAAGCATTTCCGGAAACAATTTTTTCCAAGAGATGTCTGTTATATACGGAAGTCAGAGGGTCAGTAATCATTGATAATTCAAGCTTCTGAGATACTCTGTAATGATCAAGATAAAATGCCGTCATAATGTAATGAACAACCATGATACCAATTATGCAGGGAATCTCCAGCGAAAGAATTACTTCATAATTAGTGTAATGGTTAAACATATTTGTGATGAAGATTTCAATGATGAACACAATTCCATTTATGATGGTATCTTCCGGCGTTGACACAAATCCAATAACAATCCAAAGAAGATTTACTATAATGATTCCCGTAATTGAATTGCTGTTATCAATAAGATTATATGCTGTCCAGCTCGCTGCAATGACCATTCCATGTCCAAGGAAAAAGTCCATGACAACCATTACCCTGGTACTTTCGTTTATGTTCGTAACAATAAAGAACACAGCGATAAATGCCAAAATGGATAACCTGGGAATGAGCGTGGGAAAGACAGATCCATTTATCATGTAATCTGAATAAATAAAGCAAATGGTAGTCAAACATGCCACGATCAGACTAAGCTCAACTATGCCCTGATAGTATTCACATTTCTTTTTATAAAAATCCGATTTTTCGCTTGGGCTCATGGTCCAAAGGTCCTTCAGCAAGCCAAAAATCGTCTTTACCCCTCTAAGTATTCTCATATCTGATACCTCTAACCAATATTGTATCAAACATTTAAGGTACTATAAAGCTATCTTGATTTCCTTACGGAATCCAGCTTTCCTTAGCCCAGAACTCCCTTTTTTGAATTCTTTATAACCGGGATTTCTGAATCATCCTTATCCTCTATATGTTCTCCGCTGAATTTTTTTGTCTCCTCCACGATAGTTCCTGTAAGGAGCAAAACAGCGATAACGTTGGGAATTGCCATCAGTCCGTTTAAGAGATCCGCGATGTTCCATATAAGATTAAGTTCTACAAGAGAACCTGCAAGGATTCCCAATATCCAAAGAATCTTGTAAATAATAATAACCTTTTCGCCAAACAGATAAACTGCACAGCGCTCACCATAATAATACCACCCAAGAATAGTTGAAAAGGCAAAGGTCACAAGCCCTACCACAAGTACAGGAGCTCCGATAACCGGTATCATGGAAAATGCCATTGAGGTAAGTTCCGATCCGTTTCCGCTAAGAGCATCTATGGATGGATGCTTTATTATACTGGAAACCAGCACCAGGCCTGTCATCAGACACACTACTACTGTATCCCAGAAGGTTCCTGTCATGGATACAAGGGCCTGTCTCTTGGGGTTTCTTGTCTGCGCTGCAGAAGCTACCAGGGGTGCTGAACCCATACCGGACTCATTGGAAAAAAGTCCTCTGGCGAATCCGTACCTGCAGGCAGCTGTTATAGTACTACCGATAAATCCGCCTCCTGCTGCCCTTGTGGAAAATGCGGAAGTCACTATGGTTACAACTGTTTCTCCAAGTACACCTGCGTTCATCACAAGAATAATGATACAACCAAGTACGTAAAATGCGGCCATGAACGGTACCAGTTTTTCAGATACGCTGGTTATGGACTTTATTCCGCCCAAGATAACAAGGCCAACCACAATACAAAGTACAGCGGCTGTAATATAGGTGATAATTTTCCCGGAAGCCTCATCTGTTGCAAAGTTCTGTCTCACATTAGCCACAACGGCATTGGCCTGAACTGAGCATCCAATACCAAAAGCACAGATTGATGCCAGCATGGAAAAGACAATTCCAAGCCACTTTTTGTTAAGCCCTCTGTCTAAGGCGTACATGGCTCCGCCAAGCATTGAACCATCTTCACTTTTTACACGATATTTTACAGCGATCAGCGTCTCAGCGTACTTGGTGGCAATTCCGAAAATACCTGTCAGCCACATCCACAGAACCGCTCCCGGCCCTCCCAGAGCGATAGCTGTTCCGACACCGATAATATTTCCTGTTCCGATTGTGGATGAAAGTGCTGTCGTAAGGGCGCCAAACTGGGATACATCTCCCTCAACATCAGGGTCCTTTGTAACCGACAGCTTTATGGCCTTAAAGATTTCCTTCTGAATAAATCCGGTCTTAAAGGTCATAAAAAGATGAGTACCAAACAGCAGGACAATCAACGGCCATCCCCATAAAAAGCTGTCAATACTCTCGATAATTGATGAAAAGCTCACTTTAATATTTCTCCATTTACTTTATTCTTTAGTCTCATTCTTCTATCTTCACAGCTTCTGTTTCCACCCATGTGGGCCTGAAGCCGCAATTTATGGCGATATTCTGAGAATGAGTATTGGCGGCTGCTGTGCCATAAAAAGGCACTTCGCCCCTTTCAATTACTTTGTTTTTAAGCAGCATCACCAGATAGGTTCCAATTCCCCTTGAGCGATATTCCGGAATAACATCAATTCCAACCTGCTGCCAACCGGGTGCATCCTCAGAGCATCCCGCCATTCCTACAATTTTATCCCCTTCCATGGCAACGACTGTGATTTTGTCAGGTCTTACAGGACAGGGCGCCGGATATGCTATGGCATTCGGGAACCTTGAGTCTCCATAAAATTCATTAATCTCATCATCGTAAAACCATTTTACCTGAAATCTTTCTTCAACCTGGACATCGCATGAAGGCAAAAACATATGATGTGTCGAAGCCATCTGATATCCGTACTGCCTTATCTCATTGTCGATTTTCTTTAGGTTTTCAAACTCAAACAGTCTGTGTCCCTCTACGTCTTTGATCAGATTCCGAAGGAACTCATGTAGGCGCTCGTCCGCCATAATAACCGTATTCCCGCCAAGGGTCACCATTTCCAATAACGGTACACCGGGGCTGTAACTCCTTCTGCCCTCATTAAGCTTTGAAACAGTAATTATATTCTCCTTCGCCTGAAGGTCCTCTGGCGTACAGTTATAATCCTTGGACAGCTGCAAAAGTAGTCTCTCATAGTAATCTTTAAACATAATTATAGTTTTCCCCTATGTGACATAATACCACGTTCTGATACTTTATAGTCTTTTCTAATCAGCGCTATTTTCTTTCTTTTGATGCACTTTCTTAATCCTCTTTTGCTACCGGCGGTTTCCATGGTTTTGTTTAGTCCAGGGACCCGAATTTATAGTCCCAGTCAATTCTAATTCCTATAATGCCTCTTCCGCTGTTGGTAACATACCTTTCCTCCATAATTGTACTGATATTTATTCCCTCAAAACTTTCCATTCATTTTTAAGTCGTTCCATATTCCAAGCAGCATTTGCCGGACTTGTAGAGGGAAGACAAACTGCTTCTCTGTCTATCAGTGGCTTTGTGTACTTTTCGTAATATTTATAAGCAGTTTTGCCATTCACATATATATTTCTAATATCTGCTGTTTCCAGGATAATACTAAGATCATTGGGAACAACATTCTTTATGCTCGCATCCGATGAGCCCGTTATATCACAAGATTTTATAACGTCCCACACTGCAATATTATGCCTAAGTAAAAAGGCTCTTTTCTCTTCAATTGTCTCCGGCTGATCATCTTCGAATATTGCTGCAATCAGCTTCCAAAAACGATTCTGGGGATGGCCATAGAAAAAGCAGGCTTCCCTTGATTTCACAGAAGGGAAGCTCCCCAAAATCAGTACCTTTGAATTTTCATCATAGACCGGTGGTATAGGATGTATTACCATTTTTTCTTCCATGCTATTTTAGAATTTCAGGATGCACATTCTTCCGCATTTGCTTTATCTTCACTAACAACCGGTGGTTTCCACGGTTTTGGCGTAAGAAGGGTAGTCTTTCCTATATCAGGAAGCACGTCATAGATTGAACATCCCATCTGCTTTTCAAAATCCTCTTTAATACCAAAGGCTATCTCCCAACCCTTGATGTAATCTTCCATGATTCCATAACGTCTTGTGACGTCTACAAATCTTTTCTCCAAAATAACAAAGCCATAATCTGTGGCAAGAGAATCACAAAGCTGTATGAGTCTGTCATAGTCATCAGCTTCAGTATTCATGATAAATTCTTTTATAGCTTTTTCGTGTTCTGCCTTAGGCTCATAGTCTATGAACTCGTCTTTCATATGAAGATACGAATGAGTCATACATATCCTGGCCGCTTCATCCCAGCCCTTTTCCATGCAGTATTTGTAACCTTCATATACATGGGTTGGAATATCAACAAATCCGAATTTAACTCTTCTGCCAATATCGTGCAAAAGTCCCACAATGTAAGCTTTTTCTGAATCCATACCGGGAATTTTCTCCGCAATATTTCTGGCTGCTATTCCGGTATTGATTGAGTGCTTAACCCAGGGTCCGGGATTACGCTCCTCTGCGATTTTTAATTCCTGCAATGCTTCTTCTGCTGTCGGTAACATACCTTCTCCTCCAAATATAGTGTAATTCACAATTTATACCGCATAAATTTCAGAAATTTCCCTCTATATCCTGCCTTTTCATCCTATCACAAAAACAGATTTTTCTGTGTGATATTTGTGTGATATTGGGGCTGATAATATAACATCGTAGTTCTACTTCATTAAACCACCATGAAAATAACACTCATATACTCTTAAATTGTTACAGCAAATCTCCTCATAACCCTGAAACCAGTGAAAATCCCCAGTGACGCTGCATTTATAGGTATACTCTCCTGATTGATAGTATTCTGGTCCTCTGTAAGGCATATTTCTATCTGCTTTTCTAAGAGATTCCTTCAAAAAGTCCCCGCTGAATCGCTCGTCCAGAACCCGCCCCAAATAGTTCATGGCATACTGTATTTTCCCATCCAGCCAAATGGCCTCTTCACCTGCAAACTGCTCACCGCCTACATAAGTATCGTGATATGTATAGGACCCATTGCTATATGAAAAATCATGGGAATCATATCTTGTAGGAGTAGTCTCATTCATATATGCAGCATAGGTATTAACGTTGGCTTCAAGTCTAAAATCAATCAGCTTACTGATGTCACTCTCTTCCTTGGTATCAAAACTTACCATGCATTCCTGATCACGAACCAGATAATCCACCGTAACATTGAACAGATTGCTGATCTGAATGAGATTAATTATATCAGGGTACACCTGACCGGACTCCCATTTTGCAACAGCCTGCCTTGAAACATCCAGCTTTTCTGCAAGCTCCTCCTGAGTCATACCTTTACTTTTTCGAATCAATTGCAGTTTTTCAGAAAAAATCATATTCATCACCTCCACAATCAATGTACTCTCTGGAATAGGTAAAATACATTGATCATAGGTTGCGTTTTTGCTACTTCAGTTATACATTTATTTCTTTATCGCCAGCTGCAAATCCATTGTGTCGTACAGTTTCAAAATACCTACATACTCATTGATTGCCTGTATCCGGTGCAGGAAGATTCTTTAAAACCAGGCAAATATCATCCTCGATTGATGAGAGGTATTTTATTCTTTTTATTGTGTTTTCAGTCTCTACTTCTCCCAGCCTAATCTCATCCGCATCATCACTCACCATACCTAATGCTCGTTTAATGTTGTATTCAAGCCATTCTATCCAGGTATATGCTATTCCAAATAATTCATCATAGGATCTGAATCCGTTGTCATAAGCATCGAGATAACCTTTGAAAAAAGCTTTCAGATTATCTTTATCGAATTTACCGTTTACAGTTCCTGACCATTGCAAAGCCAGATCAAGGCAGGATGATATAGGATTACTGTATCCCAGACATTCAAGATCGATTACATGAGGATTTCCCTCATGCCACATGATATTCTTAGGATCCATATCATCATTGCTGATTGCCCTCATGGCAGGAAGATTTTTTCTTGCTTCGTTTAACTTGTCCTGTGCATTTTTTAGAAGCTGTAAATTTGCTTCAAGCTGTGGTGCAATTACACTATCTTTAGCCTTAGCTCTATCAAGTAATGCTTCAAAATCAACACTACTTAATACCGGTTCATTTGGTGATATATTATTTGCATCAATAGCATGGATTCTACCAAGTATCTCGCCGGCCTTATAGCACTGCTCCCCGGTAATCGCATCAAAATCCGTAATGCTTCCTTCCTGCCATGGAAAAACATAATAATATCTTCCATTTACAGGTAACATCTTTTTATCATCGAAGGAGTTCAAAGTACAATCATCGAAAGATAGTGCCGCCACAACAGGAATACCATTTTCCTCTAATATGCGCTCTAACCTCTCCGCTTCAGAATAATTCTTCAAGGCATCAGGTCTACCCATTATTTCAGGATTCAAACATTTCACAGCATACGTACCGGTCGTTGTCTGCACTTTATACATCTTGTGCATCAATCCACCGGTCACCGGTGAAATCTCTCCTTCAATTGTCCCCAACCCGCATTGTTCTACCAATGCTCTTATATTTTCCATAATTCCCTTCCCGGATGAACTACTCTCATCTACTCCTCGGTGGAAAGATTATTTCTCATATAGATAATTACTTTCTACAGGATTCTTATTCAAACCAGCTATTTACTGTAGCTATTTCCTCAATGTAACCTTCATCATCATTTGGTGTCTCTAGAATAAACGGAAGCCCTCCAAATGCCGGATGCATCGCGAACCGCTTCATGGCTTCCATGCCTATCATTCCCTGTCCCAGTTTCTCGTGACGGTCCTTATGTGAGCCGCGCTCATTCTTACTATCGTTGAAATGAACTGCCTTAAGCCTGTCCAGACCGATGATCCTATCAAACTCATTAAGCACTCCATCAAGATCATTTACTATGTCATAGCCAGAATCCCATGTGTGGCATGTATCAAAGCAGACTCCAAGCTTATCTTTACATTCCACCAGATCGATGATTTCTTTTAGTTCCTCAAAACTTCTCCCTACTTCAGATCCCTTACCGGCCATTGTCTCAAGCAGAACAGTGGTCTTCATATCAGAAAAAAGCGCTTTATTTAGCCCCTCAGCAATCTGTCTGATACCAACATCAGCTCCCTGTCCTGTATGAGAGCCGGGATGAAAGTTATAGTACTGCCCGGGTAGCGCCTCCATTTTTTCAAGATCTTTTACTAACATATCAAGACCATTTGCTCTGGTCTCCGGATTCGCTGAGCATAAATTCATGGTGTAACTGGCATGAGCAACCAGTTTGCCAAATTTCTTTTCCTTTAAAATATCCATAAGAGCATTAACATCAGACGGCACTATATCTTTTGACTTCCCACCTCTTGGGTTTCTGGTAAACCATGCAAACGTATTTCCTCCAAAATCCACCATCTGATGCCCCATGGCTTCATATCCGTTTGTTACTGTCAGATGACATCCTATATAAACCATATTCCTAGCTCTCCACCGGCTAATTCATTTCTCATCTTTTCCCTGTCCTTATATAATCTATCAACTCTTCTAAATCATCAAAGTCATCATAGTCACCCATGATTCCTTCCCTATGATAAATAATCCCTGCCTGCTCGTTTCTTTCCAGACAGTCCAGTAGTTCCTCAACTCCGAACCTATGGGCAAACTCTGCAAACGCCCTCGCCTTAATCTTTTCTGCGTATAAGCCTTTACGACAATTTAAAGGTTCGCATTCATAGCATCCATTCAGATTCTTATCAATTCCGCACCTTCTAACCTCGCACCACTCAGCATCCTTGCACCAGGAAAGCTCCATAAATCCATCCCGTTTACATCCTTTACAGGTCACGTTTTCAGAACACAGACAGCATGCCAGTCCGCAACGTGCAATTCCAAGCTCTCTTTTCATTGGTATCCCCCCTCCTTATCACCCTTTAATCTGTCCCGGGTTGTGGATATGCATCGGAAGTACAAAAAGGATTATTGCATAAACAAACCCTTTATCCCACAATTTCGAAATCTATCAATTTATATATCCAGCTTTCCAAATCTGAAAAAGTATATCCGGCTTCTCTGGCTTTTTCTGTGCTAAAGCTCAGTGTATCCTTTAATCCATTAAATGGTGCAGCATCACCATTCTCATCAAGGATTGCTTTTTTTCCCAGCTTCTCTTCTGTATAGCTGATTATATCAGAAATGTTTATAGTCCCGTTGGAACAGCCATTAACAGCGCCACTAAGTGGATGGTCTGCTAAATACGCAAGAAATTCACCGGCTTCCTTCTCATGTATGAAAGACATGGCTTCATTAAGATCATCCACAAACATAGGCTTCTCATTATTTATATGTTCAATATAAAAACGTAGCCTTCCTGTATAATCATTTTCTCCAAGCACAACCGGATAACGCACAAAAGTACAGACAGATGAATCCATATATTCCAGAACCGCTCTTTCTGCATTGCGTTTAGTCTTTGCGTAATCTGTGATTCTTCCCATCCACTCTAGGGGATATTCACTTGCTACAAACTCATCTTCACTTATATTTGCATGATCCTCGTGGTAAACAGAGCAGGTAGACATCTGAATGTATCTTTCACAACTAACATTTTCCAAAAGAGCCTTTACATCATTAGAACTGTAGGCAATCTTATCAATAATCACATCATACTTTTTGTTGTCCAAAGCTCTTTTGACACTCGCTGAATCCGTCCGGTCGAAAATCACATAGCTTACTTCACCATCAAAATCCACCTTCGCATTTCCTCTTGTAGCAATGGTCACGTCATGACCTTTTGCCAGCAGAGCATTTACCATAGGAATCCCAAAATACCTTGTCCCACCAACAACCAGAATTTTCATAAGCTCTCCCCTCAACTTACCCTTATCTTGTTCTTAATCCGGTACATTGCTTCGATGTGCATGATCCAGTGTCTGGAAAAAGGCATCTGAATCAGTCCTTTAATATCCTTTCCGCACCAATAATCGATCAGCCAGAATGCATCTTCATCCTTACTAACCGTTCTGGTTTCGATAACCCTTTCCCTGTCATCATCAGTAAACTTCCTCTTTAGGTCTTTATATTGCAGATCTTTAAGCAGCTCATTTGTTGAATCCATCACTGCCCTGCAATAATCAAACAAAGCTCTCACATCGAGTTTTGCTGAAAACTCCGCGATATCCTCTCCCTTCAGTTCATTGCCTGTGGTAAGGATAGGACTGTTTATCCTGCGAAGCCAATCATCCGTAAAGAGGATTTGACTGTCCTGACGGATCAGTGTATGTGCCACAATATCCTCAATCCGGAATATATGCCACATGGAATACCCCATAGTCTTGCTGTGATAGCCCTTCGCTCCGGCAAAAGGCATCAGGTAAAAGGCTTCTTTCGGGTATGTATTCACTATAGATGTTATCTGACCAAAGAGTTCTTCTCTTAGCTCAAGCAGTGCGATAATACCATCATCAAAGCTCTCTTTCCTTCCAATCAAAGATTGCATTTTCTTGTTTTTTTCTGACCATTCCTTATTCATATCGATTCACCCCTTTCAGTAGTGCGTACATCTACACAGTAACCCTTATGAAAACATCCCACTTATATTATTAAGCCTACCATGTAACACAAAAAAAGTCCTTACCCACACAGATAATAGCCCAACTTTCACTGAATCTATATGAAAACGAATCCTTTATTTTCTATACAAAAAAGAGAAGCGTGCACTATACGCCTCTCTCATTTCCTTAATTCTGTCAAATCTTTTTATATTCTGAATATGTGTCAATTCCTGTTAACTTCTCAATTGCATCCGCATTCCAAAAATCATTTTCCCAACGAAAATAGATATCTTTTCGCTTCTTAAATATTCTAAATGGTTCGTCTGAGTTATCGTAAACATGTAAGATGTCACAAATCTGTACAAGTTGCGGAATTATTTCCAAAGCTTTTTCATATCTAGATCTTATTTTATCCGAAAGAGCTTTTTCTCTTAGTTCTTCAGCTTTAACAGCAGCTTCCATATCACTGCATAAACTTGACCTCTTGATATCATCAGCATTTATGTATATGCCTATAGTCTTAGCCATTCTGGTAATCGTGGACTTACCACTTCCGTTCGGCCCTGCAAAAACCATAACTTCTGGAAGCATTATTTTCTCTTGATCAGACATACTCTTTCCTCCCATCTGGATACAACAGATATGCCTTTTTAAGATCAGCATCATATCCCGATGTAGGAAGTCCTTTTATCTTTCTTATCTCTTCATCTATACGAACTGACTCTATAAATCTCTGTGTGAGTTCATCATCAGAAATACCACAAGTATAGTCTAACTCATTTTTTTCCTTAATTTCACCCATAAAGCCTACACCTCACTTAAAGCTTCAATTGTTAGCACTATTATACCTTACCGATACTACAAAAAAAAGAGAAGCATCTCTGCTTCTCTCTTCATGCCGGCGACCGGGATCGAACCGGTACGGGTATCGCTACCCACGGGATTTTAAGTCCCGGGCGTCTGCCAGTTCCGCCACGCCGGCTTATTTGCAAAAAGCCGCTTACATTAGCGGCTTTCTATAGTGGAGCTTCGGGGACTCGAACCCAGGACCGACCGGTTATGAGCCGGTTGCTCTAACCAACTGAGCTAAAGCTCCAAAAGATGACTCCGACGAGGCTCGAACTCGTGTTACCGCCGTGAAAGGGCGATGTCTTAACCACTTGACCACGGAGCCGTGTTCATACTGCTTCGCAGTATAAAATAAGTGGGGCCTACAGGGCTCGAACCTGTGACCCTCTGCTTGTAAGGCAGATGCTCTCCCAGCTGAGCTAAGACCCCAAACTCCCCAAGTAGGACTCGAACCTACGACACTTCGGTTAACAGCCGAATGCTCTACCGACTGAGCTATTGAGGAATGCAAAGCAATCCCAAGGGAGGATTTGCTTATTATAAAATCCGTACCTTCAAAACCGAACACTGAATTATTCCATCTTATTCCAAATCTTTTTTTTTTTTTTCTTTTTGGACAAGCCCTCGACCTATTAGTACACATCAGCTGAACATGTTACCATGCTTACACCTTGTGCCTATCTACCTCATAGTCTCTAAGGGGTCTTACTCCATAATGGAGGGATATCTCATCTTGAGGGGGGCTTCACGCTTAGATGCCTTCAGCGTTTATCCCTTCCGGACTTGGCTACCCAGCCTTATGCATCTGGCGATGCAGCTGATACACCAGCGGTCCGTCCATCCCGGTCCTCTCGTACTAAGGACAGCTCCTCTCAGATATCCTACGCCCGCGCCGGATAGGGACCGAACTGTCTCACGACGTTCTGAACCCAGCTCGCGTACCGCTTTAATGGGCGAACAGCC
>NZ_AUJJ01000003.1:0-277803 GCF_000424165.1 Butyrivibrio sp. AE3006 | reverse complement strand
AGCTGTTGGAAAAGCAGTTGCCCGTGCTATTTCTGATGGTCTGACCACAAGGGAAGAGCTTTTCATAACCACCAAAGTGTGGGTAAACGACATGAAGAGTGAGGAAGCTGCTTATGAAGCTGTAAAGACATCGCTTGGCAAGATGGAACTCGATTATGCAGACCTCATTCTCCTTCATCAGCCAATGGGTGATTACTTCGCAGCTTACCGCGGGATCACAAAGGCATACAAGGAAGGTCTGGCAAAGGCTATAGGTGTAGCAAATTTCTATCCTGCTATTCTTACAAACCTCTGCGAGACAGTAGAAGTAATTCCGGCTGTAAATCAGGTAGAGCTTCATCCCTACTTTGCACAGGAAGCAGCACTTGAGATTATGAAGGCTTATGGCGTTGTTCCTCAGGCCTGGGGACCTCTTGCAGAAGGAAAACATGGGATTTTTACAGATCCTGTTCTTACAGAGATTGGAAAGAAGTATGATAAGAGTGCAGCACAGGTTGCTTTGAAGTGGAATGCCCAGCGAGGTGTTTCCATCATCCCAAAGTCAGTGCATGTGGAGAGAATGGAACAGAACATCGATATCTGGGATTTTGAACTCACTGATGAAGAGATGGCTAAGGTGGCTGCAAAGGATCTGGGACACAGCGAGATCGTAAACCATGATAGTCCTGAGTTTGTGAAGTTCGTACTGAATCTGCATTGATTGGAGAGGGAAGATAATTAAGTGAAAGACAGGTCTTTATCAGTGTAAGATAAGACCTGTTTTTTGTTTTGTGATATTTTTGTTCTAGGATGTTCCAAAGAGTTAAGCGAAAAGGAGCGTGTGGTATAAGAAAATCCTGGGATGAGTAGATTGCTGGGAAAATAACAATAAAGGAGATTCTAAATGAAAAAGCCTTTATCTCTGGATAGCAAAATGATAGAGGGTCAGAATATATCCTATTGCATATTTGGCGAGGGAGATATTGATCTGGTTATTGAAATGGGGCTTGGCGCAGTTGCCGGTGAGTGGTGGCACATTCACAGGGTGGTCTGTATGCGCAGCAATTTGCCAGATTGTATCCCAATATGATTCGTGGCATAGTGTTTGTAGATCCTTTATGTGAGAAATAGGTATATAAATTTGCCTTAAGAGCTTTTCTTATATAGGTTGTGTAAAAAGGAGCGTAATACATATTTTAGGAACGCTTTTGTAATAAGAGAGATTGTTAATAATTCTGACAATTAATAGGAGAGAAAAAATGATTCTTCGATTGGCAAATGAAAAAGATATTAAGGGATTACAGCCATTATATTTTGAATTGGAAAAAGATGCTGTCAATTTTCAACCAGAGCATTTTGTTATTGGAAATCGTGATGAAGAATTCTTTAATACTATTTTCGACAGTGATCATCAGGACATTATTGTTGCGGAAGAAGACAGAAATATTATTGGATTTGCCCACGTTATGATTCTTGAACAAAAAAAGGTTCCTTGCTTGAAAGATGAAAGGGTTCTTTATTTGCAAGATATTGATGTCGCAGAAGAAATGCGCAGTAAGGGGATAGGATCAAAACTTATTGATGCATGTAGGAATTATGGAAAAGATAAAGGCGCAGATTTCATGAGGACTCAAGTTTTCCCACAAAATATGCGAGGTATGGAGTTCTATGAAAGAGCTGGTTTCGCTGAAAAAATGAAAACTATAGAAACTTATCTTTGAACACTAATACAAATCTGGCGTATTTGAAGCGATGCTCTGGTATAACAAATACTCAGATGAGAGCTTTGAGATATCACTGAACGTGATGATATCCGGCATGGATGGGTATAGAAATAAGGGGGGTAAAGATTTGAGCTTACAATTTGTAAAAGCAAGCACTTCTGATGCTTTGACACTTAATGGAATATCTAAAAGAGCCTTTGATAGCGATGTTCAGGTTGGAGCACCTTCAGCTGGTGGGCCACCTGGATATATGTCTGTTTCTTATCACACAAAGATGGCCAGAACAAATCATTTGTATAAGCTCACGGACAATGGACTAATTGTTGGCGGTGCGATTCTATTTTTGGAAAAAGACAAGTTGAACATCGGAAGGATCTTTGTAAGCCCGGAGCATTATCGCAAAGGCTATGGAGTCTACATGATGCAGGAAATTGAGACAATGTTTTCACATGTAAAGGAATTTGTATTAGATACGCCCATTTGGAATGTCAGAACAAACGCCTTTTATACCAAGTTGGGATATGTGGAAGTGAGTCGGGATAATGAATTCATTTATTATATTAAGAAATGTGAGTGATGAAAGGGGAATTATTATTTGATAAAAATCGAATTATTCCTATAAAAGAACTTGCTGAAAAGGAACCATATGACCTTCAGATGATCTGTCATGTAATAGACTGAGGCACACGAGGTGATTTTTATGATAAGAAAAATGAAAGAGGAAGATTTGCAACAGTGTGGAGTGATATATGCTAAAGCGTTTCCTATAGAATATTGGGGGATTGATTGGAACCCTGATAATGCAAAAGAATATTTATTGGATTATTACGAGCAGAAAAAATTTGTAGGATATGTGTATGAAGAAGATGACGTGGTAATTGGATGTATATTTGCATTATGTAAGATATCAGGAAGTAAAAAAGAAATATATATTAACGAAATGGCAGTTTTACCTGAAAGACAAGGCCAAGGTATTGGCAGGCAATTACTGAAGACGCTATTAGATTATAGTAAGGAAACAGGATGTGCTGGAGTTGTCCTTTACACCAGTGAATATGCACCGGCTTTCAAATTCTATGAAAATAATGGCTTTAAACTGTCACAAGGAACTATCTGTATGTATTGTGAGTAAATTCCAATATGTCTAACAGTTAGATAAACTTGAATTGGTTTCAGCGCAGGAGGATCAAAATATGGAGCGCAACTACATACAAGAAGCGTTAGCTCATTACAATATAACTGTGCCGGAAATAGAATTACTGAGACACAATGAGAATCTTACCTATCGTGTGGGAAACGAGTATTTGCTGCAAATCCATGAGCCGGTAGAAGGGTTTTCTACAGATTTTTTTTTTGAAGGTGTTGAGCGTATCGAGATATATAAGGCAGAGCTTGCGTTCCAAGCGCACTTAAAGAAACAGGGCATGCAGATACGTGAAGCAGTTGAAAATTGTCATGGTGAATGCATTACGAAGTTACAGAATGGTACGTATGTTACGGTTTCGAAATGGCTCGAGGGCGAATCGTTAGACAAGCTTGAATTGAATGCGGAGATTTGTTATCAGATAGGTGAGATGCTTGCATGTTTGCATCAGAAGGCAAAGGGATTCCGAGTATCACCGGTAAAATCGTACGGTAAGCAACATTGTGAATGTACGAAAAAAAGAATTCAGGCATTGGAAAACCAAGGGTTAAGTGCTGAGCTTTCAGCAATCATGCAAAAGTGCTGTGACCATGCCGGGGCAGTATTGGAAAAAGCACGGGATGAATTTCAAATGATTCATGGGGATTTATCTGCGTCGAACATTTTGCAAACGCCGGATGGGCTAGTGCCTATTGATTTTTCGTTTTTCGGAATGGGACATCCTATGTATGATCTTGCAGTTCTGTTTGGGAATATTGGCGGATTGGTGCGTAGACAACAAATGGCAGAAGGGTATCGTGATGCCGGTGGAACGATTCGCTACGACGTGTTAGACGCTTGCTTTGTACTTACGTTGTTAGATTGTCTTGGAATTCATTATGAGCAGTGGAGTAAGCAAGAGTGGTTTGCACCCAGATTGCAACGGTGGCATCAGGAAAACCTGGAGCCGTACGTGCAGGGAGAACGCATATATGCGGATGATTTGTATCTGTTGCATGTGCAAGGTTAAGGAGATATGAGATTGAACGAATCGGAACTTGTAAGACCATATGTTGAACAGTTGCAGAAGATATCTGAAACTGACAGTAACCGTGTCGTAAGGATTCATAGCCTAGGCGCAATCAAAGCGGTAGGCTTGAAATAGGAGAATTCACATGTTTTGGGATAAGATTTCGCCATTATATGACCTGTTTGAAAATGTTTATAACCATAAGGTGTATGCCGATACCGGCAAAAAGGTCGCCGAGTTTATTGATACGACAGATGAGGTTCTTGAATGTGCTTGCGGTACGGGGGCTATAACTGTCTGCATTGCCGAAAAGTGCAGGAGACTTATAGCAACGGATTTTGCACCCGGAATGCTTAAACAGGCAGCAAGAAAATGCAGAAAGTTCAGTAATGTGCGTTTTAAGAGAGCAGATATCACAAGGATCAAGTGCAGGAATGATCGGTTTGACAAGGTAGTTGCTGGCAATGTGATCCATTTATTACAAGATCCGGCCAAGGCACTTGCAGAGCTTGAAAGAGTAGTAAAACCCGGTGGACAGATAATCATACCTACTTATATCAACATGTCAAAGAAGTCGGCCGGATTAGCTGTGAAATTCGTAGAATTTCTGGGAGCTGATTTCAAAAAGCAGTTTGATCTTGAATCATACAAGTCATTCTTTGAAGGAATGGGATACAATAACGTGGAATACCACGTGGTTGACGGAAGAATGCCTTGTGCAACAGCGGTGATCACGAAGAAATGATAAGCAGAGTAGAACATATATCGGAAAAGCAGCTTGAAAAGATTCGGATTCTTGTTGGCGAAGCTTTTGTTACCAATGAGCTTTTTCATAATTGGGGATCCATAGATGAGCGCCGTGAAGATGTCATGAAGTATATGGCGCTATATGTGGACTATGTATATCAAGCCGGGGAATTGTATTCCAATGAAGATTTTACCGGATTCATCGGGCTGGAAGATTCAGAAAATGCACATAAGCTTCCACAAGTCAGGATGCTTTTCAGAATGCTGACAAATATCCGGTTCTCGAAACTTAAGAGCCTGATTAGGTTTGCAAAACAGATCGGTTCTTCAAACGCAAAGTATGCAAAGTATCGGCATTTGGATGCTCTTATGGTCTGTGTTGATAAAGGACACCAGGGACAGGGAATCGCCTCAGAATTGGTGACATATGCCAAGAACATGTCGGATACAATGGGGATACCGCTTCTATTTGATACGGATATGAAAGAGTACGCAGAGATGTATAAGCATTTTGGCTGTGAACTGTATAATACTGTAATAGCTGATAATGGTGTGACAAGATACAGCCTTTGCTATAAAAAATAACTTTTAATATAAATAACTGTCGACGGAGGATGAAAATGAAACTGCTTGTAGTAGATGTACAAAAAGGCATCACGGACGAAAGATTATTTGATTTTGAATCGTTTATTCGGTCGTTGCTAAACGGAGTGTGGACGACGTAGGCGCTTTGCGCCGAGGAGATTGAACCCGGCTTGCGAAGCAAGGGTTTCAAGTTCCTCTCCGCCCGAACGAAAAAGACCATTTAGATTGGAACGTAAAACATTTCAAGTGCGGAAGATGGGGTGAGGTGGAAATAGAAAACGGTCCGGGGGACCGTTTTCCCACCGAACCGACCGACGCAGGCGCTTTGCGCCGAGGAGATTGAACCCGGCTTGCGAAGCAAGCGGGTCCAAGTTCCTCTTCCACACAAAAAACGGATAGCGATTGCTATCCGTTTTTAGTGCGGAAGATGGGACTTGAACCCACACGATGTAGCCATCACAAGATCCTTAGTCTTGCTCGTCTGCCAATTCCGACACTTCCGCATTTTACATATTTAGTTCAGTTGCACTAGTTTAAAACTGATGCAGGAAAAGGGACTTGAACCCTCATGATATTGCTATCACACGGACCTGAACCGTGCGCGTCTGCCAATTCCGCCATTCCTGCAAGCAACAATAGATATTCTATCTACTATGCCCCGTTTTGTCAACGATATTTTCTTATATCAGCCGCAATTTTTTTCGGCTCAATCCACGTTCAGTTTGTCCGCTGCCTTGAATAGATCTCCTAAAATATGGAACTTCTGATAGTACTGAATAATTGAAATAATAAGGAGCAATATACTGATAAGAACCGTTATCAGATTAAGCGGTGTGGGATTTGCCAAAATACCAACCACACATATCGTAAGCCCTACAATGATCGCTGCCATCACTATGATCCTTCTAAGGAGCTCCTGGTGAATCGCATCGATCAGCACCTGAATCTCTTTTTTCTCTGCAAGAATCTCTTCATCGGATAAAAGTTCTGTCTCGAGCTTTTCAACCCTCTTTAATCTGTCGCGAATTCTTTTTTCCATCATGTTAAAATTCTCCCCACTTTTTATCCCGGAAAGGATATACTTAATATTGTTATATAATATACCATTTGGCGCAAAAATGCTATTGTGCCGGGTACATGTTAAAATGGAATGCACATAATAAATTTTTTTGAGGAGTTTTATGAGTTATAACAAATCCCTGGATTTTCTGGAGATGATTAAGAATACATCATCAAAGCCTGCAAAACCTATAGAGAAAAAAGAAGTAAAAAAGGAAATCGCAAAAAAGTCTGAAATAAATGAAGCGAAAACCAAACCAAAAACTTCAGCTGATACTTCAACTAAGACGATGGCAGACACTAAACCATCATCTTCAGTTATCGCAGTCATAGATACAGAAACCAACTGGCATGATGAAGTAATGTCTATCGGAATTGCTCTTGCCGATGCAAAGACCTTCAAGTGCCTTGAACTTAGATATTACATACTTGAGCCTGAAATTTTTGTTGGAGGAATGTTCGACAGCGTCCTCTATATTGCCAAGGATGCCACCCAGCTCAAGGGCGATAGGAAAAAGGTAATGAAGGACATTGCCAAATATTTAAAAGAGAAAGGTGCCGCTTCGATTTTTGCCTACAACGCCAGATTCGACTATGGACATATGCCTGAACTATCTGATTTTGACTGGTTTGATATCATGAGGCTTGCTGCATACAAACAGTATAATAAAAGCATTCCTGCCACCGCCGAGTGCTGTAAAACCGGCAGACTTAAGCGGGGCTATGGCGTAGAAGAGATCCTGAGAATGCTTGGTCACGGCACCAATTACTGCGAGACTCACAATGCAGTGAGGGATGCTGAAGATGAGCTTAAGATAATGGAGCTTATGGGGCAGCCCCTTGAAGCATACGAGTGTGCAAGACTTTAGACTATAAACTTATAAGCATAGATGATAAAATTTTTTACTGAAGGTATTTTACAGAATGGAGGAGACGGAAAATGTATATTACAGACGATGGAATCAGACTTAATGCGAAGATTGATATGCCTAAAAACGGCGCTGAGAAATGCCCGCTTTGCATTATAATTCATGGCTTTACAGGCCACATGGAGGAGAGACATATAATAGCAGCCCAGGAAGCTATGAATGAAGTGGGCTTTGCAACACTTCGAGTTGAAATGTATGGCCATGGAAACAGTGACGGCGAATTCAAGGATCACACACTTTACAAGTGGCTTACAAATGCTATGGCGGTTATGGACTATGCAAAGACTCTTGATTTTGTCACCGATATTTATGTGGCAGGACACTCTCAGGGCGGACTTACAGCAATGCTTCTTGCCGGTATGGAAAGAGATAAGATTAAGGCGCTTCTTCCTCTTTCCCCTGCCCTTGTAATTCTTGATGGCGCAAGAAAAGGTAATCTTCTTGGACAGCCCTTTGATCCTGATCATATCCCGGACGAACTCTTTTCATGGGATGGCAGAAGCCTTAGCGGTAACTATGTTCGTGCAGCTCAGACACTTCATGTGGAAGAAGCTATAGAAAAATACGATGGTCCCGTACTTATCGTCCACGGCGATGAGGACGAGGCAGTTCCTGTACAGTACTCAATCGATGCTGCAAAGCTTTACAAAAACTGCAAGCTGGTTCTTATTCCAGGCGATACACATTGTTATGACAACAGTTTGGAAAAAGTCACAGATGCTATAAAGAGCTTTTTGACTGAGCTTACGGAAGGTGCAAAATGAGAGCAGTAGTAACAAGAGTTTTATCAGCATCTGTCACAATTGATGGCAAAAAAGTATCCGAGATAGGGAACGGATTTCTCGTGCTTCTTGGCGTACACAATGATGATACAGAGGCAGAAGCCATAAAGGTGGCCGACAGAATATGCGGCCTTCGTGTTTTTGAGGATGAAAACGGCAAGATGAATATCGGTCCTGCAGATGCAGGAGCAAAGCTTCTTATAGTAAGCCAGTTCACCCTCTATGCGGATGTTTCTTCAAGAAGGCCCGGTTTTACCGAAGCAGCAAAACCTCCAATCTCAGAGCCCTTATATGAACTTGTGGTTTCAGAATGCAGGAAAAAAGGCTTCGAAGTTCAGACAGGAGAATTCGGGGCAGACATGAAGGTCGAGTCCATAAATGACGGTCCCGTAACTATTCTGATTGATACTGATAATCTTAAGAAAAAATAGAAGAGGCAATAAGTTTATAAAATTTTTATAATTGGCTCACAGTTTCTAAACATTTCAAATGTAAGATGGTTTCATGACTTGCAAAGGAGAGGACGTCATATGAAAACGAGCGATACTTACATTGCAGAATTTGTTGGGAATTACACAAGGAGAAAAGGCTACCCGCCCACGGTGGAGGAACTCGTTGAAGTATTTGGATTTGTCAATGTGACAAAATCGTTGTATTATGTAATCAGCCTGTACAGAATAGGGATGATCAGAAACAGCATGTATTTTGGCACAAGAGACCTGCAGTTACTCCCTATGAAGGCTGAGTGGTAATTTATTCATTTTGAAAACTAAATAATGTAAATATTAAACTGTCTGCAAGGGTGCATGAGTACTATTATTGCGGGCAGTTTTTTTATTTGTGCCTACGGATGCATAAAAAATGAATAAAAATACTTTTTTTGAATATTTTTTATTGTGCCACAGGGGAAATTCATGTATAATTTCTAAAAATTTGTTTTTGTGTGTCAGGAAGGGGAGAATTCTATGGTTCAAACAGTAGAAAATGTCAACAATGCAGTGAATGGTTTTGTGTGGGGATTGCCGATGCTCATTCTCCTTGTAGGAACGGGCATCCTGATGACAGCGCTTACCAAACTTTTTCAGGTAACTCATTTTAGTCATTGGGTTAAAAACACCATCGGCGGTATTTTCAAGGATAAGCATGTCACAGCTCATACCGGAAAAGAGGATACTCAGATAAGTCAGTTCCAGAGCCTTTGTACTGCTCTTGCAGCTACTATCGGAACAGGTAATATCGCAGGTGTGGCAGCTGCTATCGTGGCAGGTGGCCCGGGAGCTATCTTCTGGATGTGGATCGTTGCATTTTTCGGAATGATGACCAACTTTTCAGAAAACGTTCTTGGTATCTATTACCGCAGAAGAAACGAGAGAAATGAGTGGTGCGGCGGTGCCATGTACTACCTTAAAGACGGTCTTGGAGCAAAGAAGGGCTGCAAACAGATCGGTGCAATCCTTGCTGTTCTTTTCAGCGTATTCTGCGTTCTTGCTTCATTCGGTATCGGAAACATGAGCCAGATTAACTCAATCGCTGTAAACATGAACTCAGCTTTTGGCGTTCCTTTTGTAGCATCAGGAATATTCCTTATGGTCATTGCAGGTCTTGTAATCGTTGGCGGTCTTAAGAGAATCGCTGCCGTTACCGAGAGACTTGTTCCCTTCATGGCTGTTATATATCTTGTAGGAGCACTTATTGTTTTCTTTGCAAATATAAATCAGGTTGGTGCAGTTTTCACTTCTATAATTAAAGGCGCATTTGGACTTAAAGCTGTTGGCGGCGGTATCGTAGGTAGTGGAATCGCATATGCTCTGCAGTGGGGTATGAAGAGAGGCGTATTCTCAAATGAGGCTGGTCTTGGTTCTTCAGTTATGGTTCATTCAAGTTCAAACGTCCGCGAGCCTGTAATTCAGGGTATGTGGGGTATATTCGAGGTATTCGCTGACACAATCATCGTTTGTACACTTACTGCATTTGCAGTTCTTTCAAGCGGACTTGTTGATCTTGAGACAGGAACAGTTCTTTCCGATCAGGTTTCTACAGCTCTTGTTGCAGAAGCATTTTCAACTATCTTCGGAAAAGCAGGTTCTGCATTCATTGCTATAGCTATTCTGTTCTTTGCTTTCTCAACAGTACTTGGCTGGAGCCAGTATGGAAGTAAGGGCTTTGAGTATCTCTTTGGTACAAAGGCAATCAAGTTCTATCAGGTTGTATTTGTGGTATTTATCTTTGTAGGTGCTACCATGGATCTGTCACTTGCATGGGATCTGTCAGATACATTTAACGGAATGATGGCGATTCCCAACCTTATCGGTGTAATTGCACTTAGCGGAACAGTTATGAAAATAACTCAGAACTATGTGGACAGAAAGATCAAGGGTAAGGATGTAAAGCCCATGCTTTCAGCAATGGAGGACATTCAGGAGCTCCATGAAAAGGAAATAGCAAGTTGAGATATTATCAAATACCGTGCAGAAATAAATAAATTAACGATTTTTTAAAAAAGGGGTTGACTATTTCTGTGAATTTGATATTATATAGAAGCTGTCGCTGATACAGCGGCAGCGAAAACTTGATAGATGCGGAAGTGTCGGAATTGGCAGACGAGCAAGACTAAGGATCTTGTGATGGCTACATCGTGAGGGTTCAAGTCCCTTCTTCCGCACGAATGAAAAGACCAGGTCGAATGACCTGGTCTTTTTCGTTCGTGCGGAAGGGGCCTTGAACCCAGCTTGCTGCGCAAGCTGGGTTCAATCTCCTCGGCGCGGGGCGCCTGCGTCGTCTACACTCCGTTTCGGTCGTTGCTGAACGCACATCCCCCGGATGTGCAGCAACAGTTCGCCGGGAAAAAGGTCCACTGGACCTTTTTCTTTCTCCGGCTCACCCCATCTTCCGCACTTGTGGAAGGGTATACTTGGACCAACTTGCTTCGCAAGCAGGGTTCAAGGTCTCGGCGTGTGGGGACACGCCTCGGTCGGCGCTAAACGCGTGCCACTGGCACGCAGCGCCACATCTTCCGCACTTGAAATGTTTTACTCGCTTTTTTCAAAAATGTTTCTATTCTGCTAATTCGAAGCTGCCAATCTCTTATGTAATCATCTTATTTTCGGAAATAATACAAACTATCTATTCCTATTTCTAATTCTTTTCGCGCAGAGAAAATGTTGATTTTGATCAAAATAGAGGTGCGGACAAATATTGAAAAGTATGCCAAATCCTTTTTGCGCAGAGGAAAACACAATTATCGCCAAAATAGAGGCGCGGTATCGCTCTTGAATAGCTTTTGATAGTTCGAAGCTGAACTCTCGCGCAGAGAAAATAAAGATTTCATTGAAAATAGAGGCGCGGCATTTTTCTGAAATGCCATAAAACCGGATTTTGAGCAGAGAAAATCGCAAATTCCCCTAAAATAGAGGCGTAAAGCCCGTTTGAGCGACTTTAGAGAGATTCTCACCATAAGGTCTGCGCAGAGAAAATAACCATATTACTCAAAATAGTGGCGCGGGTCTTCAAAAGAACAGTAGCGTGTTAATATGTGTACGGTTCTTGATGAGATAGAGGAAAAAGGCATAGAAAAAGGGATGGAACAGGGCATTGAGAAAGGCAGAATTGAGCTATTATCTGATTCATGATGGAGTTCTTGATGTGAAGGAAGCTGCAAAACGAGCAGGTAAAACAGTTAAAGCTTTTAACGCAGGAATGAAGAAAATTTACGGTTGATAATCTAATTGAAGTTCAAGAACAAAAAGACCAGGTCATATCTGGTCTTTTCTTAACCAGAAGAATTTTCTGTTATAATTTTATTATAAATGAGACCGGCAATTGGGGTTTGCAGAGGGGTAAAAGTATCCGCAGAAAGGTTGGGAAGAATCATGGGCGCTGAGGAAGAGATGACCTTTAGAATCATTCTGGAGACGCGATACCACATGATGGGCAGCCTGGCAAAAAATTCAGGATTCCCTGTATTCGTTGACCTGCCCTGTGGATATACGCCACGTGCCATAGAAATTGCGGAACGGAATAAATCATATTTGATCAGACCGGTTTCAGTGAGATCTTGGGCATTTAGCAAGATCATTATGATTATGAGTCATCCTTACTATAAATTAGATTTGGATTTATGAATTATCATCATGATATAGGAGCAAAGTATGAAAGTAGGTTTATCAGCCTGTTCTAGCGGACATCTTCCTGAGTGGGAAGATCAGATAGCAGAGCTTGTGGGAGTTTTTAAGGAAAATGGAGTAGAGGCGGTGCCTGCGCAGCATATCATAAGGACTGTGGATGATTTTAGCGGTACCGATATGGAAAGAGCAGCTGATCTCATGGGTTTTTATGAGGATGATGAAATATCTGATATATACGATATTTCCGGCGGCGATCTGGCTAATGGAGTGCTTAAATACCTGGACTATGATGTGATCGCAAAATCCGGGAAAACCTTTTGGGGATATAGCGATCTTACAACTGTGATCAATGCTATATATACAATGACCGGAAATGAATCAGTTCTTTATCAGGTGAAAAATATGATATGGTCTTATGCTGATATGCAAAGGCAGCGCTTTTGGGATTATCATTCCGGAGAGAATGAAGACCTTTTTGATATCGAATACAGCTTCCTGCAGGGAAAAGCCATGAAGGGCGTAGTCGTTGGCGGAAATATCCGCTGCTTTACAAAGCTTGCAGGAACAAAATATTTTCCTGATATGAAAGGGAAGATATTGTTTCTTGAATCCCTGGGCGGCGGCTCAGGGCAGATAGCAACGTTATTTACGCAGCTAGATAATATGGGTGTCTTTGATCAGGTGGCAGGAGTTTTGCTTGGTACCTTTACTGATTATGAAAAGGCAGATTTTACCATGTCTGTATATGATCTTCTTAAGATGCATATTTCAAAGGACCTTCCTGTGGCAGGTACAAGAGAAATCGGACATGGCCATAATTCAAAGGCAATAGTGATCGGAAAAGAGGAGAAGTATGGAATATAATTGCGGATTTACAAAGGATAATAAGTGGTTTAGGTATCGCGCGGCGGCGATAATTGTAGAAGATGGATGTGTTTTGTTTGCAGGGAATGAAAAAGATAATTATTTTTACTCTATAGGCGGAGCTGTACACATGGGTGAGACGGCAGAAGATGCTGTCATGAGGGAAGTCTATGAAGAGACCGGAATAAAATATGAGATTGATCATCTTGCTGTGATACATGAAAACTTTTTTAATGAAAATCAGGGAGCCTTGAAGGGGATGGATTGTCATGAGATTGCATTCTATTTCATGATGAAGCCAAGAGGAACAAAGGAGCTTAAAAGCGACAGCTACACTCAGGGAGTGAAAGAGACCATGCACTGGCTTCCCATATCAGAGCTTGATAATTACAAAGCATTTCCCTGTTTTATGAAGGATTATTTACAAACAAAGCATACCGGAGTAGAGCATATAGTATCGGACGAAAGAGTTAGCAACTTGAACTGAAGCTTTGCAACAATGGAAAGCAAACTTAATAAGGATTGATACTATTAGTATTGTGATATCTGACTTACTATCGGCTAAATAAATGCAAACGGAGGGCGGAATATGAGACTGTTCATTGCAATTAACTTTGAAGAAGATTTCAGGGATGCGCTTATTGATATTCAGGACGATCTTATGCGATGCGGAGTTGAAGGGAATTACACTGCTCCTGAGAACCTCCATATGACACTGGCCTTTATCGGTGAGTGGGATGATCCTGAGGGCGTACTTGAAGTTATGAAAAGTATGCCTATGAGGTCTTTTTCCATTGCCCTTAAGGGATACGGACCTTTTAAGGACATGATCTTTGCGGACATTGAGGAAAATGAGGATCTTAGGGCCTATGTGAAAAGGCTTAGGGCTGCTCTTACAGAAAAGGAGATTCCTTTTGACAGGAAAAAGTTCCTTCCTCACGTCACTCTTGTAAGAAAGGCTCACCGCGTCAAAGGTGCGCCGCTACCTGAATTTGATGAGGCTGAGACTATGCGTGTCAGGGGTATTTCCCTTATGAAATCCGAGAGGGGAAGTCATGGCATGATCTATACAGAAATCGGCTATGCGACGGCATTTTGATTTTTTCTACTTATAAACATGGGATTAAATAAAGTTAATATTTTCATAAATGAGGACTTTAGGCCTTTGCTAGGTATTATAATTTAATATAAGCATTGTATCCATCTTGAGTAGGCGAAAAATAGGATGCAGCCGACGGGTGGCATTGATGGTTAATAACAGCAAAAGCCTTGCAACAAGAATATGGATGATAGTCTTGCTGGCGATATTTCTGTCGACCGGTTCTTTTTGTGTTGTAACCATGATTCAGGCCAATAATGGTATAATCCGTGCCACGAGACAAAGAATGCTGGATATAGCAAATTGTGCATCCGGGTCAGTTGATGGCGATACATTAAAAAGACTTTCGAAGGACAGTGTAGGTAATCCCGGATACCAGAGAGTATATAACGCCCTTGCTATTTTCCGTGACAATATTGAGTCAGAATCTGTGTATGGTATTCATGAGGAAGAGGATGGCAGCTTTACCTTCACTGTGGATCCATCTCTTGAGGAACCCGGAGAATTTGGAGGATCCGTAGTAAAAACAGATGCGCTCGTTAAGGCCAGCAAAGGGATCAGCGCTGTTGATGAGAAGCCTTATACCGATGCCTGGGGAACCTTTTACAGTGCTTATAGCCCCGTTTATGATTCGGACGGCGAAATAGTCGGAATAGTTGCCGTGGATTTCAGTAAGGAATGGTATGAAGGTCAGCTTAGTGACCAGATCAGAAGTACAATGCTGGTCTTTCTGCTGATTCTTTCTGTTAACATCGCACTTGTTGGAACTCTGTGTTATTTACAGGTTAGAACCATCACCAAACCTATGGCCCGGCTTACCAGGATTGCCACACAATATTCGCGTGGTGATTTTAGCAAGAAGCTTGAAATTGACAGGCAGGATGAACTGGGCGTATTGTCCCATGCATTGCAGTCCATGGCAGTATCACTTACGGAACAGATTGAGAAAGCTGAGGCTGCAAACCGAGCAAAAAGCAGCTTCCTTGCCAATATGTCCCATGAGATTCGTACGCCTATAAATGCCGTTCTTGGCATGAATGAAATGGTTCTTCGCGAGTCCTCAGATCCGGAGATTCGCGCATATTCAGAAAACGTTAAGACAGCGGGTTCTACGCTGCTTGGCATTATAAATGATATTCTTGATTTTTCCAAAATAGAAGCAGGTAAACTGGAGATAATTCCGGTTGATTATGACCTTTCATCAGTAATAAATGATCTTGTAAATATGATCCGCACCCGTGTGGATGATAAAGGGCTTGCGCTTAATCTTGATTTTGATCCGGATATTCCCAAAAACCTTAACGGAGATGCTGTGCGTCTTGAACAGGTCATCACCAATATTTTGACCAATGCCGTCAAATACACTGAAATTGGCAGCATCAATTTTCATATTGGTTATGAAAAGATTGAAGAAGAGCCTGACAGCATCTATTTGAAGGTGTCTGTAAAGGATACAGGTATTGGCATCAAATCGGAAGACATGGAAAAGCTGTTTTCAGAGTTTGAGCGAATCGAGGAGATGCGAAACCGCAATATCGAGGGAACAGGCCTTGGTATGAACATCACACAGAATCTTCTCAAAATGATGGGCTCAGCGCTGGAGGTTGAAAGTAAATACGGCGAGGGTTCTAATTTCCATTTTGCTCTGAAGCAGAAGGTTGTTGGTAACGAGGTTCTTGGTGATTACAGTGCATCATATAAGTCTGCGCTCAGCGAGGGTGCAGGCTATAAGGAGAAATTCACTGCTCCGTCAGCTAAGGTACTTGTTGTTGATGATAATTCCATGAATCTGGCTGTGTTTAAGAGTCTTATCAAGCAGACCCTAATAGTGGCAGATACTGCTGACAGCGGAGATCAGGGCCTTGAGCTTATGAGAGAGAAAAAATACGATATTATTTTCCTCGATCACATGATGCCTGAGAAGGATGGAATTACCACACTTCACGAGATGAAACAGGAGAAGGATAATCCAAATATTTCAACGCCTGTTATATGCCTTACTGCCAATGCGGTTCTGGGTGCAAGAGAAGAATATATTGCAGCCGGTTTTGATGGATATCTGACTAAGCCCATTGATCCCGATCGACTTGAAAACATGTTGATCAAGTATCTTCCTGCCGACCTTATCGAAATGACAAGTGCAGATACAGCAGATAAAGCACCCAAAGTAAAAGATGAAACCAAGATAGATAAAGAACTGGCTCCTTTAGTCGGGCAGGAGCTAATAGATGTCAATATCGGCCTTAAAAACAGCGGCTCGACGGAGGATTATCTGCCTATATTACAAATATTCTATGAGACGGCAGATTCTAAGTTGGATGAACTTGACCGTTACTATAGTGACAGTGATTTTGTCAACTATACCATTAAGGTCCATGCGTTAAAGAGTTCCCTTGGAATAATCGGGGCTGTCGGGATATCTGATGAGGCGCAGCGCCTTGAGGGTGCCGGTATGGCGGAAGACTATGATTATATCAGGGAACATCATGATAAGTTTATAGAAAAGAGCAGGAAGCTTAAGGATATTGTAGGGGAAGTGTGCGAGGACAAGAGCCCTGAAAAACACAGGGTTGTGGCGGAACCATGGCTTGTTCAGGAAGCCTACAATCAGATCAAGGAAGCCGCTGAATACATGGATTACAGCAGCATAGAGATGATTTTTGATGGTATGAAGGGCTATGTTATCCCTAAAGAGGATGCAGAACTTCTTGGGAAGGTTGAGAGCGCCTTCAGGGCTCTTGATTATGACACAGTTTTGGCTTTGGTGAAGAATAAATAAATCGAATAAATAGACTTCCATATAGGTAACGAAAGCGCAATGATTATTCGGTCATCTGCTGTATTTGGTCGTTTTTAGGAAACGACAGGTACACGGGTAACCGATTTTTAATTGAAAATAATACGGATATATGGTAATTTATTTAATTGTCGTGAAAAAAGTTTTACTGGAGGTATATTACATGGAAAAAAATGAAAAAAAGAGATTAGTGTTGTTTTTGGCGGTGGCCTATGGTCTGACCCTGATCATGAGCATCTTTATGTTCATGTGCTTCAAGGCAGATAAGGACATGACTGCATTTGTAAATGTGCAGATGACTTATCCCGCATGCGGCGTAATTCTCGGACTTCTTATTTGGGGGAATAAGGAGAAGAAGCTTCCAAAGGCAGGCTTTATTGTGTTTTTGGCAACCTCTGCTCTTATGATGGTTGTGGCTATCGCATCTACATTCATGCCACACGTAATGTCAGAGATAAACGGAGGACAGATTTCCAATTGGAATCTCTATTCTCAGTATGTTCTTATGGCAGGAAGTGTAATAGCATATATTCTTTTCTGGGTATGCGGTAAGGAAAAGAGAAGAAATGCCGGGCTTAGCAGAACCAAGGTTAAGCTCAGCATAGTTATGGTTGTACTGTTTGTGGCACTTTACATTGCAAGAATGTATGTATCGGGATTTTTGACACAGATAATCTTAAAGCCTGAAATGAGCCTTATAGCAGAAATAAATGGATTGCTTACAAATCCTGCTGTGCTTTCAAGTGCGGTAATTGTTCTTGTGAATTTCCCGCTCATGTTTATTGCATTTCTTGGTGAGGAATATGGCTGGAGATATTATTTACAGCCAATACTTCAGAAGAAGTTCGGCCTTAGACTTGGTGTAATAATTCTTGGTGTTTTGTGGGGAGCATGGCACGGAGTGCTTGATTTCATATTCTACTCCACAACCACAGGATTGCAGTACTTTACAGCGCAGATCATCACCTGCATCGCCCTTGCTATCTTCATGGGATATGCATACATGAAGACAGGAAACATCTGGGCAATTGCAATGATGCACTTTATCAATAACAACTACATCGCTGTATTTGCAGGTGGAGATGCCACTGTCATTCAGAATCAGACCATCACATGGGCGCAGATTCCGATCGCGGTTGTTCAGAGCCTTGTATTTGCTCTTTTCATTCTTGCTCCTATCTATAAGAACAAGAAGGAAGAGGAAGAGCTTGAAGCAAAGGCAAGCTGATAATTACAGCTCGTATTTTGATTTTTTTCTGCTTATTTCATTCATATAAGCAGCGGTTATCATGCCTGAGGGAAGCGCTATTACGGCGACTCCTACCAATGCTGATATCATGGTTATAAAACGGCCGATGTCCGTTGTGGGTGAGATGTCTCCGTAACCTATAGTGGTTATGGAGATGGTCGCCCAATACAGGGCATCAAAGAAATTATCAAAAAGATTCGGTTCAAGCTGGAATACCAGCATGGCAGAAACGAAGATATATATTGTTATCAGTATAAGAACAGCCAGGAGCTGTTTTTTTACTTTTCTAAGAACATTGGCAATGACGATCATGGTCTTGGAATATCTTACCAGCTTCACTACTCTGAAAACTCGAATGAGCTTTAACAGTCTAAGACTCTGTGAAGTCGGGAAAAACACATATAAAATCGGCATAACAGATAACAAATCAAATATCGCAAGGGGCGTCAGAACATAGGCAAAGTATGCATGAATGCTGATGTAGCCCATTTTATAATCCGCTGTGTACACTCTTGCACAGTAGTCTATCAGGAAAATTATTCCTGTCATTATTTCAATGATAAAGGTATAAATGTTGTCTGCCTTTAGAGTCAGAGGAATCATTCCTACGATGACGGTTGTAGTCATGAGAATATCGTAGGCCCTGCTGGAGGCATCACCTATACTGGAAACTTCTATTACTTCATAGATCCTTTTTTTGAAAGCGTTCATAAGCACCTCTCTGCCTGAGTCAAGGCAATTGTTAGAGCGATTAACGGTAAATTCTGCGGCAAATGAAATTTAGAAATTTCCTTCTATAAAAGCAAGTATGCCGATAATAGCCAGTGCTAAGCTCATGATCCGGCATAGTGTAACGAAGATTTTTGTATGCAATTCTTTTTTGCTGTCAATAACACCGCTGTCGGAAATCAACTGACTCTTAGGGGAATTATCTGGCATAATAGTAGTCTCCTTTGATTAGATGCGTTAATTTGTCGGTTCCCTATTCACAAGGCATCATAAAAAGGATAATATGATGTTTAGGTCCAAGTGACCAATTCATTATGGGTACTGGAGGGTTAGATGGCACAGCTTTATTTCAGATACGGTGCAATGGGGTCGTCAAAAACGGCCAATGCACTTATGGTCAATTACAACTATCATGAGAGAGGGAAGAATTCAATTATTCTTAAGCCCGGTCTCGAGAACAGGGACGGAGCAACGATAATTCGTTCCAGAATAGGTCTTCAGGCAGAGTGTATGCTGGTGGAGGATTTCTTTGACGAATACACCAGAAAACACAAGATGATCGAAAAATACGATGCTATTATCGTTGATGAAGCTCAGTTTCTTACAGCAGAGCAGGTAGATATGCTCTCAGATATCGTTGATTTTGATAAGGTTCCTGTTATCTGCTACGGTCTTCGCACTGATTTCCAGGAGAAATTTTTCCCTGGTTCACTCAGACTCATGGAGATTGCAGATAAGATAGAAGAAGTTAAAACTGTATGCTGGTGCGGCCGTAAAGCTACCTGTAATGCCAGAATACATGATGGCAAAATCGTCAGAGACGGTGAGCAGGTTTTCATGGGCGGAAACGAGAGCTATATTGCTCTTTGCAGAAAGCATTTCAAAAAGGGTAAGCTTACTATCTGAGGCACCGTGATAAAATATTAAAAGATATGGCTATGGCTGCGTTTTTACAAAGCCATAGCCATTTTTTCTTATAGGAAATACTACCTAAATAGCATTTCGTGCCCGTTGGGGATACCGGGAACAAGTTTACTGTATTGAGCCGGCGTTTGATTTATCAACAGGAACGAATGGAACCCAGACGTACATTTTATCGTTTGTTACATACTCTACATCCTTGATGGTGCCTTTCTTCGCAAGGGCTACCGCTGCTTCTATGCAGGCAGCACCCTGACCTGTAGCTGACTGATAAACTGTGAACTGCATACCGCCATCCAGAATGGACTGGCAGCCGTCTACTGTTGCGTCGATACCGACAACGGGAACTTTGGAAGTATCGATTCCAAGTTCATTCATGGCTTGTACAACACCAAGAGCCATGGAATCGTTGTTACAGATGACGCAGTCATAATCCTGTTGTGTCTTCAGGAAGGTCTTGAATCCGTCTGCAGCCTTCTGAGTATCCCAATAAGCTGTATCATTGAACACGTAGTTGGCATCAACTCCGTTTTTCTTGAAGAAGTTTTTAACGGATTTGGTTCTGCTGATTGCCGCAGGGTGCCCGGGCTGACCCTGGAAAAGAACTACATTAAGGCTCTTTGGATTGCCCAGTGTTTTCCATACATATTCTGCCTGCATGGTTCCTGCATCTATTTCATAACTTCCAACATAAATGTATTTATCAGGTTTAAGGTGATCTTCTGAGGGCTGTGTGTTGGTGAATATTATAGGTGTATCACCTGCTATTACCTCAAGCTGCAACGCAGTATCTGCATCAACCGGATTGCAGATAATTGCGTCATATCCCTTTGACACCGCGTCGCGGATCTGAACAACCTGTTCATCTACAGAGGCACATGGTGCTCCAAGATCAACAGTCACTCCGCTTTTGGCGCCTGCCTCTGCAACTGAGTTCATTATCAGCTCCTTGAAATCGTCGAGAGTCAAAGTGGAGAAGAATACTTTGACGCCTGAACCATCAATAGAGCCACTATCTGAGGAAGCTTTTCCGCAGCCTGTGATAGTAGTGATTGTTAATATACATACTGCCAAAATACTTATCAATCTGGTTGAAATGCATTTTTTCATGATAAGACCTCCTCTTAAATCTTAAACTGTTGAACATGGGCGGTGAGAGTGTCAGATGTGTTTGCAAGCTCGTGTGAGTTGTTGGCCACATCTTCACTGCTTCTTGATATATTCTTGGCCTGTTCAACCATGTTCTGTGAGGTTGCCAGTATCTCATCTGCACTTGCGGCCTGTTCTTCAGAGATGGCAGCTACATTAGTTGATACATCATTAACCTTTTCGACATTCCTTATCATCTCTTCTATGCACTCATTGGATGCCTGAATATTGGAATAAATCTGATCGAATGTATCAACTGCTACGTTAATAAGTTCACTGTTTTTCTCAATACTTTCGGCACTGGCATTGGCCTGACCTACGGCTTCATCAATCAGTCTGTGGACATCACCGATGAGGTTGGAGATATTTGTTGCGCTTTCTGAACTGGTTTGAGCCAGTTTGCCAATTTGTGTTGCAACTACTGCAAATCCCTTACCTGCTTCACCGGCGCGGGCAGCCTCGATAGAAGCGTTAAGTGATAAGAGATTGGTCTCTTCTGCAATCTCTGCGATCATGCTTACAATATTCGTGATTTCTTCAGATGCCTTGCCTACCTCATTGATGGAATCAACAAGCTGGTTGTTTGCAGATTGGATTCCTTCCATGGCATGGGAGAGTTTTTCCATATCTTCCCGGCCTTTCTGAGAAATCTTAACGGTTTCCTTCATTGCCACATCAGCTTTTTCTGAATTATCCTTGGTATCAGCTACTACGTTAGCAAGTGTGGTTGCATTTTCAGCGATATCTCCTACAGCTATGGCAAGCTGATCAACAGTATCATTAAGCTGCTGCATAGCTTCTGCCTGTGACTGTGATGCATCGAACATGTCTCTTGATACAGCGTCGCTGGTTTCAGATTCCTGTTTAAGCTTTTCAGACTCTTCGCTGATGCTTGAAAGCATACTTCTCATACTGGCAATGAATTCGGAAATCTTGCCACTCATGACGCCAATCTCATCATTACTCTGAGGTTTTATATCTATAGTAAAGTCGCCTTCGCTCATGGCGTGGATACTTTCTGTTATTCCTGCGAGAGGAGCTATAACTTTGCTAACTACGAAGATGATGAGAAGTATGATAATAACTACAGCGATAATACCTGCCATTAGCAGATAATTTGCAAGCTCCTGAACGCTGGCCATTATAACATCCTCTGCAATATAGGAAACCAGTATCCAGTCAGTGCCACTGATTTCTTTAAAAGCAACAACATATTTGCCGATGTCCTTTGTTGTAAGATCATTATCGGCTATGGACTGAGCAATGCCTGCCAGAAGACTGTTGCTGTTGTTTGTGTCAAGCGTTGTGGATACAAGGGCGGAATCTCTGTGAGCAAGAATGGTATTGTCGTTGGTGTCAACAAGGAAAGAACTTGCTTTATCCATTTTTACACCGGAGTTAACAATAATACTGATTTTGTCCAGAGTAACATCTGCGGCTATGACCTTTATGGAATCATCACCGTAATTGATGATGGCAGAGGCACTTATTACATTGATGCCTTCTGCGTTTTTGTATGCTGTACCGTACTGCATGTTAGCTCTTGTAAGTCCCTGCTTGTACCAGGTAGAGTTAGTGGGATCATTTTCCTCAAGGGATGACTCTGTAGGCTTTATAAACTCTCCATCTGAGGTTGCTATATGTAGTCCCTCAGGTGAATTGGAATTGAATCCATAATAGGAATCAAGGAGTTTTTGAAGCTGGTCGGAATCAGGTTCAGAGCCTTCAATAGCCTGCTTCGCAGTTTTAAAGAACTCAAGATTTTCATTCAGCCAGGATTCGATGTTATCTGCCTGATTGGAAATGGAAGTATTCAGGTTGGAAGTTGCAAGCTCGGTCATACGTTTTCTTGACATGGTAGTAGCTATGGTGACAAGAACAGCAATCATGATAACTACTATGGGAACGATGTACAGAAGTAGTCTGTTCCTTATTTTTCCTCTCTTTGGAACTTTAGCAGCTTTTTCACTCATTTGGGCCTCCTTTATTTGAAGGAAAATACAATACATATAATGCTATTCTAAACTTATCATTAATGTGTAAAAAAACAGCGAGCATATTCTAAAATTTGCGTAAATTATTACGAAAAAAAGAACAAACTATATTACTCTATTTTGTACCAAATCAAATAGAGTCTGTGATACAATAAAAATCAGCATAAATGCATTATAACGATGTAAGGGGGAGCATATGGAAAACAACGTTAATGAAAAAATACTGAAATTCCAGAAGCTGCAGACTTTCTGTACGGCAGGTATATTTGTAGTTATTCTTATCGCAGTTATTATGGTGGTACCAAGGGCTGTTAAACTGCTGGATCAGGCACAGAGTGTAGCGGAAGGAGCCATGTCTACACTGGAGAAGGCGGATAGTACTCTTGCCGACATATCCGAAATGGCCGATTCGATTGAGCAGACCGGGGAAGACATGAATAAGCTGATCAAGGATAATGAGAGTACTCTCACTGAATCACTGGATAAAATGTCTCAGATAGATTTCGATGGACTTAATAAGGCGATAACTGACCTTCAGGATGCAGTTGGTCCTTTTGCGAGTTTTATGAACAAATTTAGATAAGGGGTGATTGATATGGCAAAGAAAGCAAGTGATGCAATAAAGGATATTGCAAAAACAGTTACTGATGCAGCAGAACCTTATATCGAGATGGCCAAAGAAAAAGGCGGTCCTGTCATTGAAGAAATGAAGGAAAAAGCTGAGCCGGCCATCGATGTTGCCAAGAAAAATGCAGGTCCTTACATCAAAAAGGCAAAGGAGCAGGGAACAAAGGCAGCTGACAAGGTGCGCGCAGCTACCAAGGATTTAACAGATGCTTCTGCCAAGAAGAATCAGAAGACTGAGTTTTTTGTTCAGTACAAGGATTATGAGATTCGAACAGAGGACATTGCACAGAAAATTCGCGAGATTTATATTGCGGATGGTCACAAGGCAAGTGACATTAAAGAGCTTCAGGTTTATTTAAAACCCGAGGAGAACACCGCGTATTATGTGGTCAATCACAAGGATACAGGTAAGTTCACATATTGATTAGCAGTAAGGCAGGATTTATTTTTGAAGATAGAAAAGAATTTATTTTTTAATTTAAGACATTACGAGTATGGAGAGGCGTTTTTTGGAAGCTATCAGGGAATGCGCTTCCGACTTGCCAGAGAGCCACTGGATCACGTGTTTTTCGTGCCGGTGGAGGACAGGGATCCTGATGCCAGACTTATGGCAACGGTGTGGCCTGAGCCATACAGCTATTTTGATACTCCCGATGAACAGAAAATATCAGAGAAGTTTTCCATTGATGAGGAGGGCTTCGATGCGGCAATTGAGTGGATCAATCAGATGTATGACAGCCGCGACTGGAATGAATCCTGAAAATTTAAAAATTGAAAAAAGGAAAAGCAGACTCCCCGCAGAATATAATAACTGTGGGGAGTTTTTCAGACTATGAAAATAAGAGAAAACTTAGAAAACAGAGAAAGACTTAATTTAAGCCCTTATGCTACCCTCAGCATGAATTCGAGGGGGAGGGAAATTGATGAGGAGCCCTGCGATATCAGACCGTGTTTTCAGCGGGACAGGGATCGAATCTTATATTCCAAATCATTCCGCAGACTTAAGGACAAGACGCAGGTTTTTTTAACACCTGACGGAGATCATTACAGAACCAGAATGACTCATACCCTTGAGGTAGCTCAGAATGCAAGAACCATTGCAAGAGCACTTAAGTTAAATGAGGATCTGTGTGAAGCCATTGCTTTTGGTCATGACCTTGGGCATACACCCTTTGGCCATGCGGGAGAACGCGCGCTTAATGATATCTGCCCTTTTGGCTTTAAGCATAACGAGCAGAGTCTTCGTACCGTGGAGCTTCTTGAGAAGGACGGAGCAGGGCTTAATCTGACCTTTGAAGTCAGAGACGGAATCATTAATCATGAGATGAATACCACAGCCATCACCTTAGAGGGAAGGGTTGTGAGGCTTTCGGATAAGATAGCTTATATTCATCATGATATGGATGATGCCATAAGAGGCGGGATCCTTAAGGTAAGCGATGTGCCGGAGAGTATTACAAAGGTCATCGGTCATACCAATGGTGAGTGGCTTGATACATTTATTCATGACATAGTTGAAAACAGTTTTGATAAGAATGACATTACCATGTCCGATGAGGTGGGCAATGCGCTGATGGAGCTAAGAGCCTTCATGTTTAAGAGCGTATATACCAATCCTGTAGCCAAGAGCCAGGAAGGTAAGGCTGAGAACCTCGTCAAAATTCTTTATCAGTATTATATGGACCACCTCGATGTGCTTCCGGATTACCTTAAGAAATTACTTGAGGACGGACAGGCCAAAGAGAGAATTGTCTGTGATTACATAAGTTCCATGACAGACAGATTTGCGATTGCCAGATTCCATGAGATTTTTGTGCCTCAGAGCTGGCAGGTACTTTAAGGAACTTTTTGAAATAAAGGGATAAAAATGCGATACTCGGATGACATCATAGAAGAGGTCAGATCCCGTAATGACATAGTGGACGTTATAGGGCAGTATGTGAGCCTTAAGCGTGCCGGAGCCAATTACGTGGGGCTGTGTCCTTTCCATAATGAGAAATCTCCGTCCTTTAGTGTTTCACCTTCCAAGCAGATGTTTTACTGTTTTGGTTGCAGAGTGGGCGGCAATGTTTTCTCGTTTTTAATGAAATATGACAATTTGACATTTGGTGAAGCAGTCAGATCTCTTGCTGAGAGAGGCGGAGTGAAGCTTCCTGAGGAAGATGAATCCCCCGAAGCTAAGCGCATGAGAGATAAACGTGCCACCCTTTTTGAGATAAATAAAGAGGCTGCCAAATACTATGTTTATCAGTTAAAAGGCAGATCCGGTGAAAAGGGCCTTGCTTATTTCAGAGACAGGAAGCTTACGGATGAGACCATTACCAGATTCGGACTTGGCTATGCAAACGTCAGCAGCGATGATCTGGTGAAATACCTTAGGAGCAAGGGTTACAGCGATGCTCTTATCATCGAGGCGGGCCTTGCATCCCATGATGAAAAATACGGCACCCATGATAAGTTTTGGAACAGAGTAATGTTTCCGATACTTGATGCCAATTCCAAGGTCATCGGCTTTGGCGGAAGACTGATGGGAGATGGAAAACCCAAATATCTCAATTCTCCCGAGACCCCTGTTTTCGATAAGAGCAGGAATTTATTCGGACTTAATTATGCCAAGAACGCCAGAGCAGGCTACATCATTATCTGCGAGGGATATATGGATGTAATAGCGATGCATCAGGCAGGCTTTAATATGGCGGTTGCATCATTGGGAACAGCTTTTACATCACAGCAGGCCCAGCTCCTTAAAAGGTATACCGATACCGTCATACTTTCATACGACAGTGACGGAGCAGGTACCAGCGCAGCCCTGAAAGGAATACAGCTTTTGAAGGAGGCGGGACTAAAGGGCAAGGTTCTTAATCTTAAGCCCTATAAGGATCCTGATGAATTCATAAAAGCTGAAGGGAAAGAAGCTTTCGAAGAGAGAATCAAAAAAGCTGAGAATCCGTTTTTCTTTGAGATTTCCGTAAAGGAAAGGGAGTACGATATGTCGGATCCCGCTGCCAAGACGGAGTTCCACAGATATATTGGTCAGAAGCTCTGTGAATTCAAGGAAGCCGTCGAGAGAGAGAATTACATCGAGGCGGTGGCTCAGAGATATTCGATAGGTTCAGATGATCTGCATAAACTGGTTGCAAGCATTGCAGCAGAGGGCGGAATAGTCAAAGCCAAGGAAAAGCCAAAGAGCGGAATGCATTCACAGCTAAGGAAAGAGGATCCGGGCAGGAAGCCCCAGAGAGTTCTGATAACCTGGCTTGCGGATGAGCCGGAGCTTTTTGAATCAATCAGTAAGTGGATTGAACCTGAAGATTTTTCAGATGATTTGTACAGGGGAATAGCGAAGCAGATGTGGGAAGGATTGTCCGATGGCAGTTTTGATCCCGCCAGAGTGCTTGACCGATTTGTTGAAGAGGAAGAGCATGCACAGGTTGCGGAGCTTTTTAATACAAACCTTGTTCAGATAGATACGAAGGATGAACGTGAAAAAGCGCTACATGATATTTTATATGAGGTCAAGAGGACCGGTTACGAGAGGCGACTAAAGGACATGGCATCCGACGATCCTGAGAGATGGAATTTTACACTCCAGGGAAAACGCAGACTTGAAGAGCTATTAAAGGCAAGAATCATAATTAGCACTGATTAAGAAAGGAATTGATTAACGTGGCAGAGAAGAAGACAACAGCTAAGACAACGTCAAAGACAGCTAAGGCCAAGGCAGAAGAGAAAGAGACAGTAAAGAAGACTACCAAGAAGGCTGCAGCTGAAAAAGAGACGAAGACTACAGCCAATGATAAGAAAGCTGCTGAAAAGGAAACAAAGACAGCAACCAAGGCTAAGAGCACCAAGGCAGCTGAGAAAGATACAGCAAAAGAGACTGCTAAGAAGGAAAGTGCCAAGAAAGAAACAGCCAAGAAAGAGCCTGCTAAGAAGGCTTCCAAGGCAGAAGAGAAGGAAGCACCTAAAAAGGAGACCGCAAAGAAGGAGCCTGCAAAGAAGGCTGCTGAAGAGAAGGCTCCCAAGGCACCTGCCAAGAAGGCGGGCAAGAAAAAGGCTGAGCCTGAAAATACTGCTCCCGCAAGAGAAGAGGGCGGCGAAGAGCTCGATGAGGAGACAAAGGCTAAATTCATCCAGAAGATGAGAGAGCTCCTTGCCCTTGGTAAGAAAAAACAGAATACTCTTGATTACAACGAAGTAAGTGATTATTTCAGAGACCTTAACCTTGATGAAGAGAACCTCGATAAGGTGCTTGAGCATCTTGAGTCAGCAGGAATCGACGTAATCAGAATGGATGATACAGAAGTTGAGCTTCCTGATGATGATGAAGTTGTTCTCTCTGATGAGGATGAGGTTGATATGGAGAATATCGATCTCTCAGTTCCGGATGGAATCAGCATTGAGGATCCGGTTCGTATGTACTTAAAGGAAATCGGTAAGGTACCGCTTCTTACAGCAGAGCAGGAAATTGAGCTTGCTCAGCAGATGGAAGACGGTATGATGGCTGAGAAGATTCTTGCAGCAGGCGGTGCTGACAAGGTTGAGGTTAAGGAAGAAGAGCAGGAGCCTTATGATCGCATTAAGGATCTTGATGACAAAGAATTAAAGAACCTCACTTACTATGGTAATGAAGCAAAGAAGCGCCTTGCAGAAGCTAACCTTCGTCTTGTTGTAAGTATTGCCAAGAGATATGTTGGTAGAGGTATGCTTTTCCTTGATCTTATTCAGGAAGGTAACCTTGGTCTTATAAAGGCAGTTGAGAAGTTTGATTTCCGTAAGGGATTCAAGTTCTCCACATATGCAACATGGTGGATCCGTCAGGCTATCACCCGTGCAATCGCTGACCAGGCAAGAACAATCCGTATTCCTGTACATATGGTTGAGACTATCAACAAGCTCATCCGTATCAGCAGACAGTTGCTTCAGGAGCTTGGTCGTGAACCCTCACCTGAAGAAATCGCAAAGGAAATGGGTATTCCTGTAGAGCGTGTAAGAGAGATCCTCAAGATTTCTCAGGAGCCTGTATCCCTTGAGACACCTATCGGTGAAGAGGAAGATTCACATCTTGGTGATTTCATTCAGGATGATAACGTACCTGTACCCGCAGATGCTGCAGCATTCACGCTTCTTAAGGAGCAGCTTGTAGAGGTTCTCGGAACTCTTACAGAGAGAGAGCAGAAGGTACTTAGACTCAGATTTGGTCTTGATGACGGAAGAGCAAGAACTCTTGAAGAGGTTGGTAAGGAGTTCAACGTTACCCGTGAACGTATCAGACAGATCGAAGCTAAGGCTCTCAGAAAGCTTCGTCATCCCAGCAGAAGCAGAAAGCTTAAGGATTATCTGGATTAATGAAGAACGTACAATTATCAGAAAGACTTTTCGCGGCTGCATCCCTTGTTCCAAAGGGCAGCCGCGTGGCAGATGTCGGGACGGATCATGGATTCGTTCCGATTTATCTTATAAATGAAAATATCGCAGAGCACGTAGTGGCCATGGATGTAAATGAAGGTCCTTTGGAAAGGGCTAAGGAGCATGTCCATGAGTACGGCCTTGATAAAAAAATCGAGCTCAGGTTATCGGACGGATTAAAGGAACTCTCAAAGGGTGAAGCAGATACAATGGTATGCGCCGGAATGGGCGGCCTTTTGATGATGCGAATTCTGAAGGAGGGAGATCCTGTAGGTAAGGGCATAAAGACTATGATCCTTCAGCCACAGTCTGATCTTGTGAATTTCAGAACATTCCTCAGCGAGAATAACCTGGTGATAGATGATGAAAGGGAGATTTTCGAAGAGGGAAAATATTACACCATGATGAGGGTGCGATCTGATTTTTCCGGGGACATCACTCCTGAAGAAGAGGCTGTAAATGAGATAGTAGAGCGTTGCGGCTGCGATAAGGAAAGGGCGGTTCATATCTGTCATAGATTTGGCCCTGTTCTTATTTTGAGAAAAGACCCGGTTCTTAAGGATTATCTTGAGCACGAACTTAGTGTTTACGATACGATTTTAAAAAAATTATCTGAAAACGAGCATACAGACAGAATGCGTGATATTATAAATAAAAAGAACGATATTACAACTGTTCTTTCGCTGTATTAAGCTACTGACAATTTTGTGCATGAAAGGTTTAGGGGGAACATTATATGCCAAAGCTTAGGATAAACGGTGAGATTAAAGAGTACGACAAGGGCACTACTTTTGAAGAGATTGCCAGAGAATATCAGCCCAAGGTTCCAAATCAGATCGTGGCTGTTACCTATGGTACCCGTATCAGGGAGCTTATGAAGAAGGTCGATCATGATGATGACCTTACTTTTATTACAACAGCAGATGAGATTGGTAATAACACATATACCAGAACTGCGCTCATGATGCTTATTAAGGCTGTCCGTGATGCTTCAGGCAAACAGCCTGCTTTTACCAGAATCGAGTACAAGATTGGTAACGGATATTACTGCAGCATCAGAGGAGATTTCAAGGTTACCGAGGCATTTGCCGAGGAAGTTCAGAAGCGCATGCAGAATATGGTTGATGACCATCTTCCCATAACCAAGAAGGGATTTTCTCTTCCTGATGCAGTTGATATTTTTACTAGAGAAGGCATGGATGATAAGGTTCGCCTTCTTCGTTACCGCAGAAGTTCGGAAGTAAATGTATATAAGCTTGATGGATTCTCGGACTACTATTATGGATATATGCTTCCGAATACCTCTTATGTTAAGTGGTTTAAGGTTGAGAAATATCACGACGGACTTCTTCTTAATCTGCCCACCAGAAAGAATCCTGATTCCATCACTGAAAGTGCTCCCAGAGAGAAGATTTTCGCAGAGATGGTGCGTGCTTCCAAGTGGGGAGAGATGATGGGAGTTGATACTGTAGGAGACCTCAATGATGTTATTTGCAATGGCGGTTTTAATGAACTGATGCTGGTTCAGGAAGCTCTTCAGGAACGCAGAATCGGTGAGATCGCCAAGAAGATTTTTGATGCAAAACATGTAAAATTCGTCATGATAGCCGGTCCCAGCTCATCAGGAAAAACATCCTTTGCCAATAGACTTGCAATTCAGATGAGGACATACGGTCTTCGCCCCCATCCTATAAGTCTTGATAACTATTTTGTTAACAGGGAAATGACTCCTCTTAATGAGGATGGAAGCTATAACTTTGAGTGTCTTGAAGCTCTCGATGTTGAGCAGTTCAATAGGGACATGGTGGATCTTCTTAACGGCAAGAAGGTGGAGATGCCAACCTTTAATTTTGTTACAGGTAAGAGGGAGATGAATGGGGATTTCCTTCAGCTTGCTCCCAATGATGTTCTTGTTATAGAGGGAATTCACGGCCTTAATGAAAAAATGAGCTATGCACTTCCAGCAGAATCAAAGTTCAAGATTTACATAAGTGCATTAACAACTTTGAGTGTTGATGCCCATAACAGAATTACCACCACAGATGGTCGTCTTATTCGAAGAATAGTAAGGGATGCTAGAACCCGCGGGGCTACCGCTAAACATACTATTGCCATGTGGGATTCTGTAAGAAGAGGGGAAGAGCAGAATATTTTCCCCTTCCAGGAAGATGCGGATGAGATGTTCAATTCCGCTCAGATTTATGAACTTGCTGTTTTAAAACAGTATGCCGAACCGCTGCTTTTTGCGATTAAGCCTGGAGAGCCTGAATACTTCGAAGCTAAGAGGCTTCTTAAATTCCTGGATTACTTTGTGGCTGTAGACGCACAGGCACTACCTATGAATTCACTTACCAGAGAGTTCGTGGGTGGAAGCTGCTTCAAAGTATGAAAGTACTTTTATAACATCAACAAGGCGTACGGCCACCATTTCATCATTCTCGGTGCCGCCTGCAAGAACGCCTACCAAATTGCCATTGATATCAAATACTCCGCCTCCGGACATTCCTTCGTGGGCGGAGCATTTTGCATATAGCATCTTGTAACCGAAGTTTGTCACCAGAATATTGGTATTGATGGCTGTTCCGTAGATGTAGCTTTCTGCTACCTTTGTTCCGTTTCCGTAAAAATCATAGTGCTGATTTTTCTCAGGAAAAGCGCAGGGCTCTGAATCCAGAGCAATAACTATTTCGCTGCTTTTTTTCTCAAAAGCATTGAAGGCTTTTTCTGAGATTGGTGCGCTCTTTAGGTGGATAAGGTCTGATGGATCAATTTCTGATGTGGGGACGCTGATAAGAGCTGCGTCCACATTTTCATCTATGTATAAGAGCTTAGATTCCTTTACAAGGCCGTTATAGAAAACGGTGTAAATCTTATCTTTTTCTGTATAAACCCTCATGACATGGGCAGCAGTCAGGATTCTGATCTCATCTTCATCCACAGAAATGATAGTGCCCTCGCCGTAATGGTTTCCTATCTGTATTCTTACATAGGAAGGCCTTATATAAAGAGCGGTTTCTATAACGTCTTGTTCTGATTCAAAGTTATTGTCAATTGGGGACATGGAAAAGGCATCGACAGAAAGCATGTCTCTAGCTATCTCAGATGGCATGGGGCCGTGAGCGCTTGCCTTTATGGGATTAAACAATATGATGATTAAAAGTGAAAAGATTATTTTCTTAGACATTGTTCCTTTTATGTATGAGCAGGCCTGTAAGCCGGGTTATGTCGTGAATGATCATCTATCTAGGACTGCTGTTGCCAACAGCCTCAAGCGACCCACCTGAAAACGGACCGGGCCGATCCATGGTTTTCTTTTCGGTCTTGCTTCGGATAGGGTTTACATGGCTACAGATGTTACCATCTGCACGGTGGTCTCTTACACCGCCTTTTCATCCTTACTCTTACGAGCGGTTATTTTCTGTTGCACTATCCCGGGAGTCACCTCCGCCGGACGTTATCCGGTATCCTGCCCTATGAAGCCCGGACTTTCCTCACCCGCACCCTTTCGGGAATAGCGGCCGCGATCATTTGTCCTGCTCATACATAAGCACTTTAATAAATAGAATGTTTATTGTCAAGTATGATTGATTTTATTCTGTTTCCGTATAACCTTTTAGATCTTCATCAGCTATATCATCATAGTGGACTACGAGATTTCTTCCGTGTCCCTTTGCATAATAAAGAGCTCTGTCTGCTTTTCTAACAGCGTCACGGTAATTACCGCCATCATATCTGCTGACACCTATAGAGATTGTAATAGGACAAACCTCGTTTTCGAAGGTTTCAACTGAGTGTCTTATATGCTCGGCAATTCTTAAGCCAACCTCCGTCTCAGCACCCACAAGAAAAACTACAAATTCTTCGCCGCCCCAACGGATCAGCATATCTGATGATCTGATACACCTTTTGATCTGTTCTGCAAGAAATACCAGAATCTTATCGCCGGCATCATGGCCGTAGGTATCATTTACTCTCTTGAACTTATCGATATCGATCATCAGCACTACAACATTTGCAGACTGTGGGATGTTGAGCTGCTCAGCCTCGTCATGGGATACAATCTCGTTGATCTTGTTTCTGTTAAATGCTTCAGTAAGGTTATCGGTAATGGATGTTTTCTCCAGCTCCTTTTTTATCAGGTACTGATCTGCATAGGAGTTTTCCAGGATGAGCATGATAACGATTATTCCTATGAAAACAGGCACAGCCAAAGAAATCATCATATTAAAGTGTTCATAATGATTCCACATGTTGGAAATAATTATGTTCAGCAAAACCAGTGAATGGATGGGGATGTGATATACCACAGGCATTCCAAGTCCGATGGCTAGAAATGCAAAATGCATTATTATAAAGCCCTCTCTGGCGAAATCCTTGTTTGGCAAAAACCAAATGGCCCATATCGTGGCCCACATGGATGCATGGGCTACCATATAATATAGGAAGACGCCATACCTGTAATCCTTTATTCTGCGCTCGCAGACAGCAAGCAGAATAAGAGGCACTATGACAGAAAACCTCGGAATTAAAGTCTCTGCAGCGAATCTTCCGAAAATCTGACAATCAGAAACAAAATATGTTATCTCCAAAAGTCCTGTCAACAAAGCTGATAAAAAGGAGACCTTCCGGTAATAATCAAATTTCGATTGATAAAAAATATGAAGTTCATCTCTTGGTATTTTTTTAGTAAACATATAAACATTTTAGCACAAAAAACATTTTGAACAATATAAATGAAAGTTGATAAAAAGCGAATCTGAAAATCTTAAGATTCTTATGGCAATCTTAAGAAAGGTTTAAGTTTACAAAAATCTATTGCATTGTGATTTTTTGGTGTGGTAGTATCACTTCCTGTCGGCGGTCAGCCGGCTATTCTTTGAAGCCATCGCTTCAAGAAGAATCCCTATTGTTTTTATTTTTTATTATTTTTTATGAAAGGCGGTTTATTATCTATGAAACCATTTAAGCAAAGTAACTCGATGAAAGAATTATTAAAGAAGCTTCGCAGGCACGATACCCTTGTTATGGGTGCCGGTGTTATGGCTGCAACAATTTTATGCGGTGCATTTGTTTATGTAACAACACCTGCCATAAGTGCTGATGCGGCTGCGGAGGAGGTCCGTAAGGATTCTCTTGGAGTCCAGAAAAAGGCCAGCGATCAGCTAAAAGAGATCGACAATTATCTTGAGAAGCTTGATAGTGTCGTAACAGGCAGCCAGGATCTTATTAAGGAGATTCAGACTGTTCAGAGTGAGCAGAAGCAGCTTACTGAAAAGACAATTGAAAATGAAAAGAACAATTCCACTGTAACAAATAATACCAAGGTGGTAGAGAAAATCGGAGGTCTTGATAAGGAGCTGGCATCAATCCATACAGAAATTCAGAACACATCCGATCAGGTAAAAGAGCTTAAGGAGAGCATGAATAAAGGTGGGAGCGATAACTCAGATAAAGATAAGGAGAATTTCTCACAGATTACAAATGCGCTCAGTGATATTAAGAAGGCTTGTGAAAAATCAAGTTCAGATGTTACAGCGCTGGCTACACAGATCAAGGAGAGCAAGGATACTGCAGGAACTGATAACAAAACTGTAATTAATAATCTTGAGAAGATCGAGAAGCAGCTCGAGAAGGTAAATGCAAATGATACTCTTTCCAGAATGGAGTCTGATCTTTTAAGGACCCAGAATACTTACATCACCAAGATGAATGACCTTGAAAAGGGCGTAGAAAAGGTAGATAAGAGCGTATCCGGAGTCGGCAAAAAGGTTGAGACAGGCCTTGCAGGTATCGATAAAAACGTTGACGGTGTTGAGAGCAAGGTCGGCGATGTGGGAAACAAGGTTGACGGAGTGGACAGCAAGGTTAGCAGTGTTGAAACAAAAGTTGGCGGAGTAGATGGCAAAGTCAGCAGCGTTGAATCCAAGGTTGGCGGAGTTGAAAACAAGGTTGATGGCGTTGGCGCAAAGGTCGATAACGGTTTTAATAATGTAAAAAGCGGTGTCGATGGTATTCAGCAGACTCAGAATGACACCAATGACAAGCTTGATACCATGGATGACAGAATGGGCTATATAGAGGAAGACATCGATGAGATTGACACTAATATTCAGTCCCTTTCTGAAAAGCTTGAAACGGTTTTTAACCAGGTGGCCAGCGGTAAGAGTAAACTGGCATCCGCGCTTGCCACACTTGGAGTAAATGTTCCTGAGGATGCCAAATTTGCGGATCTTGAAAATGCAATAAAGCAGGTTCCTGAGGCAATTGTAAAGACAAGTAATGTTGAATATGTTCGTCACCATCACAAGGATGGAAAGGGTGCCTGTCCCTATGAGACCAGTAAAAATAAAGGCGGCTGCTTCCAGACCGAAGTAAGACACAGACATGGCCCTGAGTGTTTTGAAGAAAAAACATATTACAGCTATAAAACTGAGCACTATGATAGCAGAGAGTTTATGAATGGCGGCCCGGAGAAATACACCTGTGATCTGTGTCACAAAACATTTTTGCATAGCCCCTTACATGATGAGGAAACTGATGACGTTCTTCTGGCATCACAAAGAAACGTTACAGGATGTAAAAAGAGGGTTGAAAGAAATCTTATCTGCAAAAAGAAAAATATGATTGAGTGTTATGCTCCAAATTGTGGATATTACGAGAATTCGATTGTTGAAGCTATCATTAAATATGATAAAAAGAATAATCTTGAAACATCTCTAATGAGCACAAATCAGGAAGTGAATTTTATAGACGGAGAGATACTGTTTGAAGAGTTTATTCCAAGAAATAATGATGATTCAGAAATTGAGGATTATTCTGAAACTGAAGTGGAAGGCGATGAAAACACAGATGGTAGTGCCATAGAACCGGCTCCGGAGGTTGGCGATAATAATGAAATTGCCGGTGAACAGCAGCCTGATGCTTCGAATGGAACGGAAGGCTCAGAAGCAAAAAACAGTGAGGTAGAAAACGAGACTATAGAAGAGGAGAGAGAAGGTAGTGAAAGCGAAGAAGAGAAACAGACTGATAATTCTGTGGAAGTAAAAGAGGAAGCATCAGGGGATGGTAATGACACGGCCACTCCTGAGGCTGCTACAGAAAATAACTGATATTCTGCGTTCCTTGACAGTTGTCTGAATTCAGGTCTACAATGTTAGCGTTGTTTAATAGAATTTGACTTTTTTTGGAACGGAGAGTGATTATATGACAAAAATAGATATAATTTCAGGTTTCCTTGGCGCAGGTAAGACTACTCTTATTAAGAAACTTTTAAAAGAAGCGCTTGCAGGAACAAAAACAGTACTTATAGAGAATGAGTTTGGTGAGATTGGTATTGATGGCGGATTTCTTAAGGAGTCAGGTATCGATATCCGTGAGATGAATTCAGGATGTATCTGCTGCTCACTTGTTGGTGATTTTGGTACATCTCTTAAGGAAGTAATGGATACCTATGCTCCTGAGAGAATCCTTATCGAGCCTTCAGGTGTAGGTAAGCTTTCAGACGTTATGAGAGCTATCCAGAATGTTGCAGACCAGAGTGCTGATCTTACTATGAACAGTGCTGTTACTGTTGTTGATGTCAGCAAGGCTAAGGTTTACATCAAGAATTTCGGTGAGTTTTTCACAAACCAGATTGAAAATGCAGGAACTATCCTTCTTACAAGAACAGATAAGGCTGATGAAGCTAAGATTGAGACTGCTGTTGAGCTTATTCGTCAGCACAATCCCAAGGCTACAATAATCACAACACCTCTTGATCAGCTTGATGGTAAAGAGGTTCTTGATACCTTCGAAGGCAATCATGATCTTGAGGCAGAGCTTCTTAAGGAGGTTCTTGCGCAGAAGGCTGATGAGCATCATCATCACCATGACCATGGTTCTGAAAAGTTCACTGATGAGGATGGAAATACAGTTTACAGAGCTCACAAGCACGACCATGATGAAGACGAGCACGAACATCATCACGATCATGACGAGCATGAGCATCATAACGACCATGACCATGACGAGCATGAGCATCATCATGACCACGATGAGCACGAGCATCATCATGACCACGATGAACACGAGCATCACCACGATCATGACCATGAGCATGAACATCACCATCATCACGATGCAGATGATATTTTTACAAGCTGGGGAATGGAGACTCCTGCTAAGTATTCCAAGGATGAGATCGAGAAGATGCTTGGAAGACTTGAGGAAGAGGAGACCTTCGGTGTTGTTCTCAGAGCAAAGGGAATGGTTCCCGATGAGAACGGTGAATGGATCGAATTTGATTATGTTCCCGGAGAGCCTACAATCCGTAAGGGCAGCGCAGATGTAACAGGTAAGTTCTGTGTAATCGGTGCTGAGCTTAACGAGGATAATCTTGAAAAGCTCTTTAAGAGAAAGCTTTGATGCTTATTGTAACCCAGGTATAATAATGATATCCCTCGTCGTTTTGGCGGGGGATTTTGTGGAGTTATTTGATGTTTGGAAGGAATAGAGAGAAGAAAATGAAACCTGTATATGTAATTAATGGCTTTCTTGACAGTGGAAAGACAGACTTTTTCAAGTATACAATTGCTCAGCCTTACTTCAGAACCAAGGGCAAGACTCTTCTTATAGTATGTGAAGAGGGTGAGAATGAATACGAGGAGAAGCTTCTTAGCAATACCAATACAGTGCTTGAGACCATTGAGGATGAGGAAGATTTTACTCCTGCGACTCTTATGGCTCTTGATGCAAAGCATGAGCCTGAGCGTATTCTCATTGAGTATAACGGAATGTGGAATTTTAAGAATTTCAAGATTCCCAACAAGTGGAAACTTGAGCAGCAGATTACAATAATTGATGCTTCAAGCTTTGAGCTTTATTTTACAAATATGAAATCACTGCTGTCAGAACAGCTTAGGAATTCTGAGCTTATTCTGTTTAACAGATGTGACGGAATAGAAGATCTTGCTACCTATAAGAGGAATGTTAAGGCTATAAATCAGAAAGCAGATATCATCTTCGAGGATATGAACGGAGAGGTTGATGTGACTCTGGATGAGGATCTTCCTTTTGATCTAAATGCTGATCCTATTGAGCTCAATAATTTTGGTTATGGAATGTTCTACTTAGATGCTCTTGAGCATGTAGACAGATATGACGGCAAAAATGTCCGTTTTACTGCCTTGGTAGCTAAACCTTTTGATATGGCTGATAATGCATTTGTTCCCGGACGTATGGCTATGACCTGCTGCGCAGAGGATATGCAGTTTTTGGGCTTTAAGTGCGAATATGACGATGCTCCTTCACTTAAGGAGAAAGAGTGGGTTAGGGTAACAGCCAATGTAAGAAAGGCTCTTGTGCCTGAATATCAGGGTGTTGGACCACTTCTTAGTGTCGTTGATATAGAGCATGTATCAGAGCCTAAGAACCCTGTAATCGATTTTTCAAATCCTAATGAATAAATGATAATCGCCGGTGGATTTTTTCTACCGGCGATTTTTGTCATACAGGTAATTCTTTTTTCTAAACAACAAAAAACTCCTGCACCGGTGAGAGATGCAGGAGTTTTTAAAATTCATATATTTAATTATGCAAGCTTGTTAACAGCCTGAGCAAGACGAGAAACTTTTCTAGAAGCTGTGTTCTTCTTGAAAACGCCCTTTGACTCAGCCTTGTCGATAGCTGATGTAGCAGCAAGGAGTGCCTTAGCAGCCTCTTCCTTATTGCCAGCTTCGATAGCTGCTCTTACCTTCTTGATCTCAGTCTTAACACCAGACTTGATAGCCTGATTTCTTGCAGCCTTCTTCTGATTTGTAAGAATTCTCTTCTTGGCAGATTTGATATTAGCCATAACTTCCTCCATTATTATTACAAAAATTTAATAGTCATCTAAGTTATATGGCTATGAAACCGGACACGGACAGTCAATGCCACATACACCCAAATATTTTAGTTGTTATAGTAGATTATGTCAAGAGCTTTTTTGAATTACTGTACTTTATGACGCTTCTTATGTTATCATATTTCATGGTATGCGTGCTACCCGGAATTAGTGCGCGTATGTATTATGTTTTTTAGGATGGATTTATAGAATGGCTGAATTTGATCAGAGTAAAGTAAGGAATTTTTGCATAGTAGCACATATAGATCATGGTAAGTCAACCCTGGCTGATCGTATGATTGAGACCACCGGTGTTCTCACAAGTCGTGAGATGCAGAACCAGGTTCTTGATAATATGGATATCGAGCGTGAGAGAGGTATCACTATCAAATCTCAGGCTGTACGTATGATTTACAAAGCAAAAGACGGTGAGGAGTATGTTTTCAATATGATAGATACTCCCGGTCACGTCGACTTTGGATATGAGGTTTCAAGAAGCCTTGCGGCATGCGATGGCGCAATACTTGTAGTTGATGCGACTCAGGGCGTTGAAGCTCAGACATTGGCAAACGTATATCTTGCCCTTGACCACGACCTTGATGTTTTCCCTGTAATAAATAAGATCGATCTTCCAAGTGCAAGACCTGATGAGGTTAAGGAAGAGATCGAGGACGTAATAGGTATCGAGGCTCATGATGCGCCTTTGGTTTCTGCAAAAATGGGAACAGGAATTGATGATGTTCTTGAAGCTGTTGTTAACAGAATCCCGGCGCCTAACGGGGATCCCAAGGAGCCTCTTAAGGCACTTATTTTTGACTCTGTATATGACTCATACCGCGGCGTTATCGTATTTGTAAGAGTAAGAGACGGTGTCCTTAAAAAGGGCATGACCGCAAAATGTATGGCATCCGGTGCTTCATGGGAAGTTGTCGAGGTTGGATATTTTGGCCCCGGTCAGTTTATTCCCTGCGATGAGCTTTCTGCAGGAAGTGTTGGATATTTTACAGCTTCCATCAAAAATATTCAGGATGCGAGAGTTGGTGATACCGTAACTGAAGTCAGCAGACCCTGCGCAGAGCCCCTTCCGGGATACAAGAAGGTAATGCCTATGGTTTACTGCGGCCTTTACCCTGCTGATACAGCCAGATATCCTGAGCTTAGAGACGCTCTTGAAAAGCTGCAGCTTAACGACGCTTCACTTTTCTATGAGCCCGAGACTTCACAGGCCCTGGGCTTTGGATTCCGTGCAGGATTCCTTGGACTGCTTCACCTTGAAGTAATTCAGGAGAGACTTGAAAGAGAGTACAATATTGATCTTGTCAGCACTGCTCCCGGCGTTGTTTACAAGGTTCATAAGACAGACGGAACAGTATTTGATCTGACCAATCCTTCGAACCTCCCTGATCCTTCAGAGATAGATTACATGGAGGAGCCTATTGTAAACGGCGAGATTATGGTTACCACCGATTATGTGGGATCCATTATGCAGCTTTGCCAGGAGAGACGCGGTAAGTATCTGAGCACAGAATATATAGAGGCTACTAGAGCTATCCTTAAATATGAGCTCCCGCTTAATGAGATTATTTACGATTTCTTTGATGCGCTTAAGTCAAGATCAAGGGGATATGCTTCTTTTGATTATGAGATCAAGGGCTATGAACAGTCAGAGCTTGTGAAACTTGATATTCTCATAAATCGTGAGCAGGTGGATGCCCTTTCCTTTATCGTTCACAAGGATGGTGCCTATGAGCGCGGACGCAAAATGTGTGAGAAGCTTAAGGGCGAGATTCCAAGACACCTGTTTGAGATTCCGATTCAGGCAGCAGTGGGCGGCAAGATCATTGCCAGAGAGACCGTTAAAGCTATGCGTAAAGACGTGCTTGCCAAGTGCTACGGCGGTGATATCAGCCGTAAGAGAAAGCTCCTTGAGAAGCAGAAAGAGGGTAAAAAGAAGATGCGCCAGATTGGTAGCGTAGAGATCCCTCAGCAGGCATTCTTAAGCGTCCTTAAACTGGATGAAGGAAATTAAGTAAGGAATACTAATCTTAAGCGTCCTTAAACTGGATGAAGGAAATTAAGCAAGGAATACTAATCTAAAGCCTTCTCCCTATAATTAGGGAGAAGGTGTCAGCGAAGCTGACGGATGAGGGTAACTGATGAATTCACTTGGAATTTACATTCATATACCTTTTTGCATAAGAAAGTGTCTGTACTGCGACTTTCTCTCCTTTCCCAAGGGGAGAGCGCAGCAGGCACTTTATTTTGATGCTCTTGAAAAAGAGATTTTGGTTGCGGCTGAGGATTGCAGAGAGTATGAAGTGCATTCTGTATTTTTTGGCGGAGGAACGCCAACCTCTGTTGAACCGGAATGTATCGTGAGGATAATGAATGTCCTTAGAGATAATTTTCAGATAAAAAATGATGCTGAGATAACCATGGAGTGTAACCCCGGAACGGCGGATTATGAAGCTTTGAAAAAATACAGGGAAGCAGGAATAAACAGGCTGAGCATAGGACTTCAGTCAGCAAATGATGAGGAGCTTAAAAGGCTTGGCAGAATCCATGACAGGTCGATGTTTGAGGATTGTTATAAAAATGCAGTTAAGGCAGGCTTTGAGAACATAAATGTGGACCTTATGAGCGCTCTTCCCGGTCAGTCTTTGGAGGCTTGGGAGGATAATCTGAGATATGTGTGCGACCTTGAACCTGCGCCGCAGCATATCTCTGCCTACAGTCTTATCATCGAGGAGGGTACTTCTTTTTATGAGATGTATGGAGATGATAGCGAAGGAAACAGTATTGATTACGCATCGCATGTTCAGGCGGGCAGCCGCGATGACTGTAGGCTCCCTCTTCCCGATGAGGATACTGAGCGCAAGATGTATCATCGCACGGAGGAAATACTATCTGCCCATGGCTATCACAGGTATGAGATTTCCAATTACTCGGGAAATGGAAAAGAATGTAGCCACAATCTAAGATACTGGCAGGGCGGAGATTATCTTGGTGTCGGCCTTGGAGCAGCATCTTTGATGAAGGGCGAAAGATTCCACAATACGTCTGATTTTGAAAGGTACATAGAAGTTTTGGGCAATGCTTTACCTGACAAAGCCGATGGCGATAATGACAGGGTGCAGCTCCTTTCTGATATCAGAGAAGATATAGAAAAGCTGGATGAAAAGGCCAAAATGGAAGAGTTTATGTTCCTGGGGCTTCGCCTTACAGAGGGAGTATCCGCCAGTGAATTTAAAGACAGATTTGGAATAGGAATAGGAGAAGTATACGGAGATGTTATCGAGGATCTCCGGGAAAAAGAGCTCCTTGAATGGGAGGGAGATATGATTAGATTATCTTACGCAGGGCTGGATGTCAGTAACTACTGCATGGCTGAATTTTTATTTTGAGTAAGAGTGGCAGTTTGAGCCATTTAATCCAAATTTAAGAATATTTAACGATAACTTCGTTGACAATTTTTTTTCTTTTCGACAAGATAATTATAGAAAAATATGCGCATGCAAATGCAAGGAGTGGAAAATGTCAAGGATTGATGAGATTCTTAAAACAGCGAAAGAGGCAAGGGCATCAGATGTCCATATTACTGTAGGTATTCCGCCTAAGATGCGAGTAAACGGTAAGCTTATAGCTCTTGAAGGATATCAGAGAATGCTTCCCGATGATACCATGGAAGTTGCAAAGACCATCATGAGCGAAAAGCAGCTTGAGCTTTTAGATGCCAACGGTCAGCATGATATGTCTTTTTCGGTTATGGGACTTGGACGTTTCAGACTTAATGTGTTTAAACAGAGAGGCTCTGTGGCTATGGCAATTCGTCTTGTTGCCACTGAGATACCGGATCCTGAGATTTTGGGAATCCCTCAGTCTGTAGTCAATCTTTATCAGAGACAGAGAGGGCTTGTGCTTGTAACAGGACCTACCGGTTCAGGAAAATCCACAACGCTTGCATCTATTATCGATAAGATAAACGACAACAGGGAAGCTCATATCATCACCCTTGAGGATCCTATTGAGTTTTTGTATCAGCACAATAAATCCATAGTAAATCAGCGAGAGGTTGGCCTTGATTCTGATAATTATGCCAATGCTTTAAGGGCTGCTTTAAGAGAAGATCCCGACGTAATCCTTGTTGGAGAGATGAGAGACCTTGAGACTATAAGTACAGCTATTACTGCGGCTGAGACGGGACATCTGGTTCTTTCCACGCTGCATACCATCGGAGCAGCAAGTACTGTGGACAGAATAATCGATGTTTTTCCGCCTCATCAGCAACAGCAGATCCGTATTCAGCTGGCCAACGTTCTTGAAGCTGTTATCTCACAGCAGCTTATTCCTACAGCTGATGGTGATGCCAGAGTGGGAGCCTTCGAGGTTATGCATGTAAACAGTGCTGTCAGAAATATGATTCGTGAAGGTAAGACTCACCAGCTTATCACAATCATGCAGACAAACCGCAAGCAGGGCATGATCACCATGGATGATGCAATTGTTGAGCTGTGTAAGTCAGGCCAGATAAATCGTGATATGGCTATACATTATGCTCAGGATCCTGAGACCATGCAGGCAAAAATTCTTAGATGATCAGTGTTTGAAGATGCGGTTTTTGAAACCGCTAAATCAGTGTAAATAAGTGCAGGCAGATTTTCGATAAAAGATTTTATTTGAAAATTTGCTTGCATTTCTTTTTCTAATCGGTATAATTAAAAAGATTTCACGCGGAGATTCTCCGTATAATTTTCCTTTATTTTTGGTGAATTAATTGGATTGACGGTCCTTTGGGGTACGTTTATGCCCTGAAAGGAGTTTATATGTTTAGTACAGTTGTTTCAGGTGCGGTGAAGGGGATTCAGCCGTATCTGATGCAGGTTGAGGTGGATGCTTCCGACGGACTTCCAATGTTCAATATGGTTGGCTTTGTAAGCGGAGAAGTTAGAGAAGCCTCAGAGAGGGTCAGAGTTGCCCTTAAAAATGCGGGATTTCCGATGCCGCCCATGAGAATTACGGTTAATCTGTCTCCGGCGGATATAAGAAAATCCGGCATTGCGGTAGATCTCCCTGTGGCCTTGGGAATTCTTTGTGCAATGGGTGAGATAAATGAGAAGGCTCTTGAAAACACAGTGGTTATCGGCGAGCTTGGACTTGACGGTGAAGTGAAGGCGGTAAACGGTGTATTACCCATGGTTACCTATGCCTGGAAAAGGGGCTTCAAGACCTGCATTCTGCCCTACGATAATGCAAAAGAAGGCGCTGTTGTAAGAGGGATGAAGGTCATCGGTGTAAAGAATCTTCTCGAGACAATAAGCTATCTTACTGCTGATGCTGCTGAGCGTGACAGCGTAATTGAGCCGACAAACATCGATGTGAGCATGATGTTCAGGGATGCCGAGCCCGGTGATAAGTATCTGAGGGGGATGGATTTTTCTGAAATAAACGGGCAGGCTGCGGTGAAAAGAGCAGTGGAAATTGCTGTGTCCGGATATCATCACATACTTATAGTTGGTCCTCCGGGATCGGGGAAAAGCATGATCGCCAAGAGGATTCCCGGGATAATGCCACCCTTATCAGAGGATGAGAGCCTCGAAGTATCCTCAATCTATAGTGTGGCAGGGATGCTTAAAAAGGGAGAGGCGCTGGTCACAAGAAGACCATTTATGAGTCCTCATCATTCCATAACGGAATCGGCTCTGACGGGAGGCGGAACAATACCTCATCCGGGAGTCATTTCACTGGCTCACAGAGGTGTTCTTTTCCTGGATGAGATGACAGAATTTAAGAGAAATACACTTAATCTTTTGCGGCAGCCCCTTGAAGACAGGGAGGTTCATGTGGCAAGAAGCGGAGGCAATTTTGCATACCCTGCCGACATGCTTTTGGTAGGTGCCATGAATCCATGCCCCTGCGGATATTATCCTGATCTGAATAAATGCAGATGCTCGGAAAATGAGATATCCAGGTATCTTGGAAGAATATCCGGACCTATTTTGGACAGAATAGATATAAGTGTCGAGGCTGCCAAAATAGATGTGGGCGAACTTAGCCATGATAATCACTGCAATGAGAGCAGTGCTGAGATCAGAAAGCGTGTGCTTAAAGCTATGGATATTCAGAAGAAAAGATTTAAGGACGAAGGCATAAGGTTTAATTCTGAGATGAGCCCGTCTCAGATTGGAAAATATTGCAGACTTGGAATTAAAGAACAGAGATTGATGGAGCAGATTTTTAATACTATGGATCTTTCTGCCAGGGCGTATCATAAGGTTCTCCGTGTGGCAAGAACTATAGCAGATCTTGATGGGAGCGAGCTTATTGAAACAAGGCATATTACTGAGGCTGCGTGCTATAGGATGACGGATTCCAAATATTGGAATAAGCAGAGTACCCGGGGAAAAGATGATACGCCTGTAAAGATTATTAAGAGCAGGAGGGCAGGATAATGGCATATTGCGGGATCGGTAAAAATGGCCGGAAAGCATCTGATGAGGTCAAATATGCATATATGCTCCATAGCATTCCGGGCTTTGGGAATAAAACTCTTTTTATGCTCTATGAAGAATTTGGAAGCTGCAGTGAGATATATAACGCGGTTGATAAGGACATCAGAAAGATTCTTACTGCCAAACAATGCAGAGCCTTTGAAACAGCGAAAAGAGAATTTGATGTAGAGGGTGAATATGAATTTCTTTATAACAGAGGGATCGATTTTTATCCTTACTTTTCGGGTGAATATCCAAGGCGCCTTAAGGATATCCCCGATCCGCCCTTTGGGCTATATTGCGCCGGGAAATTACCTGATGAGCTGCGGCCTTCCGTTTCGATAATAGGAGCGCGAAACAGTTCTGAATATGGGAAATATGCTGCAAGGCTTTTTGGTGAAAAGTTGGCACTTGCGGGAGCCCAGGTTGTAAGCGGCATGGCAAGAGGAATTGACGGTATTGCACAAAGAGCGGCAGTAGACGTAGATGGAGAATCCTTTGGGATCCTTGGAAGCGGTGTTGATGTGTGTTATCCGGAGGAAAACAGATTTCTGTATGATGCTCTTATTTCGACGGGTGGTGTCATCTCTGAATATGTTCCGGGGACCTTACCAAAGCCTCAGTTCTTTCCGCCAAGAAACAGGATTATCAGCGGGCTTTCCGATGCGGTGATAGTCATAGAGGCGAGGCAGAAAAGCGGAACACTTATCACTGTTGATATGGCACTGGATCAGGGAAGGGAGGTTTTTGCCCTGCCAGGTAGAATCTGTGACAACTTAAGTAGCGGATGTAATCAGCTTATAAGGCAGGGAGCGAATATTGCCACTTCTCCGGAAGACGTTGTGGAATTTCTAAGAAGAAAGCTTATAGGAGATGCAGGTGTAATTTCGAAGGAAAAGGATGGAGGGTTCGAAATTAATTCAGAGCGTACTGCCCCGGATTATAAAGTTTCCATTAAAGATAAGACTGAAAATAGCGCAACTGCGCCACTTGTTCCGCTAAGCGATGAGCAACAAAAAGTGTATTCGGAAATGGATTTTTATCCGCAGACTTCAACTGCCATTTATGACAAAATGGCCGCAAAGGGCATAAACATGGGAATCTCGGAGGTTATGAATATCCTTGTTGAACTTTGTATCATGGGGATAGCAGCCGGAAACGGAGGAGGTTTTTGTAAAAAAATAACCTAATTAAAATTTCAATCGGAAACGTTTCCAACACAGTAATAGAGCTAAGATAAACGGTTGCGCACACACATTTGCCGTGTAAACGTTTCCGGTAATGAATTTGTGCAATATGTATAAGGAAAACGTTTTTCTTTTATGAGAAAATCACTATTGACGATAAAAAAGCACAGACTTACAATGTGTTCAAGAGCAACCGATTGCGCAAATTAATCATTGCGCAACAAAAAACGGTAATAAACGGAGGAAAGAGTAAAATGAAAAAGAAATTGGTATCAGTTTTGATGGCAACAGCTATGACTGCATCACTGCTTGCAGGATGCGGCGGCGCAGCCGACACAGCAGCAGATACTGCTGAGAGCACTGCAGATGCAGTAGAGGAGACTGCAGAAGAGGCAACAGAAGCAGTTGAAGAAACAACTGAAGATGCAGCAGAAGCAGTTGAAGAAGCTACAGAAGATGTTGAAGAAGCTACAGAAGATGTTGCAGAAGCAGCAGATGACACAGATTACGGCACAGGCGAGATCAAGATCTGGGTTGCTGACAACGTAGTTGATTTCACAAAGGAGCAGTTCGATAAGTTTATCGAAGCTAACCCTCAGTTCGCTGGATACACAGCAACAGTTGAGGCTGTAGGTGAAGGCGATGCAGCAAGCAACATGATCACAGACGTAACAGCAGGTGCTGATATTTATGGTTTCGCTCAGGACCAGACAGCAAGACTTGTTGCAGCAGGTGCTCTTGAGGAGGTTGCTCCTGAGAACGTTGATGCAATCAAGAGTGAGAACGCAGCAGGTGCTGTAACAGCAGCAACAGTTGGTGACACACTTTATTCTTATCCTGAGACAGCAGATAACGGATATTTCCTTTACTATGATAAGAGCGTTGTAACAGATCCTTCTACTCTTGAGGGCATCCTTGAGCAGTGCGAAGCAGCTGGTAAGAACTTCTACATGGATCTTACAGGTTGGTATCAGGTAGCATTCTTCTTCGGAACAGGCTGCACACTTACATACGAGTCTGACAATGATGGTAACTTCACAGCATGTGATTGTAACTATGATTCAGAAGAAGGTCTTGTAGCTCTTAAAGAGATGATCGAAGTTGCTTCTTCTAAGGCTTTCCAGCCCGGTTCTTCTGCAGGCGATGCAGTTGACTACGCAGCAATCATCGATGGTACATGGGATGCAGATGTTGTTAAGGCAGCACTTGGCGACAACTACGCTTGCGCTAAGCTTCCTACATTCACAGGTTCTGACGGCAAGAGCTATCAGATGAGCGGCTTCAATGGCTGCAAGCTCATCGGTGTTAAGCCTCAGGAAGATGAGAACAAGCTTGCTGTATGTGATGCACTTGCTCAGTACCTCACAAGCGAAGAAGTTCAGCTTGCTAGATACAATGCAGTAGGTTGGGGCCCTTCAAACCTCAAGGCTCAGGAAGATCCATCAGTTAAGGCTGACGAAGCTCTTTCAGCACTTTCAGAGCAGTTCGCATTCACAATTCCTCAGGGTCAGTATCCTGGTGACTACTGGTCAAACGCAGAGGCACTTGCTGGTGACGTAACAGACAAGTTCCAGAGCGCATCTGATGATGACCTCAAGGCAGCACTTGCTACATTCCAGGAGACAGTAGTAGGTCTTGCTCAGTAAAACTGATGACTTAGCGAGGTTTTGTCGAGCTTAGTCAGAAGTCTGTAAAAACAATACCTTGAAAAATTCAAACCGGCAGGAGCTTTTGCCTTCTGCCGGTTTTTTAGAAGGAATGCTGAAAATACTTGGTTGTGTGGGAACGCAAGAGCGGAGGAGAACGCTATGAGCAGTGATAATGCGTCTAATTCGAAACAGAATCCTGTTAGCAGATTTTTTTCGATTTTGGTAAATGACCTCAAAGAGATCGGGGTCACATTTAAAGAGGGCGATTGGAAAACAAAACTCTCATTTTTGATTATGGGTATCGGACCGATACTCAGGGGACAGACCTTAAGAGGTCTTATGTATCTTGTTGTTGAGATTTTATTCTTTGTGTTCCTTGGAGCTTTTGGTGGTAAATATTTTTCCAAGCTGGGAACCCTTGGTGTAATCGAGACAACTAAAAAGCACAGAAAAATAGTTTATGGAGATCATTCATTCCTTATTCTTTTGTTTGGTCTTCTTACTCTTATTTTTATTGTATTCATTATTTTCTTGTGGAGAATGAACATCAAAGAGAACAGAAAGGAAGAGCTTGCACTTAAACAGGGCAAGAAGCTTCCTGGAAACAGAGCAGATTTCATGTCTCTCTTTGATTCTAATTTTGATAAAACATTGTTGGCACTTCCGGTAACAGGTGTATTTGCCTTCACCGTTTTGCCAATCATTTTCATGATATGTGTTGCCTTCACTAATTATGATGCGACACATCAGGCACCGACCAAGCTGTTCACATGGGTTGGACTTGCCAACTTCAAGAATCTGTTTTCATTTGGAAAAAGCGGATTCGGTAGTACATTCGTAAGCGTACTTCTTTGGACACTGGTTTGGGCTTTTCTTGCAACGTTTATCGACTATTTCCTTGGAATAGCAGTTGCAATCCTTATTAACAAAAAAGGAATCAAATTTAAAAAGTTCTGGCGTACCTGTCTTGTTATGACCATCGCTATTCCTCAGTTTGTTAGTCTTTTGTATGTGGCAAAGATGTTCGATAACGCAGGTATCATCAATGCTACACTTTTGAAGCTTGGAATAATAAAGAGCGCGATTCCCTTCTGGACAAATCCATGGCTTGCCAAGATTACAATTGTAGTAGTAAATATCTGGATCGGTATTCCTTATCTTATGCTTATGGCTACAGGTCTTCTTATGAATATTCCTGAGGATCTGTATGAAAGTGCCAAGATCGACGGCGCTACACCATGGCAGATGTTCAAGAATATCACAATGCCGTACATGCTTTTCGTAACAGGACCGTACCTTCTGACATCATATACAGGTAACCTTAATAACTTTAACGTTATCTATCTTTTGACAGGTGGCGGACCGAAGTCCATGAGTTATGCAGGAGGTGCAGGTGGTACAGACCTTCTGGTTACATGGCTTTATAAGATGACCATCAATGACACTGATTATAAGATGGCCGCTGTAATAGGTATCATGGTATTCGTTGTTACGGCTATAATCATGCTTTCTGTATATCGCATGCTGCCGTCAGTAAAGGATGAGGAGGGATTCCAGTAATGGCAAAAGAAACTTCAATGAAAAAGAAACGTGCCATTAGCAACGCTCTTGCTTATCTGGCACTTACAATCATCGTAATAATATGGCTGTTCCCTTTTGTGGGACTGGTACTTGGAAGCTTCAGATCATATCTTCCTGAGGTTGAGTACGGCGGAATTGTTGGTTATATCGTTCCCAAGACTTTCTCTTTGGACAACTACAGATTCGTTCTTGGAAATGAGACCAACTTTAAGAGATGGTATCTCAATACGGTTATTATTGCTACATGCGTGTCTGTTCTTCAGACTATCATCGTACTTTGCGTAAGCTATGCTCTTAGCCGTATGAGATTCTACGGAAGAACTGCACTTATGAAGTTCTGGCTGGTACTTGGAATGTTCCCGGGCTTCCTTACAATGATCTGTCTGTACTTCCTGCTTAAGCAGATGGGACTTACTCAGGCCGGAGCAATTCCCGGATTGATCCTTGTATCTGTAGCAAGCTCAGGTATGGGTTACTACGTATGTAAGGGATATTTTGATACTATTCCCAAGGCACTGGATGAAGCTGCCCGTATCGATGGCGCTTCCAGAGCAAGAGTATTCTTTACAATGACACTTCCCATGAGTAAGCCCATCATCATTTACACAATGCTGGTAGCTTTCATGGCACCCTGGAATGATTATGTATTTGCTTCCTACATCGCATTTGGACATGATAAGAGCTACAACGTAGCCGTTTCCATGTACAGATGGATGAATACAGGAGACTATCAGGGTTACTTTACAAGATTCTGTGCCGGCGGCGTACTTGTTGCCATTCCGGTTACACTGTTATTCCTGTTCCTGCAGAAGTACTATGTTGAAGGTGTTACCGGCGGTGCTGTGAAAGGTTAACGGAACTTCCTTATAAAAAACAATTGAGAGAATAATATGGGCGAGCAAATTACTATCGAGGATGTTGCGGCGGCCCTTGGTGTTTCCAAAACTACCGTATCCAGAGCTATTTCCGGTAAAGGCAGAATTGGAGAAAAAACAAGAAACCGCGTCCTCGAATACATTGAACAGAATAATTACAAACCTAATGTTGTCGCCAAGGGACTTGCGCAGCGCAGGACTTACAACATGGCTGTTGTATGGCCCGGAGATTATTCACTTGTTGATCTTCCTTTTTTTCAGAGATGTCTCATTGGAATGAGCGAGGTTACAAGCGGTCACGGGTATGACATTGTTATATCCCTTGTGTCCGGAGATGAGATATCCAATCTCAGACGAATCATTGAAAACAGGAAGGTTGATGGAGTAATCCTGACAAGAACGCTTATTGATGACAGGCCTGCAGAGTACTTAAAGAAAAGCGGGATTCCATTTATAGCCATAGGTACATCCTTTGACGAAGATATCATTACTGTTGATAATGATAATTATGGCGCATGCTTGGAACTTACCTCTATTCTGATAGGGAAGGGGCATTCCAGGCTGGCTCTGATCGGCGGTTCCTCGAATCACATGATAACAAGGACCAGATATAATGGCTTTGTTGATGCCTTTAAGAGGGCCAATAAGAAGATCGATGAGTCACTTATTTTCCTTAATCAGGGTAATGAGCAGAGACTTACCGAAATTGTAAAGCAGCTTGCAGCCAAGAAGGTTGATGGTGTAGTCTGTATGGATGATCAGCTTGCTGGGTATGTGATCTCTATATGCAGAGCACAAAAAATCAAGATTCCTGAGGATATTAGACTGGCATCCTTTTACAACAGTAATATTTTGGAAAATGCTGTAGTTCCTGTTACTTCACTGAATTTTGATGAAAGAAAACTTGGTGCTACAGCGACAAGAATGCTGCTTTCGCTTATTGACGGTGAAAGTGTTGAAAAACAAAGTCTGCAAAATTATGAAGTTGTAATGAAGGAAAGCACGAAGTAAAATCAATAAGCCGGCTCATTTATTGGTATTTCAAATGAGCCGGCACTTTTTAAATAAAGCAGGAGAATGACTCTTCTGAGCCAGACCTGCCCGGAGGATATGAAAAAATGAAACTTACTAAGGAAAACAAACTGGCTTTTAATGAAAAGTCACTGACAGTTGATGGGAAGGCTTTTTATCCTGTTATGGGTGAGATGCACTTTTCCAGATATAGAAGCCGTTACTGGGCTGAAGAACTTAAGAAAATGAAAAGTGGCGGTGTAGACATCGTTTCACTTTATACTATATGGATACATCATGAAGAAATTCGCGGAGAGTTTGATTTTAGCGGAGACAGGGACTTACATAGATTCCTTGAAACCGTCAGAAGCAGCGGGCTTAAATGCATTTTGAGAATAGGCCCCTGGGCTCATGGCGAAGTCAGAAACGGAGGTTTTCCTGATTGGCTTTTACAGGATGCTGAGGAGAAGGGATACGACCTTAGAAGTGATGCGCCGGAATATCTTGCACATGTAAGAAATTTCTATGAGCACATCTATGAGCAGGCAAAAGAATTTTTCCTTAAGGATGATGGCCCGGTTATCGGCGTTCAGATTGAGAATGAGTATGGTCACTGTGGCGGCTTCGGAGGCCCTGAGGGTGAGCAGCATATGAGAACTCTTCAGAGCATGGCCAAGGAGATAGGCTTTGATGTACCAATCTATACTGCTACCGGCTGGGGAGGTGCTGTGACAGGAGGGATGCTGCCTGTCATGGGTGGATACTGCGAAGCTCCCTGGGATCCCAGAACTACTGAGATTGAACCCAGCGGCAATTATATTTTTACTAAAGAGAGAAATGATCACAACATAGGCTCAGATCATGGTCTTGGCGTGGGAATTACCTTTGATATGGATAAGTTCCCTTATCTCACAGCAGAGCTTGGAGGCGGACTTCAGGTTACACACCACAGAAGACCTATCGCTACAGGTGATGATACAGCTGCTATGAGTATGGTAAAAATGGGAAGTGGTGCAAATCTTCTTGGATATTATATGTATCATGGCGGCACCAATCCCGAGGGTAAGCTCACAACTCTTCAGGAAAGCACTGAGACGGGATATCCTAATGATCTTCCTGTTTTGTCATACGATTTTAATGCTCCCATCAGAGAGTATGGACAGATGGAGGAGACCTATCGCAAGGTAAGAACTCTTGCCATGTTCACCAAGGATTTTGGAGAAGAACTTTGTGACATGCCTTACATTCCGCAGCCAGGTAACCCCCTTAAGCCGGATGATCTTTCATCTCTTAGAAGTGCTGTAAGAGCACACAAGGCAGAGATTTGCGGCAAGGAAGAACTCTCTGGATATCTTTTTGTAAACAATTATCAGAGAAGATATGAGATGGCTGATCATGAGCAGATTGTGCTTTCTGCCTATGGTGAAGCAGGAGAGAAAATCTGCGATTTCGAGGAGAGGGATGTAAAGAATGGAGACTATTTCTTCTATCCCTTTAATATGCCTATAGGCTATGATGCGGTTTTAAAGAAGGCTAACGCAACTCCTCTTTGCATTCTTCATGACGAGAGAGGAAGAGAGATAGCATACGTCTTCTACACAGATAAAAATGAGTCTGCATCCTACGAAATTGAAGGTGACCTTGGAAGAATCAGCATTGTTACTCTTCTCAGGGAAGAGGCTGAGCACGCTGTAAAGGTAAAGGATGAGCGCGGCGCAGAGCACCTCATAATAAGTGAATATAACGTTGTTGAGAATCCAAGGACCGACAAAAAGGGCAATTCTCTTGGATATGAGATATATGCAGAGATTCCTTCTGATGGACAGGCTCACGGCGTATCCTTCAGAGTATGGCCTGATCTTGATGAGACGCCCATAGGTTTTATACATGCAGATGCTGAAAGTGCCAGCGAATCATATATGATAGACAGCATGGAATTTGCTGATTACAGATATGTTGATGAGTATGTAAATCCTGTAATGACAATTCTTTCCTGGGATGAGAACGCTGAAGCTGCCTCCGACGGCAGCATGAAATACGGAATAAAAGTATCTGATATAGATGCTGACATAGATGAAGTTTATCTTATGATAGACTACGCAGGAGACAGAGGAGAAATCTATGCCGGAGCAGAGATGGAGAGCTTTACCAAAGGCCAGATGATTGCTGACAGCTTCTACACAGGTCAAAAGTGGGAAATCGGGCTTAAGAGATTTATAGGATCAGAAGGAAAAAGCGGTCTTGAGGAAGAGTTCGAGGCTGAGGCTGTGGTTTATCCCCTGCATGAAAATGATAAGATTTACCTTCAGACCAGACCTGAAATGGAGGATGGTAAGGTTTGCAGAATGAATTCGGTGGATTCCATAGCGCAGTATAGAATTAGATTATCAATTTAATAAAACTTTTATCTGACAAATCGATAACAAGTGGTGCCAAAATCTGAATATTAAGGTAAAATATAATAGTAGTCATTGTTAATTAAGTATGAAAGTGGTGATCCGTGTATGGGATACTATGAATTACTTGAACAACTTGTAAAAAAGATGACGGCTGAAGTCCTTGATATTGAAGACATCTATACTACTCTGGGCGAGCTATGCAAAATGTTCAGAGTATCAAAGGGCGTCACTTGTTTTTACGACAGTCTTGAAAATGAGGCTCTTGATATAGGTGAAAAGTTTATCTGCTACGATGATGGGAACAGTTCTGATAAGACAAGAATTGCCCGCTTCGAAACAGATGTAGAAACTGTGACCACCTGTATCTGCTATTTTGCAAAAGGCGCAGAACCTCTAAATAAAGAGGAGACTCAGCGTATCGATCTGATTCAAAAGATTATCGTCAGCATTGCATCCAGAACGCGTTTGCAAAGAACAGTTGAGAGACTTTCTTTCTATGATATTGACGGATATAAGAACCTAAAGTTCTATATGCGTGAAATAGACAGGCTTAATGAGGAAGATAAGCTTCACGGCATGGTGGCTATCAGAATTAATCTTAGCCATTTTTCACTTGTCAATCAGCAGATCGGAAGAGATGCCGGTACTGTTGTTATGAGGAAATATATCTCATTGATTGAGGATGCGATTGCCGGTGATGGTGTCGTTTGTCATATCGGTGGTGACAATTTCATAATGATCCTGACTGAGGATAAAAAAGATGACGTAATTAAAATCATTACCGGGGCACCTGTTGTCTATGATGATAATAGCGGTGACTATATTGTCGTGTCTTCATCTGCAGGTGTTTTCAATATTCCTGAGGAATTCGAATATCATGATTTTGGCGACATAATGACGAAGGTAACCGGGGCTTCAGAGCAGGCAAGGACAGGCGGCGGTGCCAGCATAATTAATTACGACAGAAAAACAGATATCGATCGTGAATATATCATAAAGGTTCAGAGTAAGTTTGTGGAAGCTCTCAGGGATGAGGAGTTTAAGGTTTACTATCAGCCAAAGATAGCAGTAGAAACCGGTGAACTGATGGGAGCTGAGGCACTGTGTAGATGGTTCAGGAATGGAAGAATAGTTCCGCCTATGGAATTTATTCCGATCCTGGAGATGAATATGGATATCTGCAAGCTTGATTTTTATATGCTTGAGCATGCCTGCATGGATATAAGAAAATGGCTTGACGAGGGTAAACGAGTAGTTAGAGTTTCTGTTAACCTGTCACGTAAGCACATGGCTGATCCTGATATAACGCAGCATATTCTCGATATCATAGACAGACATAACGTACCTCATGAATACATTGAGATAGAGCTTACTGAGACCAATGCCGATGTAGAGTTCACTTATCTTAAGCGAATGGTTAGTGATCTTCAGGAGGTAGGAATATTTACTTCTGTTGATGACTTCGGTATGGGTTATTCATCACTGAATCTCATAAAAGAAATCCCTTGGAATGTACTTAAGGTTGATAAGTGCTTCCTTCCTGAAGATGATGAGGATGAGAGAAGCATCAGAAGTATCATGTTCCGCCACGTAATTTCTCTTGCTAACGATATGGGATTTGAGAGTATCGCAGAAGGCGTGGAGACTGAACAGCAGCTTAAGTTCCTGAAAGAAACAGGATGCGTTCTGGCACAGGGATACTTCTTTGATAAGCCGCTTCCATACGAAGAGTTTGTGGAGAGACTGATCAACTATAAATATAAACTGCCATATTAAGTTTTAGTACAAAGATAGTTTTGTAAAGCAGGCTGTTTTCCGAAAAGAGCAGCCTGTTTTTATGTATGTTTTTAAAATATACTGCTGATAAAAAGGAGGAGAACAGTATGATAAAAAGACCTGAATATATTAAACCAGGATGTAGTATCGGAATCACAGCACCTTCTTTTGGGCCATCCAGCGAGCCTTATTATTCAATGTATGGTTATTCCAAGAGAAATCTTGAGAACAGAGGCTATAAAATTATTGAGGGTGATACCCTTTTTAAAAATGACGGGATCGGAATAAATACAGATCCCAAGGTAGCTGCCGCTGAGCTTGTGGAATTCTATAAAAGGGATGACATCGATGCAATTATCTCTGCCGGGGGCGGCGAGTGCATGAATGAGACCATAACCTATGTGGATTTTGAAGCTTTGAAAAATGAGAAGCCCAAGTGGTATCTTGGCTATTCGGACAATACTAATTTTATTTTCCCTCTTGTTACAATTTCAAGAGTGCAGGGTATATATGGGCCGTGTATTTCGGGCTTTTCAAAAAAATGGGAGAAGCCTGAGTTTGACGCTATGGCCGCTCTTGAGGGAACTCAAACAGAGTTTTCCGGTTATGAGAAATTCGTTGATCCTGCAAAAGAAGAGAAGCCCTCTGAAGAAATTACGGATTATTCAAAGGTGAACTTTGATGTTCCCTACGAATATAATTCGGATAAGATTCTTACAAGCTTTGCGTGCGACAGCGGCAAGGCAGTCAAGGTAGATGAAAATACTGAGATAAATATGCAGGGAATTCTACTTGGGGGCTGCGTTGACGTTCTTGCAAATCTTGTGGGAACAAGGTTTGATAAGATGAAGGAATTCAATAAAGATTTTAAGGATGTTATCTGGGTTCTTGAAGCCTGTGACCTGACACCTCTCAGCTACAGAAGAACCATCTGGAACATGAGAGAAGCGGGATGGTTTGACAGTGCCAAGGGCTTTGTAATAGGTCGCCCTCTTACAGCTTTTGGAAGCGAGATGATGGGGGCAAATCATTTCAATGCCGTTACGGATATTGTGGGCGAGCTTGGAGTGCCTATCGTAATGGATGCGGATATAGGACATATTGATCCTGCAATGCCCATTGTAATGGGAGCTGAGGCCAAGGTATACGCAAAAGGAAATGATCTAAAGATAAGTCTTAAATAAGCTCAAAATGCTTAAGGGCATTCCAGATGCCGTCGTTATCAAGAGATGTTGTGATGTAGTCTGCGTAGTCTGTAAGGTCATGGTAGGTTTCACCCATGCCTACACCAACGCCTGCTGCGAGCAGCATCTCTTTGTCGTTTATGCTGTCACCGAAGGCAAAGGTATTTTCAATTGATTCACCAAGAAGATCGCAGACCTTCTCGATTCCTGTACCTTTGTTGAAGCCCTTGGGAACCATCTCAACAACGGTGTCTGAATGAATTATGTAATCATAGAGGTCTGAGAGCTTATCGAAGCACTCATCTCTTTTTTCAACAGGAATCTCTGTTGCGCAGGAGAGTTTATTCATCTCCCAATTTCCATAGCATTCATCGATGCCCCGAAGGTGTGAGCCCATCTCAGCGATTATCTTATCGCCGTACATATCACCCTGAAAATCCTTAAGCTCCAAATAGAGGTGTGTAGGACCTTCAAGGATTGGCTTAAAGCCATATTCTCTTACTGTTTCGATGGTTCTTATGGCATCCTCTTTTGGAATGAATCTTTGGTAAATAACTTCATCTCCAAATTCAATCATGGTTCCGCAGGCTGATACGATGCCGTCAAAGCCGATGCCAAGCAGATTTTCATTGGTGATAAAAGCTCTGGCGCGGCCGGTGTTTATAAAGCACTTGTGACCGTTTGCTCTTGCCTGTCTGATTCCTTCTATTGTCTTTTCGTTGATCTCGTTTTTATAGTTCCAGAGTGTTCCGTCGATATCGAAAAATAAAACCATTTTTAACATCCTTTTCTAGGAATACTTACCGCGAATGCAGTAAATAAGCCTAAAATCATTTCTATATATGATACCACATTTAACAATATTGGTCGTGATAAAGTGTCCATAGATTGATATAATAACATAAGGTTTAAAAGATTCACCAACTAGCAACAATTGACGAGAAGTATTTTAATGAGGACATGATGATGAAGACTTTATATGTGGAATGCAAAATGGGCGTTGCCGGTGATATGCTATCAGCTGCACTTATAGAGCTGTGCGATGACAGGGAAGAGATATTAAAAGAGCTATCTGAGCTGGGGATTCCCGGGGTTACCTACGAGCTTACAAAAAGTGAAAAATGCGGAATTATGGGTAGCCATCTGGAAGTGAAGGTAAATGGTGAAGAAGAGATAAGTGAAGATGTGGGGCATGAGCATCATCATAGCCATGAACATGAGCATCATCACAGCCATCACGTACATAGACACCTTAAGGATATCGAAGAGATCGTTAATTCTCTTAAGATGAGTGAAGCTGTAAAACAGGATGTGATAAATGTTTACAAACTGATTGCTGAAGCTGAAAGTAATGTCCATGGCGTAAATGTAAATGAGATTCATTTTCATGAAGTTGGAAATATGGATGCAATCGCTGATATTTCCGCGGTATGTCTTGTCATGAACCGCCTTAAAGTAGATAATATAGTGGTATCTCCAATCCATGTTGGAAGCGGTCAGGTTAAGTGTGCCCATGGAATTCTTCCTGTTCCCGCACCTGCAACCGCATATCTTCTAAGGGGAATTCCCAGCTATAGCGGTGATATTAAGGGCGAGCTTTGTACTCCTACAGGGGCAGCGCTGGTTAAATATTTCGCGTCAAGCTTTGGAAATCAGCCTGTTATGAGTATATCCAAAATAGGATATGGTATGGGCAAAAAGGACTTCCCTCAGGCAAACACTGTAAGAGTTATGCTTGGCGAAGATACAGATATGATGGACAGCGTCACTGAGCTTGTCTGCAATCTTGATGACATGACTCCCGAGGAGATCGGTTTTGCCACAGAGCGCCTTATGGAAGAAGGAGCCCTGGATGTTTTCACCACATCCATAGGGATGAAAAAGAACCGCCCCGGCGTAATGCTGACGGTACTTTGCAAAGAAAATGCAAAGGATGAATTTGTAAAACTGATTTTTAAATATACTACAACTATCGGCATAAGAGAGAGCATTTGCAGACGCTATGTTCTTGACCGCATAGAGAAAACTGTCTCCACACCTGATGGGGATATTCGAATTAAGGAAGTAAGCGGCTATGGTGTAAGCCGTCAGAAGAAGGAATACGAGGATCTGGCCAGGATCGCCAGGGAAAAGGATTCCGGAATTATAGAGAGAAAATAAATATCAGAGGTAAAGACAATGTACGATTTTTTAACATGTCCTGACAGAACAAAATCTTTTTCCTACAAGTATAAGGATATGTTTGACAAAAATCCTGACATCCCTGAGGGCGTGATCCCATTTTCCGTAGCGGATATGGAATTTAAAAATGCTCCTGAGATTATAGAGGGATTAAAGAAATATATTGAGAATACGGTTCTTGGTTATACGGCACCATCCGATGGATTTATTGAAGCAGTCTGTGGATGGATGGAAAAGCGCCACGATTACCATATCGAAAAAGAGTGGATAGCCCTATCAGACGGTGTGGTTCCTGCACTGAGCGACCTTATCAGGTCCACCACAGATGAGGGCGATGGCGTAATTATTCTGACTCCTGTATATTATCCTTTTAAGGGCTCAATTGAAAAAAATAACAGAAAAGTGGTGAATGTGGATCTTTTACATGATGATTCTTCATACACCATAGATTTTGACGGCCTAAAAAAGGCAGCAGCAGATAAAAACAACAAGCTTATCATATTCTGCAATCCTCACAATCCGGTTGGAAGAGTGTGGACAAAGGAAGAGCTTAAGCAGGTTTATGATATCTGCGTTTCAAATGATGTTTTCATAATCAGTGACGAGATTCATAACGATCTGATAATGCCGGGCTATGAGCATACTGTTATGGCCAATGTGGCTGAAGATGCAGGAAAACACATGGCGGTATGTACTGCACCAAGTAAGAGCTTTAACCTGGCAGGACTTCAGACTTCATGCATCATTATTGAGGATGAGGACAGGAGAAAAGCCTTTATAAACAGCCGTGCCAAAGGACATAGAGGAGTAGTCAATGCCCTTGGAATGGAGGCCTGCAGAGTAGCATATACTGAATGCGAAAAGTGGCTTGATGAATGTATAGAAGTGATAGATGGCAATGCGAAGTATATGAAGAGTTTTCTTAATGAGCATTTCCCTGAGGTGAAGGTCTATCCCCTTGAAGGCACCTATCTTTTATGGTGTGATTTTGGCGCATACGGACTTAGCTGCAGTGAACTTGAGGAGTTTAATATCAAGGATGCGCTTTTGTTTACCGACGAAGGATACCTTTTTGGTGAAGCGGGTAAAGGCTTTGAGAGATTCAACATCGCATGCCCAAGACATAAGTTAGAAGAAGCCATGCAAAGGCTTTTGAATAATTCTGATAAGATCAGAAGATAAATGATCGGGGAGCTGGTGAAAAAGAAAGGGGTTTTATTATATGAAAGCAATTTTTTCAAACTATCTGAAAGAGCTTGCTCCGAGCCTTAAAAAGCTCATAGATGAGCTCTCATCGGATTATGATTATGTGAGCGTTCTTGCTACGGATTCCAAGGGATTTTCCATGCAGGCTTCACAGAGAAACAAGTCTCTTACAGGAGAGACAATGATGACTGAGAGGGGCTGCGTTGTACGAGTTTACAAGGACGGCCTTTACAGCGAATATGCCTTTAACAGACCTGAAGCTGACGTTAGTGCGATGGCTTCCAGGTTAAAGGGGATTCTTGATGATCAGATTTCCATTTTAAAAAGAACATCTACTGAAGTCTTTGACACAGCAAAGCTTGAGGACGAGCCCTGCGAACTTTTTGTGGAGATGGAAACAGATGTAATGCCTGAGGATGCTGATCTTGGTGCTCTTATGAAAAAGTTAAAGAGCTACAGCGATAAGGCAGCAGGTCTTAAGGATTATATGGTAGATGCTGTTGTTTCCGCTAAGTCAACACATGTATGTAAGATGTTCCTTACCAAAAACAGAGATATGAGACAGAGCTATGTTTACACTGAAGGATCTGTTGTTGCCATAGGTGTAAAGAACGGCAAGAACTCAATGGCAATTCAGGGTGTATCAGACAGAAGCGGTGTAGGCATAATCGACGGCCTTGAAGAAAAGGCAGAGCTTGCTGCAATAGAAGTAGGCGAGATGCTTGATGCATCACCTGTTGTACCCGGTGAATATGAGATTGTAACAAGCCCTGAGGTTACAGGACTTATCGCTCACGAGGCCTTTGGTCACGGCGTTGAGATGGATATGTTTGTGAAAAACAGAGCCCTTGGCGCAGAGTATATCGATAAGAGAGTAGGTTCAGATCTTGTTTCCATGCACGAGGGTGCAAACGTCGTTGTTGATGTTGCAAGCTATGCTTTTGATGATGAGGGAACTCTTGCTGGTGATGTTACAGAGATAGATCACGGTATTCTTAAGACCGGTGTTTGCGATGCTCTTTCTGCCCTCAGACTTGGAACAAAGCCTACAGGAAACGGTAAGCGTGAGAACTTTGAGCACAAGGTTTACACCAGAATGACCAACACTATTTTTGACAGCGGCGAGTCTACCAAAGAAGAGATGATCGCTTCTGTAAAGAAGGGTTACTATCTTGAAGGAATGTTCTCAGGAATGGAGGATCCCAAGCATTGGGGAATCCAGTGTATCGTCGCAAGAGGAAAAGAAATCATCGACGGTAAATTTACAGGTAAGGTTGTTTCTCCTGTTGTTATGACAGGTTATGTTCCGGATCTTCTTGGTTCCATTTCAATGGTAAGTAAGGACCGCGAATCCTTCGGTACCGGCGGCTGCGGCAAGGGCCACAAGGAATGGGCAAAGGTTTCAGATGGCGGCCCGTGCCTTAAGGCAATTGCGAGACTAGGCTAACTGCGATGACTTGGCGAAGTTGTTTTGAGCCTAGTCAGAGCTGTTGTTCCGGCTAACGAAGTGAGAGCGGAACTTCCTTGTGAAAAAGGAAAAAAATTATATACATAATAAGAGGATATTCAAAATGACAGATAAAATAGTAGAGATCCTCAGGGCATCCGGTGCTGATGCCTTCGAGGTTACAGATACAGTTACACTTGCATATGAATTTTATTTTATTAAGCACAAGCTTGATCAGAACAGAGTAAGAGACGTTGAGCACATTAACGTAAAGGTATTTAAAAAGCTCGAGGACGGCAAGGTGATTGGAAGCGCATCCGGTGAGATTTATCCCACACTTACAGAGGATGAGATAAAGAGCGAAATTGATAAGCTTATTTCAAGAGCTGAGAACGTGCAGAATCCGTTTTATGAGCTCAACAAGCCTGTAGAATTTGAGGCTTCAAAGAATACTGATATTGATGTATCAAAGATTGCGGAAGACTTTGTTAATACCATGAAGGAGATTCCCGAGACTGATACAGAGGACCTTAACTCATACGAGATTTTTGTAAATAAAAATAAGTGCCGTTTCATCAACTCTGAAGGCATTGATGTTTCCTACGAGTACCCTTCTTCAATGGTAGAGGTTGTTGTTAATGCCAGAGATGAGGCACATGAGATTGAGCTTTATCGCATGTATGAGGGCGGCACCTGTGATAAGGAAGGCCTCAAGAAAGACATTACTGAAGTTTTAAAATATGGTAAGGATAAGCTAATTGCAGGTCCTACTCCTCAGCTTGGCAAGGCAGCGGTTGTGTTCCCTACAAGCGATGCTGTTATGCTCTACCACTATTTTGCAGGTAAGAGTGATGCAGGATTTATTTACAATCATTATTCAGATTGGGAAATCGGCAAGGATATTGCTCCCAAGGCAAAGGGCGATAAGGTGACTCTTAAGGTTCTTAGGAACCTTCCCAATTCATCCAAAAACTTCGATGTGGATGAAGAAGGTGCAGTTATCAAGGATACGGTTCTTCTTGAAAACAATATACCCAAGACCTTCTGCGGCGGCAGAAGATATCGCTGCTATCTTGGAATAGAGGGATCTTCCATGGCTTACAACTACGAGGTAAGCGGCGGCAGCAAGACCATGGATGAGATCAGAAGCGGAAAGTATCTTGAAGTGGTAGAGTTCTCAAGCTTTGAGGTTGATTCAATTTCAGGCGATATCGCCGGAGAGATAAGACTTGCTTACTATCACGACGGAGATAAGGTTACACCTGTAAGCGGCGGTTCTGTTTCAGGAAGCATGTTCAATTTCGTAAATGAGATGTACATGTCAAAAGAACAGCGTCAGTACGACTTCTGCCTTATCCCTGCGCTCACAAGACTTGAAAATGTAACTGTAACCGGAATAGAATAACAGCAGACGTGGGCGGACTTGTATTTTTTGTTCCGCCCATATATTATGTGTGGAGAATGTTCATTTATTTTTATGTGGGGTAAAACATGGCAAAAAATTTTGGCCAGGAACTTGAAATGACTCAGACAGGACTCCTTACGTCCAAGTCAGGTAAGACCTTTATCAGAATTTATTTCGTGAGAAAAGGTATAAATGGCGAGGAAGCCAGCGCTGAGGGCATAATCCCGGGCTACAAGATCATGAAATCTGAAGGCTTCGAGCCTGACGAGATCGCAGCTCTGGAGTTTTACATCAAACAGAACCGCGAGGACATAGTGCTCCGCGCTAAAAAGCTAAGTAACCCGTGGAATTGGCTGTAAGCACTTGGCGAGGTTTTGTCGAGCCTAGTGCGCGCGTGTTCTGGCGAACGAAGTGAGAGCAGAACTTCCTTGCAAATTTATATAAAAGAAAGAAGAGGAATAAAAATGGCATTGATTAAAAAGCCTGTAACAGGTATGAAGGATATTCTCCCTGAGGAGATGAAGCTGAGAGATTATGTAATAGGTATCATTAAGGAGACCTATGCGGGATTTGGGTTTACATCAATCGATACTCCCTGCGTTGAATCACTTGCAAACCTTAACAGTAAGCAGGGTGGAGAGAATGAGAAGCTTATCTTCAAGGTAATGAAAAGAGGAGAGAAGCTTAACTTAGAGACAGCGAAGGAAGAGAATGACCTTACAGATTCTGGTCTTCGTTACGATCTTACTGTTCCCCTTGTAAGATATTATTCAAATCACCAGAACGAGCTTCCTTCACCCTTTAAGGCACTTCAGATGGGCTATGTATGGAGAGCTGACAGACCTCAGAAGGGCCGCTATCGTCAGTTCATGCAGTGCGATATCGATATCCTTGGCGAGGCAACTAACCTTGCAGAGATAGAGCTTATCCTTGCTACAACCACAACTCTTGGAAGACTCGGATTTAAGGGCTTCCAGATCAGAATAAACGACAGACGTATGCTTAAGGCTATGGCAGCTTACAGCGGATTCCCGGAAGAGAGCTATGATTCTGTTTTCATCACTCTTGATAAGATGGATAAGATCGGTCTTGAGGGGGTTGCAGAAGAGCTTGAGAAGGATGGCTTTGATAAGGCCAGCATCGATAAGTACCTTAACCTGTTCAAGAATGTTGAGGATAAGGGTGCAATCGACGGAATCAGATTCCTTGCTGATGAGCTTGGCGATTTCCTTGATGCTGATGTTAAGAACAATCTTGAAGAGATCATTTCAAGTGTCGACACCACAAAGAGTGCTGAGTTCGAGCTTGTATTCGATCCCACTCTTGTTCGCGGAATGAGCTATTATACAGGAACAATCTTTGAAGTTGCTATGCCTCAGTACGGCGGAAGCTGCGGCGGTGGCGGACGCTATGACAAGATGGTTGGTAAGTTCACAGGTCAGGATACACCTGCCTGCGGATTCTCAATCGGATTTGAACGTATCATCATGATCATGATGGATGAGGGCTTCAAGATTCCCGATGAGAAGGATAAGGTAGCTTTCCTTGTTGAGAAGGGTATCGGCGGCGAGCAGTTATCAGATATTATCGCTGAGGCTCAGAAGGAAAGAGCAGCTGGTAAGCAGGTTCTTGTTGTTCGTATGAACAAGAATAAGAAGTTCCAGAAGGAGCAGCTTACAGCTCAGGGTTACGAAGAGTTTAAGGATTTCTACAAGACAGAACTTAAGCACTGATGAAAATCTATTATTGCAACGTTCATAATCTAATAGAACAGGCGAAGGCCGATGATTCGGTTTTAGAAGCCCTTATGAAAAGGGTGGATAAGACGCGAATAGAGAAGGCTTCTCGTTTCAAAAGACTTCCCGACAAGGTCTGCAGCCTTGTGGGAGGAGCTCTTGTTCAGAATGCTCTAAAGGATTATATCGCAGAGAATGAAGCGCGAAAGTTTTCTTCCGAGGATGTACTTGACATAAGCTACGTCTTGGTAGAAAATGGTAAACCGTACGTTAAAAATTATCCGAGTTTCCATTTTTCACTATCTCATTCAGGTGACTATGTGGCTTTGGCTGCGGCCGGTATTCCTGTTGGAATTGATGTGCAGGAAGAACGGGTATCGGATTCAGATAAGCTTGCCGAGAGATTTTTTTCTGAAAAAGAAAATGAGATGTTAAGGAAGATAGCAGATGATGAAGAACGTTCACACATGTTTTTCAGGATCTGGTCTGCAAAGGAAGCTTACATAAAAATGACCGGCCATGGACTTCAGGAAGACCTGAGCGGTTTCCATATATCCTTTGATGATATGGAAATTCGCAGAGGAAGTCCCGAAGTAACTGCCGGTTATATAATAGAACCTCTCCCCCTCATTGGAAACGTTCTTACAGTATGTATCGGAGAGAGGACGGATAATATTAACCTTAATGAGGTTGTTTTTTGATTTGTTTGTGCGGATTTGCACAGGGTTATTAAAATGAGTGCTGGTAATAAGAAATACGAAATAGACATGACGGAGGGGGCTCTTCTGCCGAAGATTCTCCTTTTTTCTATACCACTGATGATCTCAAGCGTTCTGCAGCTCCTGTTTAACGCAGCGGATATCGTGGTTGTGGGACAGTTTTCCGGTGATGAGACTATGGGTGCAAACTGCGTTGCGGCCATCGGATCAACGGGATCTGTTATCAATATGCTCCTTAGTGTTTTCATGGGGCTTTCTGTAGGCGTGAATGTTCTTGCAGCCAGATATTTCGCAGGAAAACAGAAAAAAGAGATGAGCGAGACGGTTCATACTACTGTTGCGCTGGCTCTTATCGGCGGTGTGATCATCGCTGTAATCGGTGTTCTTGCATCCAAGCCGATTCTTGGCCTAATGGGATCTCCCGAGGAAGTAATCGATCTATCTGCTCTCTATATGAGGATATATTTTGTGGGAATGCCCGTGACGCTTCTTTACAACTTTGGAGCTGCCGTTCTTAGGGCAACCGGGGATACCAGAAGACCGCTGTACTACCTAATGGGTGCAGGCGTAATAAATGTTATCCTCAATCTGATTTTTGTAATCCTTCTTCACATGCATGTTGCAGGAGTTGCTCTTGCTACCATTATTGCGCAGGCAGTATCCGCAGCTCTTATCGTAAGAGCGCTTATGAAGACAGAAGAAAGCTATAAGCTTGACCTTAGGAAAATCCATGTGAACATGGATAAGGCTAAGAGGATTATCAGAGTGGGCCTTCCTGCAGGACTTCAGGGAACAATCTTTTCATTTTCAAATGTTCTTATTCAGTCTTCTATAAATGAGTTTGGTGCTACAGCCATGGCAGGAAGTGCTGCAGGTGCGAACCTTGAGGGCTTCGTATATATGGCTATGAACTCCATATATCAGGCCTGCGTATCTTTCACCAGCCAGAATGTAGGTGCAGGAAAAGCTGACAGAATAGGCAAGGTTCTTCGTAACTGCCTTGCAATAGTAGCGGTTGTTGGTCTTGCCATGGGTAACCTGTTCTATATTCTTGGACCCAAGCTTGTTGGAATTTACACAGCTGAGCCTGATACAATTAAATTCGGCGTTGAGCGTATGGCGATCATCTGCACCTTGTATTTCCTGTGCGGATGTATGGATGTAATCTGCGGAAGTCTTCGCGGAATGGGATATTCCACAGTGCCTATGATAGTATCTATAGTAGGTGCATGCGGACTTAGAATCGTTTGGATATTGACTATATTTAGAATATATCATTCCCTTACAGTACTTTATATTTCATATCCTGTGACCTGGTTTATAACTGCGTCCGCTCATCTTATAAGTTATTTCATCATTAAGAAAAAGGTAGTCTCCAAGATGGGGACCGGGAAGGCAGAGCTTGCATAAATGAGTAAAATTAAGGCAGTAATATTTGATCTTGACGGAACACTTTTGTACACACTTGAGGATCTGATGCTGAGTGCCAATTATGCACTTAGTAAGCATGGTATGGAAACCTGCTCACTTCATGATATACAATACAGAGTGGGGAACGGAGTACAGAAGCTGATGGAACGATGCGTTCCGGGCGGCCTTGAGAATCCGGATTTCCAAGCTGTTTTTGCAGATTTTAAAGAGCATTACAAGGTTCATTGTAACGATAACAGCGGACCCTACAAAGGAATTCCGGAGCTTCTTACAGCTCTTAAGGAAAAGGGTTATAAGCTTGCCATAGTATCAAACAAATTCATGGATGCCACAAAGGAACTGGCAGCTCTGTATTTTAAAGATACTATTGATGTTGCTATAGGCGAGAGAGCAGGTATTCGTAAAAAGCCTGAACCCGATACGGTTATAGAAGCCATGAGGATTCTTGGTGTTACCGCATCTGATTGCGTATATGTTGGCGACTCCGATGTGGATATTAAAACAGCAGCCAATTCAGGCATGCCCTGCATAAGTGTTGCCTGGGGATTCCGCACCAGGGAGGAACAGCAGGAAGCCGGCGGCAAGATATTTGCAGATGTACCGGATGATATAATAAAATTACTTGAGTTTAGATTTTGCTAATTACAGGGGGAATCAAATTGCAGCAAAACATAATACAGTTCGTAATACTTGTTTTACTGGTGTTTATATCGGCGTTCTTTTCGTCAGCAGAGACAGCCATGAGCTGTGTCAGCAGAGTGAGAATAAAGACGCTTGTGGATGAGAATAATAAGAGAGCCGTGGCTGTCTCGCAGATTCTTGATAATTATCAGAAGATGCTATCAGCTGTACTTATCGGCAATAACATAGTTAATCTGTCGGCATCTGCTCTTGCCACTATGTTTGTACAAAGACTGTGGGGCGACTGGGCAGTAAGTATCGGAACAGGAGTCCTTACAATCGCAGTTCTTATAATTGGTGAGATTATTCCTAAGACAATAGCTACAACCTATGCGGAGAATCTTTCACTTTATTATGCAAGGATAATCCTTGCGATCATGTGGATCCTGACACCCTTTATCTGGATCGTTAATGCCATTGCAGATGTGGTGCTTGGAATACTTCGCATTGATAAAAACAGCAAAACTGTCATGACTGAGAACGAGCTTAAGACCTACGTGGATGTAAGCCATGAGGACGGCGTAATCGAGAGCGGCGAGAAGGAGATCATTTACAATATCTTTGAATTCAGTGACGCTGTTGCCAAGGATGTCATGATCCCCAGAATCGATATGAGCTGCGTCAGTGCTGACGCTGAATACCATGAAGTTATGAGAGTCTTCAAGCAGGAGATGTATACCAGAATCCCTGTCTATGAGGATAATCAGGACAACATCATCGGTCTTATAAATATCAAGGATATCGTGCTGGTATCCGATAAGGATAATTTCAAGATAAGCGATTATTTGAGAGAAGCTTATTACACCTACGAATATAAAAAGACAGCGGATCTTCTTGTGGAGATGAGAAAAAATGCTCAGAACGTTGCCTTTGTACTTAGTGAGTACGGCGCTACTGTTGGTATGATCACCCTGGAAGACCTTCTTGAAGAAATCGTTGGTGAGATTCGTGATGAGTATGATACGGACGAAGAAGAGCAGATAAGAGAGCTTGGCGATGGAAGATTCCTAGTAGAAGGAAACATGAAGCTTGATGATATCAATGATGCTCTGGGAACACAGTTTGAATCAGACGATTATGACTCAATCGGCGGACTGATGATAGAGAATCTTGACAGATTGCCAAGAGGCGGCGAGACCACAAAGCTTGATAACGGTGTAGAGCTTACTGCCAGTGCTATCAAGAGAAATCGAATTACAGCGGTACTTGTTTACATACCTGAAGGCACTTTTGATAAAAAAGAGAGCCAGGCTGATACAGAACAGGATACGGAAGAATAAAAAAACGCAGGTTGCAATTAAGTTTGTAACCTGCGTAATTTTTGTATTCACTTAGTTTGATTAGGCTTTTACTTATTTGCCGTTCCTAATGCTTCGGCAATTTTGGATTCGATTAGTTTTTTTACCATATCAGCTATTTCGGTGGTGTTCATGTCCTTATATTCATCGTAGTAGATGGGCTTAAGGAAATGCACCTGTGTAGTCACAGGCTTTAAAGAATTGAGTTCAAAGGGCTTATAGGAATCAACAAGCGCCACCGGAACTATTGGCTGTTTTGACCAGAGAGCCGTCTTGAAGGCTCCGGGCTTAAAGTCCTGCACAGTATTTTGATTGTGATCGTATCCTCCTTCAGGAAAGAGAATGTACCTTCTTCCGTCTTTTACCTCATCTGCCATCTGGCGCATGCTCTTAATCTGAGCACGCATATCATTTTTATCAAGACGAATTCCGCGCAGTAGTCCTATGAATTCATTTGTAAGTATCATCTTTGAACGATCAAGATCTATAACAACACTACAGGGTTCATCGTGAGAATTGATGATGCCAAGAGCATCAAATTTGCCCTGATGATTGGGAATCATTATATATCCACCTTCCTTCGGAAGGTTCTCAACACCGTAGCAGTTTGTTTTGATAAAACAGTTTCGCATAACCTTGCGAACCATGTTTCTGGCGATTTTGTAGCAGTACTCGTTGGAATATTTATCCGGTTTGTTCATGACGAGCCTGCCTTTTATGATGTAATAGATAATCAGAGGTAAAGAGACTATTATCACGTAATAAAATCTAAGCATTAAATAAACCTTTCTTAAATAGGTAGTATATGGTTATATTATACCCTATTTTTTCATTTTTAGATTCTGTATATATGCACAATAGAGCTGTCCATTTTTCTTTATTTATTCACAATTGAGAAAACGCAAAAGTTAATATAGAATGATTTAGGATTGGTTAAAACATTTAATCAATTATTTATTTTGATAATATGACATTAGGGAGGGAATTACAATAGTCTTTGAAAACATGGCCCTTTGCGTGGGAGCAGGGCAGAACAACTTCTCCATGAAAAGGGGGAGCTTTAAGTATAAACAGAGCTTTGACTGGAAAGAACAGTGTGCTTTGAAGGAAACTGTAAGTACTCCCGATGGAACAGAATATATTTACGAATGCAGGAAAACAGGAGAGCTACTAAGACTTAAGGTTACCACAAACGGTGACAGGACTGATGTGAAGCTTACATCAGATTCAGGCAGTGCTTCTAAGATAAACAGATTTTGGCTAAGCTTTCCTACTAATCCGGGTGAACATATCTATGGATGCGGAGAGACCTATTCAGAGTTTGATCTTAAAGGGCAAAACGTAAGGATATGGGTTGCAGAGCATCAGAATGCATCCAGGATTTCCAAAAAGCTTATCAAGGAAAAGCTGAGGGGACCTCGTCCAAAGAAAAAGCTGCCCTTTGATAAATATGAATCTTACTATGTACAGCCCACATTCACATCATCAGATAAATACTATGTTCATGTGGATATGAGCGCTTACGGCGAGTTTGATTTTTCAGTTCCTGACAAGATTACTTTATACACCCAGGAATTTCCGGTGGTTACAAGCGAAAGAGCCGGCACTTTTACAGAGCTTTCTGATAAGCTGACTCATCTTCTTGGCCGTCAGAGAAAGCTTCCTGACTGGATCTATGAGGGCGGTATCATCGCCATGCAGGACTGGATCAAGGATGGCGATAAGGTAAAAGAAGGCTTTGATGGCTGCGGCAATATCGACAGGAAGCTGGAAGAGCTTTCAAAAGAAAATGGCAAGGTTGTAGGTGTCTGGTGTCAGGACTGGTGCGGCTGTCGCTGTACAGGCTTTGGCTATCAGGTTATGTGGAACTGGAGATATAACGATCAGCAATACCCGAATCTTCCATCCAAGATAAAAGAGTGGAAGGAGAAGGGCGTCAGATTCCTTGGATATATCAATCCTTTTATTGCACTTGAGAAGGATATTTACGAGACAGCAAAAGAAAAGGGATACTGCGTAAAGGATAGAAACGGAGACGATTATCTTGTTACGATAACAACATTTCCGGCTGCAATGGTGGATTTCACTAATCCTGAAGCCTACAACTGGTATAAGAATATCATCAAGGAAAATATGATAGGGATCGGCATGGGCGGCTGGATGGCTGATTTTGGTGAGTACCTGCCGGTGGATGCTGTGCTCTATGACGGAGATCCGAAAACTCTTCACAATAAGTGGCCGGGTATCTGGGCACAGATGAACAGAGAGGCCATAGAAGAGTGCGGCGTAGAGGATGAAGTCTTCTTTTTCACAAGAGCAGGCTATACGCAGAGTCTTGGCAGTGCGGCCATGATGTGGACAGGAGATCAGCATGTAGACTGGTCGGTGGATGATGGAATTCCATCTGTAATACCTGCAACACTGTCACTTGCCATGTCAGGATACGGCATAACTCATTCGGATGCAGGCGGATATACCACCATAATGCACATGAGAAGAACTAAGGAGCTTCTTATGAGATGGGAAGAGATGAATGCATTTTCGCCTCTTTTCAGAACTCATGAGGGTAATCAGCCGGGAAATAATGTGCAGTTTGACTCAGATGAAGAGCTTTTGAAGCACACAGCCATGTGCACAAGGATTCATGCAAGGCTTGGATTTTATATTAAAGAACTCGTTGATGAGGCGGCAGAGAAAGGGACTCCCGTCATCAGGCCTGTGTTCTATCACTATGATGAATCCTGGGCTTACAGCGAGATGACAGAGTATCTTTTGGGAAGAGATATTCTGGTTGCACCTGTTCTTGAAGCAGGTACCGACAAAAGGACGGTTACACTACCTGATGATACATGGGTACATCTTTATACAGGTAAGGAGTACAAGAAGGGGATTTGTACTGTGGATGCGCCTGTTGGGAAGCCATGTGTATTTGTCAGAAAAAGCTCAGAGAGATTCGATGAGCTTATCACAATAAGAGAATAATTTAATGGGGTTTAATGAGATGGGTAATAATAGAGAAGATAAGTTTCTTTCAAAATGTGCTTACGGCCTTGCTGACATTTACGGCGGCGGTGCATTTGTTGTAATCAGCACATTTTTCACGGTATTTCTTACAAAGGCGCTAGGAATGTCGCCTGCACTTGCAGGTACAATCCCGCTTATAGGAAAAGTATGGGATGCAATTACAGACCCTATAATGGGCAATATAGTTGACAGAACCAGCTCGAAATTCGGAGCAAAACGTTTTTACATTCTTATCGGAAGTATCATATCTGCTATTACGTTTCTGATGCTTTGGATGAATGCAGGCATTGAGAGCGTGGGCGGACAATATACTTTTTACGCACTTATGTACATGCTGTTTTCAACGGGCTTCACTATCGTAATGGTACCTTATAACGGACTTCTTCCGGATATGATTGATGACTACAATAAGCGAGGCAGCTTTTCCGGAATAAGAACTGTATTTTCAAGCTTTGGTGCAATTCTGGCAGGCCTTGTACCTACCATCATTATCACAGATAACACCAATGCAAGCCTGTATTTTACAGTTGCGATCATTTTCTCAGTGATATTCCTTGTGGTGATTTTACTTACCTTCTTCGGAACCTGGGAAAAGCAGAAGGAACCCGTAAAGGTTCCGTTAAGGAAGAGCCTTGTGCAGTCCTTTACAGTATATAAGAGCTTTTCCTTTAAGCTTTTTATCTGCATCTTCCTTGCAGGACAGGGTGCTGCTGATTTTGTTACAGGCCTTGCGGTTTACTATGTTGATGACGTGCTTAATGCATACTCCGGCGGCCGTTTCACAATCATGATGGGAGTATTGCTTCTTGCTCAGTTTACAGGCACGATACTGTTCTCGATAATCATGCCAAAGACATCTAAGAAGTTCCCGATACTTATCGGCTTCCCTGTGAGAATGATCGCTACTGTTGCACTGCTGTTCCTCTCCTATGAGGGAGCACCTTTTGTTATAATCCTTGTGCTTTCATTCATTATCGGACTTGGTATGGCTGCTTCATCAGTTAGTATCTATGCTATATTGTCCGACATGGCGGATGTGGATGAGCTTATTACCTCAATAAGACGTCCCGGAACAGTATCCGGAATGGCGACCTTCATCAGAAAGATTGCAACCGGACTTAGTTCGACTATAATAGGTATTTGTCTCGCAATGATCGGATATGATGAGAACCTTGCTTCTCAGAAGCTGAGACAGGCAGCAGGAACGCAGATGGGTATTACACAGCTCTATGTTTGGATTCCCGTTGCTTTGATGGCACTGGCGATTGTGTTCGCGGTTCTATTCCCGATGAATAAGCCTGAGTACGATATCATTAAAAAAGAAATTATGCGAAGAAGAGGAGAGGATGATTCAAAGATCACTTCTAAGGAGATCGCTGTATGTGAAAAGGTTACAGGATTCAAATATGATAAACTCTGGAATGAGGATAATGCTCTGAAGTTCTAAGCTAATAAAAGCAGATTTAATTCCGCAGGCTTGTGGTAGTTAGATCTGCTTAAAAAATAAGACAATTGATTAAAATTGTTAATTAAAGGGGAAAAGAAATGAGTAACACAAAACGAGGAATGCACCTGATACTGGGACCTGTGCTGTTCCTGCTGATAAGTCTTTGTCTTGGCAAAACAGGTCTTATCGATTATACCGCTGCAAAGGGTATAGGAACTGCGGTCTGGATGATCTACTGGTGGGTTACAAGACCGGTTGACATAACTGTAACGGCGCTTCTTCCCGGAGTTATAAACGCGATTTTTGATATCGTTCCCATGGAGAATGTTATAAGCCAGTATGCATCAAGCAGTATTATTCTGATCTTCGGCTCATGCCTTTTGACAGCTCCCTGGAGTGAGATAGGACTTGATAAGAGAATATCACTTAAGGCTCTTTCGCTTATCGGACCTTCCATGAAATCTCAGATTACCGTATGGCTCATTGCAGCCATTGTGCTTTCAAACATGATGCCCAACGTAGTTGTAGTTGCTATTTTCACACCTATCGCTGTATCAATGCTGGCGGCAGCAGGTTATAAGGATATCAGAAACTGCGAAGCTGCAACACCTATCCTTTGCGCCATTGCCTGGGGGTCTCAGGTCGGCGGTGCCGGCACACCTCTTGGCGGTGCAATGAACATCACAGCCATAGCCTTTATTGAAGAGTTTACAGGTAAGGAATTTATGTACATTGATTGGATTACCAGAATGCTTCCTTACACAATTATCGCTACAGTAGCAGTGCTTCTTACAATGCTTCTTAAACCCATGAAGACAAACTCTCTTGAGGGAACAAAGGAATATTTTGAAAAATGCTACAAGGACCTTGGTCCCATGAAAAAGGATGAAAAAGTAAGTCTTGTTCTCTTTATTGTAGCTATGCTCGGTTCATTTGTAAGACCATTATATGCGGATCTGATTCCGGGACTTGTTCCTGCATATCTTTTCCTGCTTCTTGGTTTTGCTAACTTTGTTATCGTATCTTTCGAGAAAAAGGAACTGCTTCTTACCTGGGAAAAGGCCCAGAAGGAAGTTATGTGGGGAATGCTTCTTCTTTTCGCAGGCGGCCTTGCTCTTGGACAGATCCTTACAGGCTCAGGTGCTAATGATGCTATCGCCGGTGTGATCTCATCTGCCAACTTAAATGGCGGATTTGTAACAATAATGGTATTTACACTTTTTGCCTGCATTATATCCGAGATGACAAACAGTACAGTATCTGCAGCTGTTGCACTGCCTATAGTAATTGGTGTAACGCAGAAGATGGGACTTAATCCCATTCCTTATGTCTTCACAACAGCAATGGGTATGAACTTTGAATCAATTCTTCCTGTAAGTGTAAGAGCTATTTCCGTATCATACGGTCTTGATCCCGACAAGCTCCTTAAGAATGGTCTGGTGGTAGCTTTGGTGAGAATGCTCATAGCGGTAGCGGTTGGATACGTGACAATGCTTGTATGGCCTGGGTTTGGTACACTATAAATTAAAAACGTTAATCAAAATCACTTTTTCTTTTATGTGACTAATTAACAAAAATAGATTAAACAAATCAAACAAAACGCCAAAGTTAATAAAAACCATATATTAGCTGTTGACTGTAAAATGTGAGGTGCTATGATTATAGTTGCTTAAAGCAATTAACTAATATAGTTTTAGGAGGCAATATAATGAAATTTTTCTTAGACAGTGCGAAACTCGATGAAATCAAATTAGCTTACAATACATTCGGTATTGACGGTGTAACAACAAATCCCCGTCACATCATGTTAAGTGGTAAGCCTTTCATGACAGCTATTACCGATATTGCAAACTGGATCAAGGAAGAGGGTCTTGAGGGAGTTGATAAGTTCCCTGTATCAGTTGAGATCAATCCTCACTTCGATAAGGCAGAGGATATGGTAGAGATGGCAAGAAAGGTTGCTAAGATCAGCCCTAACTTCGTAATCAAGATTCCTGCAATCGAGCCCGGTATCACAGCTGCAAGAATCCTTGAGAAGGAAGGCATCAGAACAAACGTAACTCTGATCTTCTCACCTTCACAGGCTATTCTTCCTGCAAAGAACGGTTCACTTTTCGTTTCACCTTTCATCGGTTGGAAAGAGCAGAACGGTGAGGATTGCAAGGAATATATCAAGAACATCGTAGAGATCTACAAGAACTACGGCTTCTATGGAAAAACACAGATCATCTGTGCAGCAATCCGTACACCTAAGCAGATCGCTGATTGCGCAGTAGCAGGTGCTGACATCGTTACATGCGGACTTGCAGTATTCCAGGATTGCATGAAGCATGCATACACAAACCAGGGTCTTAACACATTCTGTGAAGCTTGGGATAACACAGTTACCGAGTGATCGAAACCTTAAAAATATTAAAGGGAGATAGAGAGATATGAAAATCGGTTTTATCGGACTTGGCATCATGGGAGAGTCCATGTGCGAGAACATAGTAAAAAAGCATGACGACACTGTTTACTGCTTCGACTTCATCAAAGAGAAGGTTGACCTTCTTGCATCTAAGGGGGCAGTTCCCTGCGAGAATTCAGTAGAGCTTGCAAAGCAGTCAGATGTCATCATTTCAATGGTTCCAAAGAGTGAGCACTCAAGATCAGTATACGAGGCAATCGTTGATGTTCTTGATTCGTCTAAGACTTGCATAGATATGAGCACAATCGATCCCAGCGTTTCAGTTGAGATCTCAGAGATGGTTAAAAAGACAGGTGCAGGCTTCATCGATGCACCTGTAGTTAAGTCAAAGCCCGCAGCTATTGAAGGTACACTTGGTATCTACGTAGGCGGCGATGAGAAGACTTACGAAGCTATGAAGCCCATCCTTTTATACATGGGCTGCAACGTAATCCGCATGGGTGATAACGGCAAGGGTCTTGTAATGAAGATCTGTCACAATGCACTTGTTTCACAGATTCAGAACGGTGTTAACGAGACAATCACACTTGCAAAGGCAAACGGAATTTCAATTCCTGATTTTACAACAGCTGTTTCATACGGCGGAGCTGCTAACTGGTACCTTGATGGACAGGCTAAGAAGCTTGAAGCGGAGGATTACACAACAGCATTCTCAATCGAGAATATGGCTAAGGACGTAAACATCTGCGTGAACCTTGCAAAGGAGTGCGGAGTTAAGATGCCCGGTGAAGAGAATGCGCTGAATGTATATCAGACAGCTCTTGACAGAGGCATGGCAAAGGAAGACTTCAGAGCAACAATCAAGGTTGTAAGAGACAGATAATAAACGGGAGACAATGATGATAGACAGACTTAATGAAGTAAATGACGTAAAGATCACTTCCGTTTTTGATGAAGAGTTTAAAACCTACGGAAACATCGTTGAGGGTTACGATTTTTCCGAGATGATCAGATACATGGAGGACAACACAGATATCCCGGAGAATGGGAATGTATATGTAGCTTCCGTTCCGGAGATGGAAAAACTTGGTGTTGTAGCAGATGTTCAGGGATTCTTTTATGGGGACATGCCAATCCAGGTCGGCTACTGCAACGGTAGAAATACTACATACAATGGCTTCGAATATCACAAGGGAAGCGAGATAAATGTTGCGGTAACAGATTTTATGTTAGTTCTTGGACATACCTGGGAGATTGCAGCTGATAACACCTATAAGGTAGAGGACGCAAGAGTGTTCTTTGTACCTAAGGGAACAGCAATAGAGATGTTCCAGACGACACTGCATCTTTCACCGGTAAGGGTATGTGATGAAGGCTTTAAGGGAATAGTAATTCTTCCAAGAGGAACAAACACACCTCTTGACAGAAAGTCTTCAAAGGAAACAGGAGAAGAGAGGCTTCTGCTCCAGAGAAATAAATGGGTAATTTCTCATCCTGAGAGAGAACCACTCATTAAGCAGGGGGCGTTTCCAGGGCTCATCGGTGAGAACAAGGAACTTAAGTATTAACTACAGCAGACATTGATTTTTGGGGAACAAATAAAGAGGTTTTGATATGAATTTTCAGGTGGTATATGTTCCTATCGGAGTAGGAACTTACGAGATGGTAACTGCACATGAGCAGTTTGATAACTCAGCAGAGCTTTTAAAGAAAATTGACAAGGACATAGTTGTTCCTGAAGACATCCTGCTTACAGTAGATGCTGTAGCTGATTTTTTAAGCGATAAGAATCCCGATCTTGTAATTTTACAGAATATTACATTTGCCAATGCAGCTTATGCAAGTGAGGTTCTTAGAAGATTTAATTGTCCTATTCTGCTTTGGACACTTAGGGAGCCTGTCATAGACGGAACAAGACTTCGCAGCAACTCTCTTACAGGAGCATACTCGGCAGCCAATGCTATATGCGCATTCAGAGGACAGGGAAAATTCGAGCATGTATTTGGCGCTCCTTCAGAGGAAAATGTAAAGAGAGAGATCGAAGCTACAATCTTTGCAGCAAGAGTAAAGAAGGATCTTACAGGTCTTAAAATGTCTGCAATAGGTCACACACCCCAGGGCTTCGGTTTTGGTAGAGCGCTGGATGCAGAGCTTCTTAGCAAATTCGGTGTAACACTTGATGCCATCGAAGCAAGAGAGCTTATCAACAAGGCTAAGGCATATACAGATGAGGAGTGTGCTTCTGATCTGGCTGAGGCAAAAGAAAAAGTGGTTGGTCTTGAGAAAATGCCTGAGAACAACATCAAGGATTTTGCAAGACTTTACAAAGCATACAAGGCTTATGTAGATGAAAACCGTATCGGTGCTATTTCTTCACGCTGCTGGCCTGATTTCTTCACAGAATTCGGTACACCTGTATGCATGGTATTATCACTTCTTAATGCGGTTAACATTCCTGCAAGCTGTGAAGCAGACGTATACGGCGCACTTTCAATGTATATCGGAACTGCATTCACAGGTCAGTCCACCTTCTTCGGTGATCCTGTATCAATGGATGAAAAAGAAAGTTCAATCACTTTCTGGCACTGTGGAATGGCAGCATGTAACCTTGCACGTTGCGACACCGGTGCTCAGGTAGGTGTTCATCCCAACAGAAAGATCGGACCTGTTATGGACTTTGGATGCAAGGCTTCAGAGGAAGCTACAATCTTCAGAGTAGGTCGTACAGCAGAAGGTAAGTTCAGATTCTTCATTGCGGAAGGAAATGTTATGGATAAGCCCAAGCAGTTCAATGGCGCTTCTATCGTTGTTCAGACTAAGGAGTCAGCAGAGAAGATTGTTAAAGAAACCATTAAGAATGGTTGGGAACCCCACTATGTAGTTATCTACAAAAATATAGCAGAGGAGCTCGAAAAACTTGGTAATATGCTCGATTTAGAGGTTGTACGTTACTAAAAGAGTTGGATATAATTTAATTATGAAATATCAGGGGATAAATTTAGAAAACGTAAAACTTAGTAACCGTTCTTCCATTCTTCTTTTGCTTAACAACAATGGAGCAATGTCAAGAAAAGATATAGCAGAGACGGTTGGCTTAACAGCCGCCTCTGTTACTTTAATATGCTCTGAGTTGATGGAGGAGGGCATAATCGTAGAACTTGGCGAGGCTGCTGAAGAAAAAAGAGCGGGCAGGAAAAAGATTCTGGTGGACATCAATCCGGAATACAGGAATGTACTGTGCATCGCTGTAGAATCAGATACAACCTACATTGCAGTTACTGATATGAAGGGTAACATGCTTTGCAGCTGTAGCCTTCCCACAGACAAGCATACTAAGCCGGAACAGTTCTTCAGGAATGTTACGGATGAATGTCAGAGGCTTTTCTGGAAAAACAACATTGTCAGGGAGAAGCTCCTTGGAGCTGCTGTAACTATTCCCGGCAGTGTGGACAGAAAAAGAGGAATAAGCCTCAATACATATAGCATCTGGACTGAAAGCATACCGGTCGCTGATCTTATTAAGAAGGATATTGGACTTCAGGTAGTTGTTGAGAACAACCTGAAAGCGTATGCACAGACAGAGGTATATTTTGGCCTTGGACGTACTGTTAGTAATCTTTTCATATTGAAATGGGGCCCCGGTGTTGGTGCATCCATTATCATCGACGGCAAAATCTATCAGGGTTCAAACAAGATGGCCGGTGAGATCGGTCACATGACTGCAGTAAAGGACGGACGCAGCTGCAACTGTGGACGTAAGGGCTGCCTTGAAGCTTATGTTTCAACCAAGGCGATAGCCGACGACGTGCAGGCTGAGCTTGACAGAACCGATGAAAATGCAGACAAGCTCGAAAGAGATGAAAACATAGAGAAGATTATTGACAATAAGATAGATATGTTGGCCTTCAATCTCAAAAACAGCATAAGCATTCTGGATTCCAAGAACGTAGTGCTTATCGGATATATGTTTGAGATTCCCGGCTACATGGAACGCTTTATAAAGGCTTACAAGGAATACGATCCGCTGGTTTCGGATGATTTCTTTGTAAAAACTGATCTTCGTGTAAACAGAGAACATACAGAGGGCCTTGCGGTATTTTTGAATGAAGCGTTTCTTACCGCATAAAACAAAAACAGGATAAAAACTGATATCACTTAAATGAGTCAGATAAATTTATAGCAAAAACACAAAGGGGATTTTAAGAAATGGCAAAATATGTAATGGCGCTGGATTCAGGAACTACCAGCAACAGATGCATCCTTTTTAATCAAAAAGGTGAGATCTGCTCCTGCGCCCAGAAAGAATTTACCCAGTTTTTCCCGCAGCCGGGTTGGGTAGAACACGATGCCAGTGAGATCTGGCAGACACAGCTGTCTGTTGCGCGTGAAGCGATGAGCAAGATAGATGCGAGCTTTGAGGATATAGCAGCGATTGGTATCACCAACCAGCGTGAGACTGTTATCGTATGGGACAGAAAAACAGGACAGCCCATATCGCACGCGATCGTATGGCAGTGTCGAAGAACAGCGGACTTTGCTGAGAAAATGAAGGAAGAAGTTCCCGGAATTGTTGAGAAATTCCAGTGCAAGACAGGACTTAAATTCGATCCTTATTTCTCAGGAACCAAGATCAGATGGATACTTGATAATGTTGACGGTGCAAGACAGAGAGCAGAAAACGGCGAGCTGTGCTTTGGAACCGTTGATTCATGGCTTATTTACAAGCTTACAAAGGGTAAGGTTCACGTAACGGATTATTCCAATGCATCAAGAACATTGCTCTTTAACATCAATACACTTGAATGGGATAAGGAGCTTTGCGATATCCTTGATATTCCCATGAGCATGCTTCCTGAGGTTAAGCCTTCAAGCTGCATTTACGGAGAGACAGATCCCGAGTTCTTCGGCGGCGAGATCAAGATTGCCGGAGCAGCCGGTGACCAGCAGGCAGCGCTTTTCGGACAGACCTGTTTTGAAGAGGGTGATGCCAAGAATACATACGGAACAGGATGCTTCATGCTGATGAATACAGGTGATAAGCCTGTTTATTCCAAGAACGATCTGCTTACAACAATCGCATGGGGAATTGACGGTAAGGTGACCTATGCAATCGAAGGTTCTGTATATGTTGCAGGCGCTGCAATTCAGTGGCTTAGAGATGAGCTTAGAACCATCGATTCCGCACCGGATTCAGAGTACTTTGCTACAAGAGTTAAGGATACGAACGGATGCTACGTTGTGCCTGCTTTCACAGGTCTTGGTGCTCCTTATTGGGATCCCTACGCACGTGGAGCCATAGTTGGTCTTACACGAGGCGTTAACAAATATCACATTATCAGAGCAACAGTTGAGTCTCTGGCTTTCCAGACAGCCGATGTGCTTAAGGCCATGGAGCTCGACACAGGTAAGAAGCTTACAAGTCTCAGAGTAGACGGCGGAGCTTCCAAGAATAACTTCCTGTTGCAGTTCCAGTCAGACATCATTGATACCAATGTTGTAAGACCCAGCTGCGTAGAAACTACAGCTATGGGTGCTGCATATCTTGCAGGCCTTGCGGTTGGCTATTGGAAAAACAAGGAAGATGTCATTAGTAACTGGGCTGTAGACAGAGAGTTTACAAGCACAATGGACAATGAAAAGAGAGAAAAAGAGCTCGCAGGTTGGAAGCAGGCAGTTGCTTCAACAAGAGGCTGGGCACGTTAAGGAGAGATAAATAATGTATGACGTATTGATTATTGGTGCAGGTGTTTCCGGAAGCGCTGTAGCAAGAGAAGTTTCCAGATACAATGTATCAGCATGTGTACTTGAAAAATGTGAGGATGTTTGCGAAGGAACCTCCAAGGCTAATTCAGCCATCGTTCACGCAGGCTTTGATGCTGAAGAAGGATCACTCATGGCTAAGCTCAATGTTGAGGGCAATGAGATGATGGATCAGCTTTCAAAGGATCTTGATATTCCTTTCAAGAGAAACGGATCCCTTGTTGTATGCGTACACGAGGAAGAGATAGATGGACTTAAGACTCTCTATGACAGAGGTGTTAAGAACGGAGTTAAGGGCCTTAAGATTATTTCAAGAGAAGAAGCCCTTGAGATGGAGCCCAACCTCTCAGATGACGTTGTAGGTGCTCTCTATGCTCCTACAGGCGGCATTGTTTGTCCTTTCGAGCTCAACATCGCAATGGCAGAAAATGCCAACATGAACGGCGTTGAATTCAGATTCAATACTGAAGTTGAGGATATCAAAAAGGGTGAGGATGGTCTTTTCCATATTCGCACAAACAACGGTGAGTATATCAGCAAAGTAGTTGTTAACGCTGCAGGCGTATATGCTGATAAAATCCATAACATGGTAAGTGCTGACAAGATGCACATCATCGAGAGAAGAGGAGATTACCTGCTTCTTGATAAGGAAGTTGGTAATTATGTATCACATACAATTTTCCCGCAGCCTACAAAATACGGTAAGGGAGTACTTGTAACACCTACAGTACACGGAAACCTTCTTGTAGGCCCTACAGCAATTGATCTTGAGAATAAGGAAGGAAACAATACAACAGCAGCAGGTCTTAACGAAGTTACCGCTAAGGCCAGCGAGAATGTAAAGAACCTTCCTCTCAGAAATGTAATTACATCATTCGCAGGACTTCGTGCTCATCTTGAAAGACATGAGTTCGTTATCGAAGAAGTAAAAGATGCTAAAGGCTTTATCGATGTAGCAGGCATCGAGTCTCCCGGACTTACAGCATCTCCTGCAATCGGAAAGATGGTAGGAGATATGCTTAAGGATTTGATGGGACTTACAGAGAAGTCAGACTGGATCGCTACCCGCAAAGGTATTAAGAGCACAGAAGGTCTTTCAATTGACGAAATGAATGCTCTTATCAAAGAAAATCCTGCTTACGGAACAATCGTATGCAGATGTGAATCAATTACAGAAGGTGAGATACTTGATGCTATCCACAGACCTCTCGGCGCGCGTTCACTTGATGGCGTTAAGCGCAGAACAAGAGCCGGAATGGGTAGATGTCAGGCAGGTTTCTGCAGCCCCAGAACGATGGAAATCATCAACAGAGAGTTAGGCCTTTCTTATGAAAAGATCACTAAGAGCGGCGGAAAATCCAACATCATTCTTGAAAGAACCAAAGGGGAGGAAAGCCACTCATGAAGACATATGATATTGTAATTGTAGGAGGCGGCCCGGCAGGCCTTGCAGCTGCAGTTGCTGCAAAAGAAGCCGGAAATGACAGCATTCTCATCCTTGAGAGAGACCATGAACTTGGTGGTATTCTTAATCAGTGTATCCACAACGGATTTGGTCTTCACACATTTAAGGAAGAGCTTACAGGTCCTGAATATGCATGCAGATTCATCAAGCAGGTTCTTGACCTTGGCATAGAGTACAAGCTCAATACCATGGTAATGGATATTGCAGCAGACAAGACCGTTACAGCCATGAACAGAGAAGACGGAATGTTCCAGATCCCTGCAAAAGCTGTAATCCTTGCAATGGGATGCAGAGAGAGGCCCAGAGGAGCCCTCAACATTCCCGGATACAGACCTGCAGGTATCTTTTCAGCAGGTACTGCTCAGAGACTTGTTAACATCGAAGGCTACATGCCCGGACGTGAGGTTGTAATCCTTGGTTCAGGTGATATCGGACTTATCATGGCCCGCAGAATGACTCTCGAAGGCGCTAAGGTTAAGGTTGTAGCTGAGCTTATGCCTTACTCAGGCGGACTTAAGAGAAATATCGTGCAGTGTCTTGATGACTATGGCATTCCGCTTAAGCTCTCACACACTGTCGTTGATATCGAAGGAAAAGATCATGTAACAGCAGTTACAATTGCTGAGGTTGGCCCTGACAGAAAGCCTATCCCCGGAACAGAGATCAGATATACCTGCGATACACTGCTTTTGTCCTGCGGACTTATTCCCGAGAACGAACTTTCAAGATCAGCAGGCGTAAAGATGAGCCCTGTTACATCAGGACCTGTTGTTAATGAATCCCTAGAGACCAACATCCCCGGTGTATTTGCCTGTGGTAACGTTCTTCACGTACATGACCTTGTTGACTATGTATCTGAAGAGGCTAAGAGAGCCGGAGAGAACGCTGTTAAGTATATTAACGACGGATGCAAGGCAGCTGACAGCTCAGATGTCATCGAGATCGTTGCTACAGAAGGCGCAAGATACACAGTGCCCAGCACAATTGATACCGAGCGCATGAGCGATCTTCTTACAGTAAGATTCAGAGTCGGTGATGTATATAAGAATTCTTTCGTAAGTGTATACTTTGATGATGAGAGAATCATGCACAACCAGAAGAGAATCATGGCTCCCGGCGAAATGGAGCAGATCATTCTCAGAAAGACTCAGCTTCAGGAGCACAAGGGTCTGAAGAAGATAACTGTAAAGATTGAGAAGGAGTGACCAAAATGGAAAAGAGAGAACTCACATGCATCGGATGCCCCATGGGATGCCAGCTTACAGTTACCATGGAGAACGGTGAAGTAACAGAGGTTACAGGTAATACATGTCAGAAGGGTGATATCTACGCAAGAAAAGAAGTAGTTAACCCCACACGAATTGTGACAAGCACCATCAGAATCACAGGTGGTGACAAGGAGAGAGTATCAGTAAAAACAGCAAGCGATATTCCCAAGGACAAGATTTTTGAGGTTATGAAGGATATCGATGCAGCTGTTGTACCTGCTCCTGCTCACATCGGAGATGTTCTTGTAAAGGACGTTGCAGGAACAGGCGTTGATGTCATCGCTACCAGAAATGTAGAGACTGTATAAAATTGAAAAAACAGCTTAAAAAGGCTATGTATAAAAGAAATCGCACCTGCTGCGATTTCTTTTTACATATAAGAAAAAGTGCTTTTCGCTTGTCTTAAAGTATGCTATACTACTGAAATGTGGAAAACTATTGTTTTCGGTAATATTCCCAAGCGGAAAAGGAGAAATATTATGAAGCATGTAAAAACACTTGCAACAAGAAATCTTAAAGAGTCAATGAAAAAGGGCGGCTGCGGTGAGTGCCAGACATCTTGCCAGTCAGCTTGCAAGACATCCTGCACAGTAGGTAACCAGAGCTGCGAGCAGGCTACAAAGTAATTTGGTTCTTAACTGAATAATTATTTAATGTCAGGCAGCGGCCTAGCCGCTGCCTATCTTATGTAAAGTGTAAAGACCAGGTTGTGTATATTAAGTATCACTTGATCGGTGATCTTTTTATAAATTTAAAATAGTAAGGTAGTGATAATTTTTTATGATTCATGCATACAGGAACAACGGTTATAACATTGTTCTGGATGTAAACAGTGGATCCGTTCACGTGGTGGACGACATTGTTTTTGACCTGACAGGTCCTGTCGAGGAAGCTCTGACAGCCAGATTCGGTTCAGGAGATATTACTGCTCCCGATGCCGAAGGATATGATGATTCTGTATTATGCACAGAGCTCGTATCAGAACTCTCCGGTAAGAATCCGGAATTAGTAAGTAAATATGGTAGTGACGATCTGAAGGATGCTATTTCAGACATTCTCGAGCTTCGCAGAAGCGAAGTCCTCTATACAGATGATGTATATGAGAATTATGTGGAAGAGTTCAAGGAGAGAGATACAGTTGTTAAGGCTCTCTGCCTCAATATCGCACATGATTGTAACCTCAGATGCAAATATTGTTTTGCAGACGAGGGTGAGTATCACGGAAGACGAGCACTTATGACTGAAGAGGTTGGTAAGGCAGCCCTGGATTTCCTTATTAAGAATTCAGGCGGCAGGAAGAACCTCGAAGTCGACTTCTTTGGCGGCGAGCCCCTTTTGAACTGGGATGTCGTTAAGAAGATAGTAGAGTATGGTCGCAGCATAGAGAAGGAGCACGATAAGAATTTCCGCTTCACTCTTACTACGAACGGCACCTTGTTAAATGATGAGATCCTTGAATTTGCCAATAAAGAGATGGGCAACATCGTATTATCCATTGACGGACGTAAGGAAGTTAATGATAAGATGCGTCCCATGCGCGGCGGACAGGGTACTTACGATCAGATAGTTCCCAAGTTCCAGAAGGTTGCTGAGTCCAGACATCAGCTCAGATACTTCGTAAGAGGTACCTTCACTCACAACAATCTGGATTTCTGTGAGGATGTTAAGCATCTTGCAGACCTTGGTTTCAAACAGATCTCAGTAGAGCCTGTAGTGGCTAAGCCTGAAGACTGGTACGCTATAAAGGACGAGGATATCCCGTATCTTTGCGAGCAGTATGACGAGCTTGCCAAGTTCTACCTTCAGAGACACAAGGAAGGAAAAGGATTCAATTTCTTCCACTTCAATATCGATCTTGAAGGTGGTCCCTGTGTTGCCAAGAGACTTTCAGGATGTGGATCGGGATGTGAGTATCTCGGTGTTACTCCCTGGGGTGACCTTTATCCATGTCATCAGTTTGTTGGTAATGAAGATTTCATTATGGGTAATGTCTTCGATGGTATCACAAGACCTGATATCAGGAAGATGTTCAAAGAGAGCAATGTGTACTCCAGACCTGAGTGTCAGAAGTGCTTTGCAAGATATTATTGCAGTGGTGGTTGCGCTGCAAACGCCTATAATTTCAATGGCGATATAAATACAACCTATCAAACGGGATGCGAGCTGCAGAGGAAGCGTATCGAGTGCGCTATTATGATCAAGGCAGCCCTTGCCGAATGATTTAGATGGAGGATTAGGAACAATGAAAAAGGTAAAACCATTTTTAGCTCTGTTAGTAATGTTATTACTACTGGGCGGCCTCGCATACTCTTCAGTGTATGGTCTTGGAAGCGACAAGTCCGGTTCACTTAAGAGTATCAACCTCGGACTTGACCTTGCAGGTGGTGTCAGCATCACTTATGAGGTAGGTGGAGAAGAGACACCTAACGCCGAGGATATGTCAGATACTATTTACAAGCTCCAGCAACGTGTAGATCAGTACAGCACAGAGTCACAGGTTTATCAGGAAGGTTCTAACCGTATCAACATCGAGATTCCCGGTGTTACAGATGCAAACAAGATCCTTGAGGAGCTGGGACAGCCCGGTAATCTGTACTTCATCGCCGAGACAGACAGTGAAGGCAACAAGAACTACGAGTACAACATGGGTTACACAACCGATGAAGAAGGCAACCTCGTAATGGATGAGAATGCTCAGATCGGTTATGTATTAAACAAGACTATTGAAGAACTTGAAGCAGAAGGTTCTATCGTACTTAAGGGTGAGGACGTAGCTGATGCTCAGGCAGGTTACCAGAATTCCGGTACAGCTAACACTCAGGAAGTAGTAGTTCAGCTTGAGTTCACAGACGAAGGTAAGACAAAGTTTGCAGAGGCTACAAAGAAGGCCTTCGCAAATGGCGAATCAATTGCTATCTATTATGATGGTGAGTTCATTTCAGTTCCCAACGTACAGGCTGAGATCACAGACGGACGTGCCATCATCACAGGTGAGCCTACATTCGAATCAGCATCTAACCTTGCTTCTATGATCCGTATCGGTGGACTTAAGCTTCAGCTTACAGAGCTCCGTTCCAACGTAGTTGGTGCTCAGCTTGGTTCCGATGCTATTCATACAAGTTTGATCGCTGCTATCGTAGGTTTCATAGCAATCATTCTTTTCATGTTAGTTGTTTACAGAGTGCTCGGCTTTGCTGCAAGTATTGCTCTTGGCTTCTATGTAGGACTTGAGATACTTCTTCTTTCAGCATTCGAGATTACACTTACACTTCCTGGTATCGCAGGTATCATCCTTTCAGTAGGTATGGCGGTAGATGCAAACGTTCTTGTATTTGCACGTATCAGAGAGGAGATTGCAGGCGGTAAGGATGTAAAGGCTGCTATCAAGACAGGTTACAGCAAGGCGCTTTCAGCTATCCTTGATGGTAACATCACAACACTTATAGCAGCAGCTATCCTTGGACTTAGAGGAACAGGTACAGTTAAGGGCTTCGCTTCAACACTTGCTCTTGGTATTATCGTATCCATGTTCACTGCTCTTGTTATCACAAGAATTATGTCAAACATCTTCTTTAATCTTGGTATTCAGGATAAGAAGTGGTATGGCAAGGCTAAGGATCTTAAGATCATCGACTTCACATCAAAGAGAAAGATGTTTTATGGCATCTCTCTTGCGCTCATCCTTATTGGTTTTGTAACCATGGGTGTAAACGGCGGACGCGGAGTTGGCGCATTCAACTACAGCCTTGATTTCGTAGGTGGTACATCCACAAGCGTTACATTCAATGAGAACTGGACTACAGAGAAGCTTGACAGCGAAGTAGTTCCGAAGATCAAGGAGCTTACAGGTGTTGATTCTGTACAGGTTCAGACAGTATCAGGATCAAATCAGGTTATCTTCAAGACAGTTACTCTTGAAGTAGCACAGCGTGAAGCAATCTCAAACATGTTTGAGACAGATTACAATGTTCCTCAGGAGAACATAGCTGCTGAGAGTATCAGTTCTACAATCAGTAACGAGATGCGTGCAGATGCAACATCTGCTATGATCATTGCTCTTGTACTTATGCTTGCATATATCTGGATCAGATTCAGAGATATAAAGTTTGGTGCTGCAGCTATCATCGCTCTTGCACATGATGCACTTATCGTTATCACATGCTATGCACTTACAAGAATTCAGGTTGGTGGTACCTTCATTGCTGCCATCCTTACAATTATCGGTTACTCAATCAACGATACAATCGTTACCTTTGACCGTATCCGTGAGAACCAGTTCAACATGAGCCACAAAGATGACTATGCTTCACTTGTTAACAAGAGTGTAAGCCAGACAATAACACGAAGCTTGTTTACATCAATCACAACCTTCATCATGGTATTGGCACTTGCCATCTTTGGTGTACCGGATATCCGTTTCTTCGCACTTCCTCTTATGGTCGGCGTAGTAGCAGGTACATATTCTTCAATCTTCATCGCATCACCTATATGGATGGATCTGAAGACTCGCTTTAAGGGTGAAAATAAGAAATAATATAGCACTTAAAAACTGCTATAATGAATGAGCATAGGTCAGGGAAATCGTGGATTTTCCTGACTTTTGCCATTTTTATAATAAAAAAAATTAAACAACCTGAGGTAACTATGGCAAAGTGGTTCGTAACCCGAAAAGGGGCTGACTTTAATAAAATCGGACAGGAGCATGGCATTTCGCCCATAACTGCAAGACTTCTTAGAAACAGAGATGTATTTGAGTTTGAAGATGTAGAAGCGTTTCTACACTCAGATATAAGATCCCTTCATGATCCTCATGAGCTTCAGGATATGGATAAAGCGGCAGCAATAATGAAGGAATGCATAGAACGTGGAGATAACATTCGCGTTATTGGTGACTATGACGTGGATGGCATCTGTTCTTCATATATCCTCTATGAAGGTATCAGAAAATGCGGAGGACATGTGGATGTAAGACTTCCTCACAGAGTGGAGGATGGCTATGGTCTTAGCGATGCCCTTATTGATAAAGCGCAGGAAGAAGGTATTAATACCATCATAACCTGTGACAATGGAATAGCTGCTACCACGCAGGTTGCACATGCGAAAGAGCTTGGAATGACTGTGATCGTCACAGATCACCATGAGGTATTGTGCGACAGTGAAGACAAGGATAGAATGATCCTTCCTGAGGCAGATGCGGTAGTAGATCCTAAGAGAAAAGATGATGAAAGCAAGTTCCATGAGATATGCGGTGCGATGGTTGCATACAAGTTTATTTGTGTACTCGCAGAACTTATGGGTATTTCTGAAAGTCAGAACGATGGATTTTTTAGGGACCTTAGAATATTTGCAGGATGGGCGACAGTTTGTGATGTTATGCCTTTAAAGGACGAAAATAGAATTATCGTAAAGGATTCCTTTAAGAATATACCTTTATCACATAATGTGGGACTCAACGCACTTATAAGGGAGTGTGGTGTGGAGGCAGACAGAATTACCTGCTACATCTACGGCTTTGTCTTGGGCCCCTGTCTTAACGCTACAGGAAGACTGGATTCAGCCATGAGAGGTCTAGAGCTTTTGCTTGAGCAGGATCCGGATGCAGCAGCAGGCATAGCTAAGGAATTAAAGGAATTAAACGACAGCCGCAAGGACCTTACAAAGGAAGGTCAGGATGCTGCTATGGTGAAGCTTGATGAATATAATGGACAGCTTCCCAAGGTGCTTGTAATATACCTGTCTGGACTTCACGAATCTCTTGCAGGAATAATAGCAGGACGCGTCAGAGAAGCAACCCATAGACCCACCTACATTCTTACTGATACAAAGGATGGCATACTTAAGGGATCAGGCAGATCTATTGAGGCTTATCATATGCATGATGCTTTAAGTGAATGCAGAGATCTCCTTCTTAAGTTTGGCGGCCATAAGATGGCAGCTGGCTTTTCATTAGAGAAAGACAATCTGGAAGCCTTTAATAAGGCTCTTAATGATAACTGTAATTTGGCAGAGGATGATTTCCAGGAGGTTCTTCATATAGATATGGAGCTTCCGCCGGAATATCTTAGTATTCCGCTTCTTAGAGAATTCGAGGAAATAGGTCCTTACGGAACAGGTAATGAAGAGCCTCTTTTTGCTGCAAGAAATATTGAGCTTGTAAGTGGCAGAGTCATCGGTAAGAATGCAAATGTAGGAAAATTCCAGATAAAGGATACCACAGGAAGATGCTACGATATGATGGTGTTCAATAATCTTGATAAATGGGATGAATTCCTGAATGAAACATTCGGAGAAGATAATGTTAAAAAGCTTTATAATGGCTCATTAAATGATAAAATGTATATAAATGTAGCATACAGACCACAAATTAATGAATACAGGGGAATGGAGTCTTTGCAAATAGTACTTAGGGATTACATGAAATGTTCAGAAAAAAAGTCTTCATAAAACCACAAAACACACGCATAGAGCGTGTGTCAGCGGTTTCTTATGAGGGGGAGATAGTTAGTTCATCAACTATCTTGATACATAATATACATTACAAATGTGAATAGAATATGTTTAAAACCTTAAGGAAAACGAAAGATTCTTAAGAAATTTTGTAGAAAAGGAGAGCGAGAGTATGAAATTAGTAGATTTATTGAAAAATCTGGACTACAAAGCTTATGAGGGAAATACAGGAAAAGAGGCTGCAAATCTCGATATAGAGATATCTGCAGTGATAAATGATAACAGGAAGGCTACAGAGGGATGCCTTTTCCTGTGTATAGAAGGTGCTAATTTTGATGGCCATAGCGCAGCTAAGGATGTCTGCGAAAAAGGCGCAGCTGCTATCGTTGTTCAGAAGGATGTTGAACTTCCCGATGATTGCAAAGCTGTAGTTGTAAGAGTTGAGAATACCAGATATGCTATGGCTTTCATTTCAGCTGCATGGTTCGGGCATCCCGCTGAGCATCTTAAGACAATAGGTATTACAGGTACAAAGGGTAAGACTACAACTACTTACCTTATTAAGAACATGCTTGAGAATGCAGGACATAAGTGCGGACTTATAGGTACTATCGAGGTTATCATCGGTGATGAGCATATTCATGCAGAGAACACAACACCTGAATCCTACGAGCTTCAGGAATATATGAGAAGAATGGTGGATGCAGGCTGCGACTGCGTGGTAATGGAGGTTTCATCACAGGGACTTATGCTCCACAGAAGCCAGGGCTTCATATATGATATCGGCGTATTTACAAATATCGAGCCCGATCACATCGGACCTAACGAGCACAAGGATTTTGATGATTACATGCACTGCAAGGGCATGCTCTTTAAACAGTGTAGGGTAGGTATCGCCAATGCAGATGATCCCAGAATGATAGATGTTCTTGAAGGTCATACCTGCGAGCTTACAACCTACGGCTTTGCAGCAGATGCTGATCTTCGTGCAATAAACCTTGCATATCTTCATAAGCCCGGCGAACTTGGTGTAATGTTCGATACAACAGGCGTACTTGAGATGCATGCTTCTGTTCCTACACCCGGCAGATTCAGCGTATACAATGCACTTTGCGCTATTGATGTAGCAAGAATTCTGGGCACAGGTGTGGATGAAATTGCTGCAGCCCTTAAGAAAGCCCGCGTTAAAGGCAGAATCGAGATGGTAAAGGTATCTGATGACTTTACCCTTATGATAGATTATGCCCATAATGCTATGGCACTTAAGAGCCTTCTCAGCACCCTGAGAGATTATCATCCAAACAGACTTATCAGCGTATTTGGATGCGGCGGAAACAGATCAAAGCTCCGCAGATTCGAGATGGGTGAAGTAAGTGGTAAATATGCTGACTTTACAATCATCACTTCAGATAATCCGAGATTTGAAGAGCCTATGGATATCATGAAGGATATCGAGACCGGCATGAAAAAGACAGATGGCGAGTACATCATGATTGAAGACAGAAAAGAAGCCATCAAATATGCCATCGAGCATGGCGAAAATGGTGATATCATCGTCCTTGCCGGCAAGGGCCATGAGGATTACCAGGAGATAAAAGGCGTTAAATATCCCATGGATGAGCGCGACCTTATTAAAGAAATACTTGAAGAGAAATAAATGCAGAATAATGACTTCCTCTATGCAAATTTAATAGTGGATATTTCACACGAGAAGGTGGACAGACCTTTTCAGTACAGAATTCCTGAAGCCCTAAGGGGACGGATCGATATCGGAAGCTGTGTAAAGATACCCTTTGGAAAAGGTAATACCGAAAGAGCAGGGTATGTTGTGGAGCTTATGAATGAGCCTCAGTGTGCTCCCGAGAAAATAAAAGAGATATCGGGTCTTTCTGGGGATGAGGTTTCAGTAGATGACATCATGGTTAAGCTGGCTGCATGGATGCACAGATACTACGGCTCAACCATGATAAATGCTCTTAGAACGGTTTTGCCTGTCAGGAAAAAAGTAGGCACACTTCAGCATAAATATGTAAAACTCCTTCAGCCTGAGCGGGAAGCAAGAGATTTTTACATGAACTGTGTCAAAAAGCATCAGGTGGCAAGAGCCCGTCTTCTTGAGGCACTTTTGGAGAACCCTTCCGAGAGAATTCCTCAGGAGCTGGTGGTTTCCAAGCTCAATGTTTCCACAGCCGTTTTGAGATCTCTTTCTGAAAAGGGCATCATCAAAATAGAAACTGAGGACTATTATCGAAATCCTGTGGGAGAAGTCAGCCCCGCTGCCAAAAAGGTCATACTAAGTGACGAGCAGCAGGCTATATCTGATGAAGTAATAGCTGATTTTGACCGTGGAGAGCGGAAAACCTATCTTATCCATGGTATTACAGGAAGTGGTAAGACAGAAGTCTACATAGACATGATCGATAAGATGCTTGAAAGGGGTAAGCAGGCAATAGTCCTTATTCCTGAGATAGCGCTTACATATCAGACACTTATGAGATTCTACAGACACTTTGGAGACAGAGTGTCTGTAATGAATTCCACGTTGTCACCGGGTGAAAAGTACGACCAGGCAAAAAGGGCAAAAGAAGGCGATATAGATATAATCATAGGCCCAAGATCCGCTTTGTTTACGCCGTTTCCCTCAGTGGGACTTATCATAATTGATGAGGAGCATGAGAGTTCATATAAAAGTGAGACCATGCCTAAGTATCATGCAAGGGAGACAGCCATCGAACTAGCGAAGCTTGTGCCTGGGGGAGCCAGCGTGGTACTGGGCTCTGCAACTCCGTCTCTTGAATCCTACTACAGGGCTGAGACAGGAGAATACAAGCTTTTTGAACTAAACAGAAGACTTACTGGCGGAACACTTCCCGATGCTATAATTGCAGATCTTAGAGAAGAGCTTCGAAGCGGAAACAGATCGATTTTCAGCAGAGATCTTCAGGAAAAATTAAATGATGCTCTGGAAAATGGGCATCAGGCGATGCTTTTTATTAACAGGCGAGGCCTTGCGGGCTTTATTTCATGCAGGTCCTGCGGTTATGTTTTTAAGTGCCCTCACTGTGATGTATCAATGTCAGAGCACAGAGGCGGCATGCTGGTATGCCATTACTGCGGACACACTCAGCCTGTTGCAAGGATTTGTCCCGAATGCGGCTCCAAATATGTCACAGCCTTCAGGGCAGGAACTCAGCAGATAGAAAAAGAAGTAAATAAGATTTTTCCTAAAGCAAGGGTTCTTAGAATGGACGCTGATACCACAAGGACAAAGGGTAGTTATGAGAAGATACTTTCATCCTTTGCGGCTGAAGAAGCTGATGTGCTGGTGGGAACCCAGATGATTGTAAAGGGACACGATTTCCCCAATGTTACAGTGGTTGGAATACTGGCAGCAGACATGTCCCTTAACGCAGGGGATTACAGAGCCGGTGAGAGAACCTTCCAGCTGATCACCCAGGCAGCAGGAAGAGCCGGCAGAGGAACCTTCCCAGGAAGCGTCGTAATTCAGTCCTATCAGCCTGATAATTACGCCATTGTTCATGCAAAGGATCAGGACTATAAGGCTTTTTATGAGGAAGAGATTTCCTACAGGAAGCTCCTTAGATATCCGCCTGCAGCCCACATGATGGCAATTCAGATTTTTGCTTCCAATGAAGAATACGGCAAAAAGCTGGCGGCAAGATTAAGGGCAGAGATAGAGCGCCTTGGCATAAGGGACGCTATTATAATCGGTCCTGCGGCAGCAGCTATCAGCAAGATAAATGATATTTACAGAATGGTGATCTATGTTAAGCATGAGAGCATGGATAGTCTCGTGGAGATGAAGGACGCTGCGGCATCCCTTCTTGATTATTTTGAAAAGAGGGGAGAACTTCGCGGAATACAGGTACAATACGACTTTGATCCCATGCAGGCTACATAACTTGATTGCCTGTGATATACTATAGAAAGCGTCAAAAGGCATGACTTTATATAGAAACTCTATGCTACGACGCATTTGGATAAAGTAAATGAATTGTTTTAAGGAAAGGTAGTAAATATGGCACTTAGAGAAATCAGAGAATATGGAGATGACGTTCTTGCACGCCCCTGCAAAGAGGTAAAAGAGGTTACTCCCAGAATCCGTGAACTTATAAATGATATGTTTGAGACAATGTACGACGCTAACGGCGTTGGTCTTGCAGCACCTCAGGTAGGTGTTTTAAAGAGAATCGTTGTTATCGACTGTTCTCCTGAGGGAGAGGATCCTCATCTTCTCATCAATCCTGTGATCTTAGAGACAAGCGGAGAGCAGACAGGCTACGAGGGATGTCTTTCACTTCCCGGTAAGTCAGGCGTTGTTACAAGACCTAACTATGTGAAGGTTAAGGCCTTTGATATTGATATGAAGCCCTTTGAGCTTGAGGGAACAGAGCTTCTTGCAAGAGCTATCTGTCATGAGTGCGATCACCTTGACGGACACATGTATGTTGAGAAGGTTGAGGGAGATCTTGTTGATAACGAGGAACTTCAGCAGCCTGATGCGGAATAAATTCCGAAAGAGCAGAGTTTGGCTCAATTATGCAGAGTGAGAAAAGTATGAAAAAACAAAAGACTAAAAGCGGTAAGGCCGGAAAAGTCCTTGGAATCATGCTTGGTATTCTTGCTGTTACTTATGTGGGGATTTCTATATATTTTACGAAGCATTATCTTTTTAATACCTTCGTTAATGATATCCCGGCATACAATATGACGGCGAAGGATATTGAAGAGGAGATTGCAAGCGGACTAAGAAAATATGTGCTAACTATAGACGCCAGGGGTGGTATCACGCAGACACTGACCTCTGACGATATTAGCCTGTCACTTCAGGTGGATGGACAATTTGATAAGGCTTTAAAAGAGCAGAAGCCCTTCCTGTGGCCTGCATATCTTTTTAAGGAAACCCATCTTACCACCGATGATATAGTCGTATATTCAAGAGAGGTTGCAGCTGAAAAAATAAGCAGCCTTAGTATCTTTGATGCTGAGAATATCATCGCACCTGTGGATGCACATTTGTCAGAGGATACCGGTGAAGAGGGTTTTTACATTATTCCTGAGGAGCAGGGACAGAGCCCGGTAAAGGATACCGTAATTTCTGAGATCTGTGCGGCTTTGGACGTACTTGAAGCACAGGTTACACTTAGCGATGAATGCTACGAGAAGCCTGCCATCACATCAGACAATCAGGAGCTTAATGATCTTTGCAACAATCTGAATGTATATTGCAAAGCTTCAATAACATACGAATTCGGCGATGAAACTGTGGTGGTTGACGGCACAGTCATTAAGGACTGGTGCAACATTGAAGGTCAGAGCGTAAGCTTTGATGAAGAGCAGGTTAAGGAATTCGTAAAGAGCCTTTCAAGACAGTATGACACCTTTGGCAGGGACAGAACCATCATATCCCACAGCGGCGAAGAGGTGACTGTTCAGGGCGGCGATTACGGATGGTGGATGGATAGAACAACTGAAGCCAATGAACTTTTAGAAGCCATAAAAACCGGTTACAGAGGCACAAGAACCCCTGTGTATTTCGGAACAGCCCTTACATATGGCGCTACTGATTATGGTAATTCATATGTAGAAATTGATCTCACAAGTCAGCACTTGTGGGTTTATCAGGACGGACAGGAGGTTATTGATTCTGACTTCGTGTCCGGCTGTGTTAATAAAGGAAGAACTACGCCAAGAGGAACCTATGGCATTACTTATAAGGAAAGGGATGCCACTCTCGTAGGCGAGAACTATTCATCAGCTGTTAAGTACTGGATGCCCTTTAACGGCAATGTGGGTATGCATGATGCAAGTTGGAGATCTGAATTCGGAGGATGGATTTATATCACAGACGGATCCCACGGATGTATCAATCTTCCGACAGATAAGGCGGCTGAGATATTTGAGATTGTAGAAAAGGGCGAAGCCGTATTTGTATACGGCGGTAAAACTGAGCCCGAAGCAGTTGTCACAGCAGAGATTGTTGATCCCGAAACAGGAGCAGTTACTACAAAACGTGTACCTGCAAGTGTAGCTGCAGAACAGGGACTTACAGTTATACCGGACCCTGCACCGGAGACTCCCGCTCCTACAGAGGGGACTCCCGCAGAAGCCCCTGTAACAGAGGAGGCTGCACCTGCAGAAGCGACACCTACACCGGATACATCTGCGGAACCCGCTCAGTAAGGGACGATTAAGGAGAATAGATGAAAGTAGTATACATGGGAACGCCGGACTTTGCGGTTGCGGCGCTTGAAAAAATAATAGAAGCTGGGCATGAAGTGGTGGCAGTTGTCACACAGCCCGACAGACCAAAGGGGAGAGGTAAGGAGCTTGCCATATCTCCTGTAAAGGAATGTGCCCTTAAGCATGACCTTAAAATTATGCAGCCTGAAAAGGTAAGAGAGGCATCTGTAGTTGCTGAGCTTAAGGCTCTTGATGCTGATATTTTTGTAGTAGCTGCCTTTGGACAGATTTTGTCTCAGGAGGTTCTGGATATACCGAAGTACGGTTGTGTGAATATTCATGCATCACTTCTTCCTAAGTACAGAGGTGCTGCGCCAATTCAGATGGCGATCTTAAACGGAGATAAGGAAACCGGAGTTACCATCATGCAGATGAATGCAGGAATGGATACCGGTGATATTCTTGTTACCAAGACTCTGACTATAGAGGATGAGGATACTGCTGGAACTTTGTTTGATAAGCTTATGTTCCTTGGAGCTGATTTAATAGTAGAGACACTTCCTAGGATTGAGAAGGGTGAGATTACACCTACTCCTCAGGACGATTCTCTTAGCACAAAGTGCGGCAAGATCAGTAAAGAGATGGGACAGATTGACTTTAACAGGTCAGCTCGCGAGATATTTAATCTTGTAAGAGGCATGAGCCCCTGGCCAAGTGCATATACCAAGCTTAACGGTAAGATGCTTAAAATCTGGAAGGTTAAGCCTATAGAAGAGGCTACTGACGGCGCTCCCGGAACTGTATATGATGTGAAAAAGGATTCCTTCATCGTGAACACAGGAGATGGACTTCTGGAGATAACAGAGCTTCAGCTCGAAGGTAAAAAGCGCATGAGTGTTAAGGATTTCCTTCTTGGATACAGTATAATTGCCGGGGATAAGCTTGGTTAAGACACATTTTGAACATGAAAATATCTTATATTTAAGTAAAAGATAGCGTGACCAGATTATGAACACGCCTGTTTAAAATGTTTTAAAGGAGGAAGCAGACATGTATGCTAACTATGGATATATGAGCAGGGGAATGTACTTTGACAGTACCTATATTTTAGTTCTTATCGGAGCGCTTTTGTGTATCATTGCCAGCGCAAGAGTAAAGACTACCTACAGTAAATATGCCAGAGTCCGCAGTATGAGCGGAATGACCGGAGCACAGGCAGCACATGAGATTCTTAGAAGAAACGGAATAATGGATGTGCAGATTCAGCATGTGTCCGGTAATCTTACTGATCACTATGATCCCAGAACCAAAACAGTGAATCTTTCAGATGCAACCTATGGTTCAAACAGTGTGGCTGCAATAGGCGTTGCGGCCCATGAGTGCGGACACGTACTGCAGCACCATACAGGATACTTACCCATAAGCATTCGCTCAGCTCTTGTGCCTGCTGCGAATATCGGCTCAAAGCTTGGAATCCCGATCATTATGCTCGGCCTGATTATTGGAATTTCACCTCTTGCAAAAATAGGTGTATGGGTATTTGCCCTGGCTGTTCTTTTCCAGATTGTTACTCTTCCTGTAGAGTTCGATGCATCTCACAGAGCTCTTGCGATGCTTGGCGAGTACGGAATTCTCGGGGATGATGAACTGGTTCATACCAAAAAGGTTTTAGGCGCAGCGGCACTTACCTATGTTGCGGCAGCAGCTTCATCAGTTTTACAGCTTCTTAGACTTATTATGATCACCGGAACCGGAAGAAGGCGTGACTAATTTATGGCAGAAAAGGTAAATGAGAGAAAAATTGCATTAGACATTCTCTTAGAGATGGAGGATTCCTCCAATCATGAGTTTTCTACTATCAAAAGAGTTCTTGACCGCTACGATTATCTTGATACCAAAAGCAAAGCTTTTATTAAGTATCTGGCAGGGGGAACTGTTGAGAGGAAGCTTACTCTTGACTATGTCATAAATCAGTTTTCCAAGACGCCCACTGAAAAGATGGCACTGCCAATATTGCTGATCCTCAGGATGAGTGTGTATCAGATTCTTTTTATGGATTCTGTTCCCGATTCTGCAGCGGTAAATGAAGCGGTAAAGCTTACTGCAAAGCGCCATTTCGTGGGGCTTAAGGGATTTGTAAACGGAGTCCTCAGAAATATCTCAAGGAAAAAGGACAAGATCGACTGGCCTGAGCCGGGGATAACAAGAGAGAGTAAAGCCTACTATCTGTCAATTAAGTATTCACAGCCTGAGTGGCTTGCCGGCAGATGGATAGGTGATTACGGTATAGAGCAGACAGAGAAGATTTTCAGGTTCTTTTTAAAGACAAGACCTGTTTCCATTAGATTTAGCAGAAGACTTGAGACAGAGGAATTAAAGTCTCTTATAGCTGAAATGAAAAAGGCAAATAACGGCAATATAGTTCTTAAGATGAATGAGATTTTGCCTTATGCCATGGACCTTTATCATACGGATAATATCAGATATCTGCCCGGTTACGACGAGGGAGCATTCCTTGTTCAGGATATCAGCTCAATGCTTGTATGCGAGCTTGCCGGCATAAAAACTGACAACACAGTTGTGGATGTGTGCTCGGCTCCCGGAGGAAAGAGCCTTCATGCAGCAGATAAGCTTAAAGGAACCGGTCAGGTAATAGCAAGAGATTTGTCTGCAAATAAGTGCATGATTATACGTGAAAACGTTAATAGAATGCGAGCAGCCAATGTGACGGTAGAGCAGTATGATGCCGAGAAGCATGATGAAAAAATGGAGTCTGCAGCAGACGTACTTCTCTGTGACCTTCCCTGTTCAGGGCTTGGCGTTATTGGCAGAAAGCCTGACATCAAGATGAATACCGACGAGGAATCCATTCGTAGTCTCCAGGAGAAACAAAGGAATATCCTGAATGCTGTATGGAGTTATGTAAAGCCCGGCGGAATCATGATGTACAGCACCTGTACAGTTGCTAAGGAAGAGAACGAGGACAACGTAAAGTGGATTCTTGAGAATCTTCCCTTTGAGCCGGTTGATCTTACAGATAAGCTTCCTGAAAAGATGAAGAGTATCGATACTGCAAAGGATGGATACATTCAGATTTTACCGGGAGAATTTGAAACAGACGGATTCTTCATTGCAAAGTTCAGACGCAAGGAATGATAAATTGCAGTAAATGATTTAGCGTATGCCAACAGCAGCAATGCTTCTTGGCAGGACATATTTTTATAGGAATAAATTTTGGAAAAGATAGATATTAAATCTCTTACAAAAGAGGAACTGACAAATAAAATTAAGGAAATGGGTGAGTCCGGCTTTAGGGCCGGACAAATCTATGATTGGATGCATAAAAAGCAGGCAAGAAGCTTTGATGAGATGACAAACCTCTCTAAAGCTCTTAGGGATAAGCTTGCCACAGAGTGCGATTTTGTATCCCTTCGTATCGAAAGAGTTCAGGAATCTGCCATAGATGGCACAAGGAAATATCTCTTTGCTCTTTCAGACGGGAACCTTATCGAGAGTGTTTTCATGAAGTACAAATTTGGAAACAGCGTATGCGTATCCTCTCAGGTGGGCTGCAGAATGGGATGCAGATTCTGTGCATCCACGCTGGACGGCGTTGAGCGTAATCTTTCAGCATCTGAGATTCTTGATCAGATATATTCCATTATGAAGGATACGGGAGAAAAGATATCCCGCGTTGTTGTCATGGGAAGCGGAGAGCCCCTTGATAACTACGATAATATTCTTAGATTTATTCAGCTTTTATCTGATGAGAACGGCCTTAATATGGGACAGAGAAATATTACTGTTTCTACCTGCGGAATAGTTCCTAACATGTATAAGTTGGCAGATGAAAAGCTCCAGATCAATCTGGCAATCTCTCTTCATGCTTCCAATCAGGCAAAGCGGCAGGAGCTTATGCCCATAGCTAACAAGTATTCAATTGATGAGCTTATGGATGCCTGCAGGAATTATTTTGAAAAAACAGGAAGACAGCTTACCTTCGAGTATTCCCTTGTAGGCGGAGTTAACGATACCGATGATGATGCGGACGAACTGGCAGCATTACTTTCTGATTTAAACTGCGTGGTCAATCTGATTCCTGTTAATCCTATTAAGGAAAGAGATTTCGTAGAGAGTACAAGGAAGCGCGTTCTTGATTTCCAAAAGCGTCTTGAAAAACGCCGTATAAATGCCACTGTTCGCCGTGAGATGGGACGTGATATTGATGGCGCATGCGGACAGCTCAGAAGAAGACATATAGAAGAAAATTCCTGAGACAGGGAACTGATTTGATTAAAGAGTTTTCCTAAAGTAAACTGTATTGTGGATTTTGGCAAGATGACAATGTAAACAGTTTACTTAAGGAGTTTATTATGGCAATCAGAATTATTACCGATTCAGCAAGTGACATACCACAGGATAAAGCAAAAGAGTGGGGGATCACAGTTATACCTCTCAAAGTCCGCTTTGGTGAAGAGGAGTTTTTGGATGGAGTGACCCTTACAAGTGATATGTTTTACTCAAGACTGGTTGAGTCGGATGAGCTTCCAAAGACCAGTCAGATTCCGCCCTTCGAATTCGAGGAGGAGTTTAGAAAGGCAGTGGAAGCAGGGGATGATGTTATATGTATGACATTGTCTTCCGGAGTTTCAGGATGCTATCAGAGTGCCTGTATAGCAGCTGATGAGTTTGACGGAAAAGTAAGAGTTATAGATACCATGCAGTTTTGCATATCTGAATACATCATTGTTCAGAGAGCAGTACAGCTTCGTGACGAAGGCAAAAGTGCAGATGAGATAACCCGGATTATAGAAAAGGAAAAGAAGTTCGCCAGAGTCATTTCTGTTTTTGATACACTGGAATATCTTAAGATGGGCGGACGAATTTCTTCTGCTGCAGCCATGGCAGGTGGCATATTATCCATAAAGCCTGTTGTTACCATTGAAAACGGTGTTGTTGCCGTTGTTGGAAAAGCAAGAGGATCAAAAAATGGTAATAATATGTTGATTCAGTATATTGATAAACACGGCGGAATAGATTATGATAAACCGATGTGCTTAGCATACTCCGGATTATCGGATGAGTTTCTTTTAAAATATAAAGAAGACAGTAAACATCTATATGTTGATTATGTGGATGATATTCCGATTGAGCATGTTGGTGCCACAATAGGCACATACGCCGGACCCGGTGCTATAGCATGTGCATATTTTCATAAGAACTAAGATATGAGAAAGGAATAACGATGAAAAAGGCATTTGATAATGACAAGTACATTTCCATGCAGTCTGAGAAGATTCGCGAGAGAATCGGACAGTTCGGCGGAAAGCTTTATATGGAATTTGGAGGTAAGCTGTTTGATGATTATCATGCATCAAGAGTACTTCCCGGATTTCAGCCGGATTCAAAGATCCGCATGCTTACTCAGATCAAGGAAGACGTTGAGGTAGTAATTGCCATCAACGCAGGCGATATCGAGAAGAACAAGGTAAGAGGCGATCTTGGTATCACTTATGATATGGATGTACTGAGACTTATTGATGCTTTTCATGATTATGGTCTCTATGTGGGTTCCGTTGTTCTTACAAGATATGACGGAACAGATACCGTAATCGCATATCAGAAAAAGCTTGAGAGCCTTGGTATCAAGGTTTACAAGCACTATACAATTCCCGGATATCCTTCAAACATTCCGCTTATCATCAGCGATGAGGGATACGGCAAAAACGAATACATCGAGACAAAGCATTCACTGGTTGTTGTTACAGCTCCCGGCCCCGGAAGCGGAAAAATGGCTGTATGTCTTTCACAGCTTTATCATGAAAACATCCATGGTGTTAAGGCAGGTTATGCGAAGTTTGAGACCTTCCCTATCTGGAATATCCCGCTTCAGCATCCTGTAAACCTCGCTTACGAGGCAGCTACAGTGGATCTTGCTGATATGAACATGATCGATCCTTATCATCTTGAGGCATACGGAGTTTCAACAGTTAACTACAACCGTGACGTTGCTGTTTTCCCTGTGCTTAATACAATGTTCAAGCAGATTTACGGTGATTCACCTTACAAGTCACCCACAGATATGGGTGTAAATATGGCAGGTAACTGCATCATTGATGATGAGGCAGCTCAGGCAGCAGGTAAGCAGGAGATCCTCAGAAGATATTATAAGGAGCTCTGTGAAAAGAGAAAGGGAGACAGCTCTCAGGAGCGTATCGACCAGCTTGAGCTTATCATGCAGAAGGCAGGCTGCACTGTTCAGGACAGACCAGTAGTTTCAGCTTCTAATCTCAAGGCTGAACTTACAGGTGCTCCCGCAGCTGCAATAGAGCTTCCTGACGGACAGGTTATCACAGGTAAGACAAGCGCTCTTATGGGTGCTACCAGTGCCATGGTATTAAATGCCCTTAAGACTCTGGCAGGAATTCCTGATGAAGTTCAGCTCATTGCTCCTTCAATCATCGAGCCTATCCAGGATCTGAAGGTACAGCACCTTGGCGGACACAACCCTCACCTTCATGTAGGAGAGATACTTATCGCGCTTACAATCTGCGCAGCTACAGATCCGCAGGCTAAGGCAGCTATTGATCAGCTTGGCAAACTCAGAGGACTTGAGGTTCATTCAACAGTTATCCTTTCACCTGTTGATGAGAACACCTTCCACAAGCTTGGTGTTAACCTTACATGTGAAGCTAAGTATCAGACCAAGAAGCTTTATCACGGCTGATTTAGTAGCGTTTTAACATTAGATTTTTAGCGATATTTTATGGATTAATAATTTTTATAAATGAACCCCGGTGGTATAATAATTACTATACAACCGGGTGTTTCTATATTTGTAATATAGGAGGCTTTAACATGAATCAGAGTTTGTATAATGCAGTTTTTTGTGTTGGCGAACAGAAAATTGATCCATTTGCAGCAGCTAAAATAGATTTTGACAGAGTAATCGGTGACATGAGACTTGGCGGATATGAGATCACATCTCTCAATGTTGCAGAATTTATAGTACTCCACTGGCTCGATGATATGAGAAAGAAGAAAAATGACATAATCGATGCCACATCCGGCGTAGACAACCGCGACGCTTATTGTCTGGAGAAGTTTGGCATATCCTTTAAGGATATAGATGCATTGGAGCCTACCACAGATATAGAGTGGGATCTTAAGAGCGGACAGGTACTGTTATTCCTTGGAAGCGAAGTTCAGTACAAGGAAGACGCCTATATGAAGATGTTTGGTGAAGATCTTCAAAAGTTTTGTCAGGATACCGGCTTTATCTACACAAAGCTTGGTGAAGCAATATAGCTAGTATTTTTATTCCTCCTTTTTCTTTTTGTATTTTATTATGAACGAAGACGGCTCGACGTGAGTATACCTCCGTCGGGTCTTCTTTTTGCCACAAAATATAGTGGTAAAACCTCAGGAAACACCAAATGTTCAGGTACGATTTGAATATTAATTTTTTCTTAAGAATAGAGCCAATATATTACATTAATCGTAAAAAATTGCTAGAATTATTTTAGTGTCGCTCTGGATTTTGGTAGTTTGAAAATGGAGGAAAAAATATGCTAAGTAAAGGAGATTGTGTAGTTTTTGGTAACCATGGACTGTGCGAGGTAAAAGATATCCTTGTTCCGGCATTTTTAGAGAGAGGCAATGAGACACTGTATTACAGCATGGTCTCAAGCATAGACACTAAAGGAGTAATTTTTGTTCCCGTTGAGGGGGCTGAAGATAAAATGCGTGAAGCTATTGATGCAGATGAGGCTGAGGAGCTTATTAATGAGATCGATGAGCTCGAGGTTTATGACATCCCTGCAGGTAAGAAGGCAGAGGCCGTTATTGTTGACGTTATTAAGCGCAACAAGGCTCCTGAGATGATGTGCCTTGTTAAGTCACTTAGAGGCATCAAGGCTAAAAGAGCTGCTGAAGGCAAGAAGTTCGCTTCTATGGATGAGAAGTATCTTAGTATTGCTGAGAAGCTCCTGTATTCTGAGATGGCTTATTCCATGGAGTCTAAGCTTGATGCAATCAAGGAGCGCGTTACAAATGAGTTATCACAGCTTACTCTTGCATGAATACTTAAACGATTAACCGATAATTTTATATAACATTTAAATATAAAAGGCTCCCGATTCGCTTAGAATCGGGAGCCTTAGTTTTATCTATTTACGGTTTAAAGTAACTGATAGCTTCTGTCATGTTTTCTGCAAGCTCTTCCAGTTTACCTGCAGCTTCTGTAATGATAGAGAAGGTAGCATTGAGCTCCTGCATGGAGGCGTTGGTCTCCTGAGAGGATGCGGCATTCTCTTCTGAAACAGCTGACAGATCAGAGATGATATTAAGCAGCTCGTCCTTGGCATGATTCAGTTCTTCGATTCTGCCGGAGATGTTATCTGTACTCTCTGATACATTATCTACGTTCTCAGCCATGCTCTGCATGTTACCCTTGGTATCTGTAAGCTGTGCTTCCTGCTGTTCGAAGTTGCTGTTGAGCTTTTGCATTACTGCAACGGATGCTTCAGAATCTGCTACAAGCTTATCAACGATCTTCTTGATCTCATCTGCACTGTCAGAACTCTGCTCAGCCAGCTGTCCGATCTCTGTAGCAACAACCGCAAAGCCTTTTCCTGCTTCGCCTGCTCTGGCAGCTTCGATGGAAGCATTGAGGGACAGGAGGTTAGTCTGGGAAGCGATTGAGGTGATGGCTTCTGAGAACTTGGAAATCTCTTTTGCGGATTCATTGGTGGAATCTATGGTCTGACCGATTTCACGAACAGATGCCTGAACCTCTTCACTCTGAGTGATCAGCTTGTTGAGTGCTGCCATTGCAGTTTCGCAGGACTGCTTCATTTCTGTAGCATAGCTCTGCAACTGATTTACGTTATCAGTAACAATTTCAATATTGTTGCCGATTTCCTGAGTGTTTCCTGCTGCGGTTTCAACGCTCTCAGCCTGTGATACAGCACCTTTTGAGATTTCATCAACGGCTTCGCTTACCTGGTTGGAAGCATCGGATGCTTTTGTTGCGGATTCGCTCAGTTCCATACCGGAGTTTTTAAGCTCATTGGACATATCCACTGTGGTCCTGATTACTTCACCAAGCTTGTCGCTAAGCACCTTTGCTCCGTCGGCGAGAAGACCGATTTCATCATTACGTTTAATTGTAGTTTCATCGATTGTGAGGTTAAGGTTACCCTGTGCAAGGAGTCCAAGTTCATCAGCGATGGCTCTCATCTTAACGGAAGCAGTATTGGCAACTACGAATCCGACTATTGAAAGAGCAGCTACGAGAACAATAGCAATGACAACCATTGTGATAATGGCTTTTTGAATTGCAGTCTGTACGTCATCCCCAAGTCTTCCTGCAAAAACCATACCTGCAACACTGCCGTCAGACTGAAGCAGTGGTGCGTAGTATGAATAGTATTTAGTTTCTGTACCGGCTACTGCTGAATCGGGAATATAGTATTCCTGCTTATTCTGTAAAACATGCTCATTGGTGGCAGCGCCAATCTTAAAGCCCACAAGTCTCTTACCATTTTCCTGAAGAGTTGTAATGACACGCTCATCCATATAGAAAAGAGAGTACTGAACACCGGTTTTGGAATGAAGTTCATCCATTAATTCCTCGTATTCACCCATAATGTTCTCTTCACCCTTGTAGACATTTGTTCCGTCATAGGACCAGTCACCATCCCATACGGAATTCATTTCACTTTGAAGATGCTCTGCAGCAACCTTGAGCTCTTCTTCTACCATGTTGTTATAAGTCTTTTTCAGTTCCACAATACTTATGATTGTAAGAATAGCCGAAATTGCGATAATTGCAGCGATTGCTGCTAAGATAAGCTTCTGTATCAGTTTACCTTTTCGAACCTTTGCCTCCATAGAAATCCCCCTTTGAATGAACGTACATAAACACAAATAAAATCGTGATTTATCGGTACTTATATTCTACATCATATATTTTGTTAGAATGTTAAATTAGAATAAAAGTTATCAATTTTTTATAAAATTTAAAGGGGCTTGTTTGTGGTATAATTAAGAATTATGAGCGAAAAAACAATAAAACTATATGACGAAAATGCATACAATAAAGAATTCGAAGCAAGGGTCATGGATTGCAGGCCTGCAAACGGTGATTTTGACGGCTTTGAGATAATTCTGGACAAGACTCTTTTCTTCCCGGAGGAGGGTGGACAGACACCGGATAAAGGAACAATTCAGGTGAAATCGGAAGCCGGCGAAGGGACAGCTGATGGAGATGTGGTGAATGTCCTTGATGTTCAGATAAAGGATGATGTGATAAGCCACTTTACGGATAAGTCAATTGAGCCCGGGACTGTGATAAAGGGAATCATTGATTTTGCACACAGATTCAGCAATATGCAGCAGCACTCAGGAGAGCATATTTTTTCAGGAATTGTGAACAGCCTATATGGCTATGACAACGTGGGCTTTCATCTTAGCGATTCCGTGGTGACCATGGATTACAGCGGGCAGCTTTCAAAGGAGGAGCTGACTGACGTAGAGCTTCGTGTTAACAGGGCGATCTATGAAAATGTTCCTATTACCTGCAGATATCCTTCAGCGGATGAACTTGCAAAGCTTGATTACAGAAGTAAAAAAGAACTTACAGGAGATGTGAGGATTGTTACGGTCGAGGGATATGATATCTGCGCCTGCTGCGCACCGCATGTAGCAAGGACCGGAGAGATTGGGATTTTGAAAATTGTAAGCTCCCAGAATTACAAGGGAGGAACAAGAGTCAGCATACTTTGCGGACAAAGAGCTCTTTTGTATTTGGCAGGAATGCATGATATGATAACGGAACTTGCAAATTCACTGACTACATCTGTGGATAGCATTCCGGATCTGATCCATAAACAGCAGGAAGAGATAGCCGCACTTAAAAGATCATTATCGGAGGCAGGAGAAAAAATTCTGCTTAGTGAGGCGGCGGAGCTACCTGCAGATAGCAAATGTGTTTTCATGTTTGCAGATAAAAACTCTGATGCCAATGTAATAAGACGAGTTGTGACAAAGCTTGTTGCTGACAGAGAGGGCTGTCTTGGTATCTTTTTCGGAGATGATACTGATGGCTACCGTTTCATAATAGGATGTGGAAACGGTCTTAACAGTAATGATGTTCTAAATATCCTTAAGGAGAAATTCCAGGTTCGGGGAGGCGGAGCCCCTGCAATGGTTCAGGGAAGTATAAGCGGTGCTTCCAAGGAGGATATTCTTAGCGTGGCAGCGACGATATGATCTACACTTGCAGCATGCTGCCTTGTAGATTGCAGTAAACGCTATGGAGGAGTGATTATGGAAAAACGGCATGAATTTAGAATGGGGCTAAGAGATGCGATTCCTATATGCCTTGGTTATCTGGCAGTGTCCTTTGCATTTGGCATACAGGCTTCAGAGGCAGGACTTAGTGTTTTTCAGGCATCGATAATGTCTCTTGCAAATGTAACAAGTGCAGGACAGTTTTCTGCTCTTGACCTTATTTGCAATAACGGAACATATGCAGAGATTGCACTTTTACAGCTTGTGGTAAACATGAGATATATGCTGATGAGTACGGCGCTTTCGCAAAAGCTTTCATCAAAAGTGGGGACTGTTTCAAGATGTCTTATTGCTTACGGCGTAACAGATGAGATATTCGGCCTTAGCGTTACAAGAAAAGGAAAGCTCCATCCGGCATATTCCTACGGTCTTATAATCTGTTCAGTTTTTGGATGGGTGCTTGGTACCTTCCTTGGAGCCTTTGCCGGACAGATCATGCCACAAAGGATTATAAGTGCTCTTGGACTTGCGATTTACGGAATGTTCATTGCGATTATAATTCCCGATGCCAGAGAGTCTTTGGCAGTTTTGATGGTAGTTGTTTGCGCAATGGTGTTCAGCACAGTTTTCACATATGCACCTGTGCTCAGAGAGATTTCATCAGGATTTCGCATTATTATTGTCACAATAGTTGTGGCGGCCGCTGCGGCAGTGTTATCTCCTGTAAACAATGAGGAGGTAACAGATGCATAATACATATATTTACATTTTGGTAATGGCAGTAGTAACATATCTTGTCAGAATGTTGCCGCTTACACTGATAAGGCGCGAGATAAAAAGTAATTTCGTGAAATCATTTTTGTATTACGTGCCCTACGCTACTTTGGCAGCAATGACTTTTCCTGCTATACTTCATGCTTCCGATGACATCAGAGGATCAATTGCAGGCTTTGCGGTTGCCCTGGTACTGGCTTATAGGAAAAAGAGTCTTCTCACTGTAGCGGCAGTTAGCTGTATTGTAGTATTTGCAGTTGAGTGGTTTATTTGACAATAGGGTTCCCGGGTTTTTATTTTGAAAACAGGCCCCTGTCATTTTTCATGGAGGTTTAAATATGCATATTGGAACAGGTTATGATGTACACCGACTGGTCCCCGACAGGAAGCTTATTCTTGGGGGAGTTGATATCCCTTATGAAAAGGGGCTCCTTGGACATTCAGATGCGGACGTACTTTTGCATGCCATAAGTGATGCTCTTCTTGGGGCAGCAGCACTTGGAGATATTGGAAAACATTTCCCGGATTCTGATCCCAAATACAAGGGAGCAGATTCAATAAAGCTTTTGTCAGAGGTTGGCAAAATGCTTGAGGAGAATGGATATCTTATAGAGAATATTGATTCTACTATTTTATGTCAGGCTCCAAAGCTTAGACCATATATTGATACCATGCGTCAGAATATTGCAGACGCCCTTGGAATCAATATTGAACAGGTAAGCGTAAAAGCAACTACTGAAGAAGGCCTTGGTTTTACAGGGGCAGGCGAGGGTATCGCAGCTCAGGCGGTTTGTCTTCTTGCAAGTCCCATCGAGTATTACACCAAAAATGTCACATTCCAGACAGGAGAAGCTCCTAAGGGTGGATGCTGCTGCGGTGGCGCTGATAGTAATGAATGAGGAATAGGATCGGATGGAAGACATCAATAATATGAATCTTGATCTGGCAGCTGTCGTTAGAAACGAATTCGAGGTTTCCGGTGAACCTATGAACAGATACAGCCCTCTGGCACTGGCTTTTATGGGGGACAGCGTGTATGAGATCATTATAAGAAGCATCGTTGTTCAGGAAGCAAACAGGCCTGCGGGGCAGCTAAACAAGATTAAGGTAAAATATGTAAATGCCGCAGCTCAGGCAAAAATAATAGAATACATAGAGCCTTTGCTTACAGATGAAGAGAGCGATGTGTATAAGAGAGGCCGAAACGCAAAGTCAGCCACCAGCGCCAAGAACCAGAGCGTAAACGACTACAGGAAGGCCACGGGCTTGGAAGCGCTGTGCGGATATCTTTATCTAAATGGCGAAATGGACAGACTGATATCCCTTTTGAAAAAGGGAATAGAGGTCATAGAACGATAAGTGCTTTGTGAAGGCGTAGATGGTAAGAGACCACTGCATGTATTTTTCAGGAGATTTAAATGAGAGAAGAAAAACGTAAGAACGGTTTTAAGAAGGATAACCATAATAAGGATAATTTCAAAAAGGGCGGCAGCAAAAGAGAGAGTTCAAACAGAGATGACTTTTTTGCAGATGAAGCTGTAGGCAGCCTTACCATTGAAGGCAGAAATGCAGTTATAGAAGCAATCCGCAGCGGTAAATCCATTGATAAGATTCTTGTACTTGATGGATGCCAGGACGGACCTGTGGCTACCATCAGAAAGGAAGCCAAAAAAGCAGGGATAATGCTTAAGTTTGTTTCAAGAGACAGACTTGATCAGATATCTGAGACAGGTGCTCATCAGGGTGTTATTGCCTATGCGGCAGCTTATGACTATTCCGATATGGAGGATATCTTTAACCTTGCGGAGGAGAGAGGCGAGCCTCCCTTTGTGCTGATTCTTGATAACATTGAGGATCCCCATAATCTTGGCGCTATCGTAAGAACTGCCAATATTGCAGGAGCTCATGGGGTTATCATTCCCAAGAACAGAGCGGTGGGACTTACCGCCACAGTTGCCAAGACCAGTGCCGGTGCTCTTAATTACACACCTGTTGTAAAGGTTACAAATATCGCCAGAACAATTGATGAGCTTAAAGACCGCGGCATGTGGTTTGTATGCGCTGATATGGACGGAAGCCTTATGTATGATCTTGATCTTAAGGGCTCCATCGGCCTTGTAATAGGTAATGAGGGCTCGGGAGTCAGCAAGCTTGTCAGAGAAAAATGCGATATGGTTGCATCAATTCCCATGAAGGGACAGATAAATTCCCTTAATGCATCAGTGGCAGCAGGCGTTCTTGCTTATGAGATTGTGAGGCAGCGCGGATTTAGTAAGTAATCATCAGACAAAACTGCTAACACTACCTATGACATGTTACTGTAACTAAGCTTCACTTTAAGAGGAGTGCAGATGACAAAAATATCAATGGATGAATCCGACGAGGAGCTTATAACAAGGCTCAGGGACGGAGAGTCCGATGTTACAGATTACATAATGAATAAGTACAAGGATATGGTCAGATCCAAGGCTGCTTCTATGTATATTCTGGGGGCCGACAAGGACGATCTTATCCAGGAGGGTATGATTGGCCTTTTCAAGGCGGTCAGGGACTATGATGCCGGAAGAGATGCAAGCTTTCGTACCTTTGCCGACCTTTGCGTATCAAGGCAGATGTACACTGCCATTCAGGCGTCCAACAGGAAAAAGCATGCGCCCCTTAACAGTTATATTTCCCTCTATTCCAAGAAGGGAGATTCCGATGAGGACAAGGAGTTTTCTCTGGACCAGATTCTTGAGGATATGAAGGACACGGATCCCGAGTCCATGATGATAGATAAGGAAAACACCAGAGACATCGAAGAGTTCATTGAGAATGGACTTAGCGAGTTCGAGCAGTCAGTGTTAGAACTACATATGACGGGCATGAGCTACGTAGAGATTGCCAGGGTTTTGGGAAAAGATGAAAAGTCCACAGATAATGCTCTTTTCAGATTAAAAAATAAGATACGTAAATATATAAATAAAAATTCGGATAAATGATAATGAGCCTGATTTCTGTCAGAGAAACAGCGGTTTATAAATTTCTTCTTGCGAAGGCAATCATATTATGCTACAATTAACAAGCTGTTGTGATATGACAGCAATTGTAACTATAGTATAATATTTAAAAAAATATTAAGAATCATTGATATAAAAGAGGTGAGAATATGAGACAGGAAATTCAGCCCGAGTACTATCAGGCAACTGTTACTTGCAACTGCGGTAACACATTCACAGTAGGATCTACTAAGAAGGAGATTCACGTAGAAATTTGTTCTAAGTGCCATCCTTTCTATACAGGTACACAGAAGGCAACAGCTGCTCGCGGACGTATTGATAAGTTCAACCGCAAGTATGGCATGACTTCTAACAACTAATTTTACTTGTGATTACGAAGAGGCCAAAGCAGATGCTTTGGTCTCTTTTTTCTAAGAAAAAGGAGCTATTATGGCGAAGCAGAAGATAAATCATTATTCCGGAATAGGCGGACAGGCAGTTCTTGAAGGCGTTATGATGCGCAACAAGGACGTATATGCTGTTGCTGTTCGCGAGGAGAATGGTGAGATCGCAGTTGAGACAGATCATTATAAGGGAGCAGGCGAAGCTATGGGACTTACACATATCCCATTTCTTAGAGGTGTATTCGTATTCTGGGATTCGCTGGTACTGGGAATGAAGGCTCTCAATTACTCTGCTTCTTTATTTGGAGAAGAGGATATTGCTTCAAGCAAGGATCCTATAGCAGAAGAGGGTAAAGAGAAGGCTATAATGGGCTTCACCACAGTGATAGCTTTTGTTTTTGCAATTGCACTATTCATGATACTTCCATATTATCTGAGTTCACTTATGGAGTCATATATCAGGAACAGTTCAGTGACAGCGCTTCTTGAAGGAGTTCTCAGAATAGCGATTTTTGTGATCTATATTCTTTTGATTTCGCTTATGAAGGATATCAGAAGATTATTCCGTTATCACGGAGCTGAGCACAAGTGCATCAACTGCCTTGAAGCAGGTAAGCCCCTTACACTTGAGAATGTAAGAGAGAGCTCCAGGCTTCACAAGAGATGCGGCAGCAGCTTTATTCTGTTTGTAATGGTGATAAGTATTATATTGTTCTTCTTTATAAGAACACCTTCCGTGCCTTTAAGGATTGTCATCAGAATAGCGCTTATACCCGTTATCGCAGGTATCGCTTATGAGCTCATCAGAATCGCAGGCAGGAGCAACAATATCATTATTCGTATTTTATCTGCGCCAGGAATGCTTATGCAGATGCTCACTACAAAAGAGCCCGATGATGAGATGATCGAGGTTGGAATGAAGTCAGTTGAGGCTGTATTTGACTGGAAGGAATTCCTTGAGGATTCCTTTGGATACAAGTTCGAGGATGAAGAGAAAATCGCAGAATGACTTTTTATCGCGAACAAAAACTATACTACGAATTAAAAGTTTAACTAGAAAATTTAGAGGATTTACAGAAGATGGATTACGCATCACTTTATAAAAAAGGAGAGGAAAAACTGAATAATGCCGGTATTGCGGATGCCTCCCTGGATGCGAGACTTCTTCTTGAGAGCGTTTGCGGGACAGACCACAATACCCTTTTATCCCACGGAGATATTGAGGTCAGTGCCGAGAATGAGAGCGCTTATCTTGAACTTTTAGCTAAGCGTGAAAAGAGGATACCTGTTGCCTACATTCTTGGGAATGCTGAGTTTATGGGCATTGAATTTGATGTGACAGGAGATGTTCTTATTCCCAATCAGGATACGGAGACTCTTGCAGAGGAGGCCCTCAGATATCTTCACGATGGGATGAATATACTTGATCTTTGCACAGGGTCTGGCTGCATTGCGCTGAGCCTTCTTAGATACAGCAATGATACCAAGGCTACAGGCACGGATATGTCCGACAAGGCCTTGGAAGTCGCTGCTCACAATGCTCAAAAGCTTGGTTTTGAGGATAGATTCAGTGCGGTAAAGGCGGATATTTTCCCTGAAGCTTCAGATGTTAAATACGATATCATCGTATCCAATCCGCCCTATATTCCTACGGCAGTGATTGAGACCTTAGAGCCTGAGGTTAAGACCTATGAGCCTTACATGGCTCTTGATGGAAGTGAGGATGGTCTTATCTTTTACAGAAGGATTGTGCCGGGGGCTAAGGAATATCTGTATAAGAGCGGATATCTGTTTCTTGAGATCGGATATGATCAGGGCGAAGCGGTAAAGAGCCTTATGGAAGAAAACGGATACAAGGATGTTCAGGTTATAAAGGATCTTGGCGGCAACGACAGAGTAGTCAGTGGTTGCTTCTATTAGCGGTGCTTAATTCATTTTTGTAACTGTGTTATTTAGTACCGATTTATAGGAGGCAATTATGTTTGATAGATTAGAAGCAATGGTTCGCAGATATGAGGATATCACCATGGAACTGGGTGAACCCGGTGTTGCTGCAGACCAGAACAGATTTAAAGCGCTCATGAAGGAACAGAGCGATATTTTACCGATACTTGAAGAGTTCCAGAGATATAAGAGCTGTAAGCAGACAATAGCTGACAGCGAGGAGCTTCTTTCAGCTGAATCAGATGATGATATGAAGGAGATGCTAAGGGAAGAGCTTTCCGCAGCTAAGGATGAGCTTCCCGGAATTGAGGAGAAGCTTAAGATTCTAATGCTCCCCAAGGACCCTAATGATGATAAAAACGTTATCGTCGAGATCCGTGCCGGTGCAGGCGGAGATGAAGCCGCTCTTTTTGCGGCTGATATGTACAGAGTCTATACCCGCTATGCAGATCGCATGGGCTGGAGAATCGAGACTATGAGCGTGGAGGATACCGGAATCGGCGGAATGAAGTCTGTTAACTTCATGCTGTCAGGTACAGGTGCATACTCAAGACTTAAATTCGAGAGTGGAGTTCACAGAGTTCAGAGAATACCTGCCACAGAGTCAGGCGGAAGAATTCATACCTCCACAATTACCGTGGCTATTATGCCTGAGGTAGAGGATGTAGAAGTCGACATCGATATGAATGACTGTAAGTTCGATGTTTTCAGAGCTTCCGGAAATGGCGGACAGTGCGTAAATACTACGGATTCAGCTGTAAGACTTACGCATATTCCTACAGGAATCGTTATTTCCTGTCAGGATGAGAAGAGTCAGATTAAAAATAAGGCAAAGGCTCTTAAGGTTCTCAGAGCAAAGCTCTTTGACCTTGAGAGACAGAAGCAGCATGATTCAGAGGCCGCTCTTAGAAAGAGTCAGGTTGGAACCGGTGACCGTTCAGAGAAAATCAGAACCTATAACTTCCATCAGGGCAGGGTTACAGACCACAGAATAGGTTTAACCTTGTACAAGATAGATGCTATAATGGAAGGAGATCTGGACGAGCTTATAGATGCACTTACTACAGCCAGTCAGGCTGAGAAGCTTGCAGGTCTTGCACAGTAAAACGTTTTGAACATATAGGAGCCGACTGTATGAATGAGCAGATGAAGCAGGAACTCATTGAATGGGGCGTTGACTGGAAAGAAGTCAGTGAACGTTTCATGGGGAAGGATGAACTGATTGAGAAGTTTATGCTGAAATTTCTTAATGATGCCAGTTTTGCCCAGCTTCAAAAGGGCTTAGAGGAGAAGGACGTTAAGGAAGCGTTCGAAGGCTGCCATTCCCTGAAGGGCGTTGGCGGTAATCTTGGGCTTCAGGGCTTCCTGCCGGACGTACTTACTCTTACTGAGATTCTCAGAACTGAGTCCCTTGATGGCTCAGAGGAACTTTTTGAAAGAATTAAAAAATCCTATGATGAACTCATAGGAATTTTAAAAAAGTATGCTTAAAGCTCTTCAAATTCTATATTTGAAGAATCAAGGAAGGCTGTGATATAACTGTCCCAGAGCTTTTCGTAGGATTTATCCATGGAGAAGCCTGACAGGGCAGCTCCCGTAGTGATGGTTATAGCACCATCCTTGAATTTAATGATCATAACAAGAGATGAGACGAGTGATCGTACTTCTGAGTATTCTTCAGAAGACAGGAGCTCGTCTTTTTTGTCGCTATTAAGACACAGCAGGAATTTAAAGGACAAGGGAGTGCGTTTTCCCTTTATGAGATCAAAGCATCTCTGCCTTACTTCAGACCATGGAGTAAGGGTTCCGGTGGGAGCACCTTCCTCATCTTCGCCGTAAAACTCTTTGTTGATGTGCCCGTCAATTGTGTATGTGTTTGCTACAGCTATCTCTGCGCTGTCTAACAGAAATGCATCAAATACCTCTGATGCCAACAACTTTGCCATGAAATTTTTAGTGCTTTTTATTTTGATTGCAATCATTGTTAATCCTTGTCTCGATAGAATATACTCTATATTTTATCATTGTGGTAAAATAGTGTCAGTAATAAAGTGAGGAAAAACGAATGCATATAGCGGTTTTTGACGACAACATAGCAGACAGAAAACATTTGGAACGGCTACTTGGCAGACAGTCTGACAGATATCAGAAGGAAGGCAAGGAGCATTTTTATATTGACTCTTATGGAAATATTGAGGCGCTTCTTAGATTTCCTCAGATGTATGACATTATTTTTATCGATAAGACTACGCTGGAGACAGAGGATACACATTTCAGGAACGGCCTGGATGTCGCAAGGATTCTTTTTGAAGCAGGCGGAATAAAAAATATCGTTATGTGTTCGTCAAAATATGACTACGAGGTCATGGCAAAGGAAGAGGGCATGTATGATAAGATGCTCTACCTGAAAAAGGATATCAGACCAAGTGACCTGGAAGCGGTGCTTTCCGAGTGCGAAGTCAGAATCGGCAATCCTGTTCCCAAGCTTGAGCTTCGCGGCGAGACTGATACCATATATGCAGAGGAGATGGACATCATCTACGCCAAGGCCAACGGCCCCTTTAAGGTGGATGTTTTTCTTACAGAAGGACGCAGCATCTCGCTGATATCGGATATTTATAACCTCTATGAGCAGTGTGAGATTTTCAGATATATTTGTCCTGTTTCTCAGACTTCAATGATCAACGTCAAGCACGTGGTCAAAGAAAGCTTTACCGGCGTTGTTATGGATAACGGCGCCAAGGTAAATGTGTCACCTCTTTACAAGGTGAATATTAAAACTGTAAAAAAGCGCATTGAAGAAGACGAGAAGCGCTGATTGGAAGATAGATATGATAGCTGGTAAAAAAGTAGTCGCATTATGTACAACCAGAATAAGTGATTCAACGGTCCACAGTTTTGTGAAGCTGCTGAGCAGACGGCTCCAGTCACATAACATTGGACTTTTGATTTTTACGCTTAATACGGATCTGTATTGGGAAGAAGATGTATACCATTCCGAGGCATCTGTATTTAAGATTATTCCATATGATCTGATCGATTGTCTGCTATACATGGATGAGCGTGTAAAGTGTCGCAGAATCGGCGAGAGCATAATCGCCAAGGCAAAAGAACGCAACATTCCTGTTCTTGTTTTGGATGGTCAGTATGAAGATACCATAAGTGTAGGCTTTGATTACCCTGCAGGCTTTGAGAAAATAGTAAGACATGTAATGGAGACCCATGGGGTTCGAAGACCGCATATGATGGCGGGGCATAGGAACAATAAGTTTTCTGATGACAGAATTGCTGTTTTTCGAAAGGTTATCGAGGAATATGGTATAAGGTACAGTGATTCAATGGTGAGTTATGGCGATTTCTGGGCAGTACCCACAAGAGTTGCCACAAGAAAGCTCATAAAATGCAGCGACGAGCTGCCTGATGCCATCATCTGTGCCAATGATATTATGGCCATAAATGTCTGTGATGTTCTGATGGACGCCGGAATATCAGTGCCGGAGCAGGTCATTGTTACAGGTTTTGATGGAGTTGAAGAGACCAATTATTCTGTGCCCAGAATTTCCACCGTTAATTGCAGTAACGCTGTTTTTGCAAAAACTGTAGCAAATTACGTTATTGAGCATATAGATAAAGAGCCTGAATACAGAACCTGGAATATCGCCGTTATCCCTGAGCTTGAACTGAAGGAATCCTGCGGTTGTATTCATGTAAAAAATCAGGACCTGTCAAATGTTGCATCATTAAATGACAGATTCTACAGATACTTCGATGATGTCAGGGTTTTATATGGTATCACAGCCAGGATGCAGCTTTGCAAGCATGTAAATGAGCTGTCGGGCATGCTTCATAAATATGTTTTAAATGATACCTTTGATATGCATGATTTCAGCGTGGTTTTGTATAAGTACTGTCTGGACAGAAGTCATAATATCTTCGATGAAGAGGGGCTAGTGCCTGATTATGATAAGAGGGTAGTGATCTGTGATCATACCAGCAAGGAGGCATATACCAGAGATTTGGAAGAGGGTGAGCTTTTGCCGGGACTAGAGAAGCTGGTAGCTACAGGGCAGCCGCTTATTTTTAATGCTCTTGATACATTGGATAAGCCCCTGGGTTATGTATGCTATTGTTTTGACAGTTTTAATATAATCGACTACTCCAAAACAGCGCTTATAACCAATTCCATCACAACCGGTGTCTGCAATTTCATAAATATGCATTATCAGCGCTATCTGTCAGAGAAGGTCGATGAGATGTTTAAATATGATTTACTCACCGGACTGTATAATCGAACCGGGTTCATGCGCGCATTTGAAGGTGAGAAGGGTGATGTATTTCGCGAAAAAGGTTGCATGACAGTAATCATGGCAGATATTGATGACCTTAAAATAATAAATGACAATTATGGCCACGAAGCAGGCGATAAGGCTATTTCTGCTGTGGCATCAGCACTTAAGAAGGCTAGCCCTGATGATGCACTCTGTATGAGGTTTGGCGGAGATGAGATGCTGATAATCATTCCCGGTAAGTGTGATGCTAAGTTGATAGTTGAAAAGGCAGAAAAGATTATAGATAACGTCAATATGACTTCAGAGAATTCCTATAAGTTGTCAGTTAGCTGCGGCTATTGTGAAGTCAACCTGACCGGGAAACTCGACTATGATGCAATCGTACATCTCGCTGATGAAAAGATGTACAGCGTAAAGAGAAAGAAAAAAGAAAATAAGAAAGAATAAAACAGGTAAAAATAATACCTCCTGTCAATTATGTTTCTTGGCGGGAGGCTTAATTTAATCGGTTCTATCTAAATACTATTTCCATTCCGGACATGTAGATAAATGCACATAGCCCGATTTGAATAAGTAGAATAAGAGGCAGGAAAACCAAAAAGTACCAGTGCTTTGTCTTGTGACGGAATATGAACATACCGGCTATGCTTCCGATACTCCCGCCAATGACAGACAAAATAAAGAAGACAGACTCCGGAGTTCTGAAGCCGTGCTTCTTGGATTTTCTTTTATCATTTCCCATGGTTAGAAATGCAACGATATTTAAAAATAACAGATAAGATATGATAAGTTCTAATGAGTTCATGGGTCTAATTGTAGCTGATAAAATGGCTTATTACAACTGCGGTGGGCGAATAAAAAAATAATTAAAATTTTTTTTATTTTTCTGCAACCTTTTGCAAACTGCCTCGCACTATATAAATGTAAATAAAAACTTCAATGTGAAGAAAAGGAGATAAACTTATGAAAACAAACAAAAAAATCGCACTTTTACTTGCTATAGCTATTATGATTTCGGCTATATCTGTGGCACTTCCTATGGAAGCAAAGGCATTTGACGGCTGGATGAACCATATTCAGCAGGTATCTCTGGATGCAGATCTTTCGTCCTTATTAGCTGATGCTCATAACTGGACATACGGAACAGGACCAAGGACAAGCAAATATGGCAATGAGACAGAAGAATACTGGTTTCAGATATTTAAGGTAAGTTTTCCATATAGAAGTACACTGACCATAACCAAGCAGTCTCAGGATAAGGCGCATTTTATTGGGACTGGTGAAGCGGCTTTTGCGATGAACTTTGGTGTATATGATGCAAATGGCAATTCATGCATAGATGATCATGGTCAGTATATGTTTTCTACTTTTCATGATTTTACGACAGAAAGCAAAGGCAGCTATACCTCATATGAATATAATGCAGCTAATGGCCTTTATACATTTAAGGAATATGTGGATGTTAATCCAGGAACATATTATATTGCAGTAAAACAGGATACTTTTTATGCGCAGACAGCTGCAGATCTTGAAGAATATATACCCAAGACTCATTTTACCTGCACAATCCACGCTGAGTCCCTGGATGATGCGCTCACAAAGAAAGTACTTGCATCAAAGCCTTATATACAGTCAGCAAAGACTTCAAAAAAATCAGTAAAATTAAAGCTTAGAAAGAACAGCTATGTGAGCGGGGCAAAATTCGAAATCCAATATCGAGTAAAGGGTGCCGGAAAATGGGATAAAGTTACTGCGAAAAAAGCATCCTCATTAAAGGTAAAGAAGCTTGCTAAAAACATAAAGTATCAGTTCCGTGTAAGACAGACAGCTAAAATAAACGGGAAGACCGTACATGGCAAATGGTCCAATGTAAAAACGGTCAAAGTAAAATAATAGTTTTTGTAAATTCGCAGGAGAGACAATTGAAAACACCGACTGAATTAACGGAAATTATATCTGATTTTATCGAAAAGAGAGACAGTGTGCTTTTTGAAAAAATCTATGAGAAGACATATGGATATTTGTTTACCTGTGCCATTCATATTCTTAAGGACGAAGATGATGCCCAGGATGTTGTCCAGGATGCTTTTATAGAGATTTATAAGGGACTTCCCTCAATTAAGGAGCCGGAGAGCTTTCTTAGTTGGGCAGCTACAATAGTTAACAGAAAATGCTTTGCGGCTCTAAAAAAGAAGAGAGATGTTCTGGTAGATGAAACCACAGATGATGAAGGCAATATCACGGACTTTTTTGAGAACATTAAGGATGATGATGCTTTTATTCCTGAGAATCTTTTGGATGACGAGGAAAGTGTGCGTCTTATCAGGGAAATAATAGACGATCTGAATGATGCCCAGAGACTTTGCGTGGTTTCGTTTTATTTTAATGAGATGAAGCAGGAGGATATTGCAGCTGAATTCGGTATGCCTCTTAATACGGTAAAATCGCATCTTAGCAGAGCTAAAGCGAATATTAAGAAAGCGGTAATGGATATGGATAAGAAGGGAACAAGACTATACGCTCTTGCTCCGTTCATGCTGCTGCTTTTTACAAGAGATGCAAAGGCCTGCCAGGTTGCTCCGATGTCAGAAGCGCTTAAGAATTTATGCAGAAATGCAGGTGGTAAGAGCTTTGATAACAGCGCAGATGGCGTAACAGATGCCATTAAACAAGGTGGAGCAGTAGCAGGAAAAAAAGCGATAGGTAAGCTGCCGCTTATAATTGGCACAGCAGCAGTGGGAGTCTCCGGAGTTATAGGAGCGTCGATTATATTTGGAAACAGTTCTGCAAAGGATGTTTCAAGCGGGCAGGAGACTGTTCTAGAGGAAAACATAGACAATGGCTCCGATTTGGCTATGGATAGTGATAAGGAAGAATCAAATGATGGAGCAGAATTACAAACAAATGAAGCTGGGGCTGATATAGCTGGTGAAGCTACTGCAAATAAAGAATTATCAGAAGACAGTAGTGAAGAAACAGGGCAGGGAAATGCTGAAAATTCTTATACACTTAAGGAAATCGTGGATCTTTCCGGGTACGAGTCATACGGCATTGCAAATGGTGGAGTGATCCCTGTCAGGAAGGACGGAATGTGGGGAGCAATAAATTACGAGGGTGATCAGCTTGTTCCCTGTCAGTTTGGGAGCCTGTATGCAGCGCCAAATCTTGTCGGCACAGTCATATTTAATGATTTAATTTATGACGAGAACGGTTATGTAACTAACTATAATGGTACGCCTGTATTTGACATATTTGATTCTCAGGGCAATTCATTGTATTCCGGAGAATGTGAAAGTGCAGTTGCTTCAGGATCATTGTACGGGATTGTAGAACCAATAAACGTAAGTGATGACGATTATTATTATACTACCAATGTGAAGTATTTTGATTACAGTGGTAATGAGGTTTTGTCTACAATCAGAACTAATGAGACCTGCAGCTTTATTTATGGTGCAGCCCCGGATGGGAAGATAACTGTATTTCAAAACGAGGCCAATGATGATTATATGTATGATAGGGTAGGATACCTTGATTCAGAAGGAAATGTCAGCTGGATTGGAAATATCTACGAGGGACCAAGTATTGTTGATAGTGGAGAATATGATACCGGTGATTCGCAGGGAGAATGGAAAGCAATTGCACATAGCGGATCTTCGCCAAGATTTTCAGGTTGTCCACTGACATCTATAGTCGATGGATATTTTGTAGTAATGTATCCGCCATCAACAGATGACATGTGTGTTTATGATACCGGTCTTAGCAAGATTACTGATTTTGAGGTTGAAGGATATGGTGGACGCGGCGCAGAGGGAACTTGGTTTCGTGAATATTACTATGATGGAAATAATCTGATCAATTATGGCCAGAAAGCGGTAGTGATGCTGGGCGGAAAAGATTACCTGGTTGATTTTACAAATCCTGGATGCTATGACCCTTCTTCTGCAGTATGCACATACGATTGCATCCAATTATCTGCAGAAAAATATTGGCTGATCGGTGATGGCGATAAATGGGGATATATAGACCATGATGGAAAAATGGTAAATGAATATGACGATGCAACCGAGTTTTCCAATGGACAGGCCCTGATCATAACTGACGGCGAAGCAAAACTTATTGATGAAGACTTTAATGAAATACAGAATTTGGGCCAGGCAGATGGAGTAACCTGCCTTGGAGAAATGTTCAGGATAGTCAGTGGTGATAAGGCAAAGTTCTACGCGCCGGATAATGCTTAATTTTGTTTACGCACGCTGTTTTTCATGCTAGAATATGTAGTACGCAAAACTATGTATGAACGCTGCATTTAGAAGCACTTTTTATTACAAGAGGAATGGATTAGGCATGAGTTATAAGTTAGTAGTAGACAGTTGCACAGATTTGACTGAAGAATTAAAAAAGGATCCCAGAATCGAGGTAATACCTCTGATTCTTCAAATTGGTGATTTTACAGTTCTTGATGATGAGAATTTTGATCAGCTTGATTATATAAAAAGAGTTGCAGAAAGCGATACATGTGCTAAGTCAGCATGTCCCTCGCCCGACAGATATAAAAGAGCTTATGAGTGCGATGCTGATGATGTTTATGTTGTTACACTTTCATCCAAGCTCAGTGGCAGTTACAACAGTGCTATCCTTGGCAGAAGCATCTATCTCGAGGATGTAGGCGAGAAGAATATTCATGTATTCGATTCTCTTTCAGCCTGCTGTGGTCAGACCAATGTAATGCTGAAGATCATGGAATGCGCTGATGCAGGACTTCCCTTCGAAGAAGTGGTTGAGAAGGTTGAAGAATACAGAGATCACATGGACACCTATTTCGTTCTGGATTCACTGGATACCCTTCGCAAAAATGGTCGTCTTACAGGAATGAAGGCAATTGTTGCAACTACGCTTAACATAAAGCCTGTATGCTATGCCATTGAGGGAACGATCGCTCAGTGGGGACAGGGGATAGGCATGCGCAAGGCTCTTATTAAGATGGCTGAGCTTGCTGCTCAGAGAATCGTTGATCCTGAGAATAAAACTCTCATGATCACTCACATCAACTGCTATGAGAGAGCAGAGGTTGTAAAGGATCTCATCCTTTCAAAGGTTAATTTCAAGAGAGCGATCATTGTGGATGGTGCAGGTGTTGCCACGACCTATGCAGGTGATGGCGGTATAGTTGTAACCTGCTGATATCGTTTTTATATCAATTTACAAATAAAAATACCGGACTGCTGCATAATACAGCTGTCCGGTATTTCATTTGTGCCAACTTGTCAGACACATTGTTCTTATATAGTTATGTAGGAATTACTTTTTGCCTTCTACTTCCTGCATCTTCATAGCGCGAACTTTGCATGAGAGACCAAAGAGATTGATGAAGCCCTCTGCGTCGTGGTGGTCATAAAGGTCACCGGTCTTAAAGGATGCGATGGATTCATTGTAGAGTGAGTAGGGTGATGTTGTGCCTTCCTTGATGATGTTACCCTTGTAAAGAGCGAACTTTACTTCACCTGTCACATACTTCTGAGTGGACTCGATGAATGCCTGCTCTGCTTCGCGAAGAGGTGTGAACCATTTTCCTTCATATACAAGGTCAGCAAACTTGTTGCCCATATCCTTCTTCATGGTGTATGTGTCACGATCAAGAATGAGCTCTTCAAGCTGCTGGTGTGCCTCATAGAGGATTGTTCCGCCGGGTGTCTCATATACACCACGGGACTTCATACCAACTACACGGTTCTCTACGATATCTACGATTCCGATTCCGTTCTCGCCGCCAAGCTTATTAAGTGTGCGGATAATATCAGAAACCTTCATCTCTTTTCCATTAACTGACTTGGGAACGCCGCCTTCGAATGTCATGGTTACGTGAGTAGGTGTATCAGGTGCGTCCTCAGGTGTTACGCCGAGAACCAGAAGGTGCTTGTAGTTGGGAGCCTGTCCGGGATCCTCAAGTTCAAGACCCTCATGAGAGATGTGCCAGAGGTTACGGTCACGGCTGTAGCTGCTGTCAGCTGAGAATGGAAGATTGATTCCATGCTGCTTACAGTATTCAATCTCTGATTCACGGGAATCCATTGTCCACTTGTCATTTCTCCATGCTGCAATGATCTTGATGTCAGGTGCAAGTGCCTTGATTCCAAGCTCGAAACGGATCTGGTCGTTACCCTTACCTGTTGCACCGTGGCAGATAGCTACAGCGCCTTCCTTGCGGGCAATCTCAACGAGCTTTTTAGCAATGAGAGGACGGGCCATGGATGTACCAAGCAGATACTTGTTCTCATAAACGGCATGAGCCTGAACACAGGGAACAACGTACTCATCGCAGAACTCATCGATAACATCAAGAATGTACAGCTTGCTGGCACCGCAGCTAATAGCTCTATCATTAAGACCGTCAAGCTCTTCTTCCTGACCACAGTCGATGCAAACACAAACAACTTCGTAATCAAAATTCTCTTTCAGCCACGGAATGATAGCTGTTGTATCAAGTCCGCCGGAATATGCAAGTATTACTTTTTCTTTTGCCATTTTTCCTTTTCTCCTCTCAAATCCAAAATCAATGAACAAGAACAATATACAACATAAAAATCGATAATGCAATAATTTTATGCATAAAAATAAACTAAAATGCATTTTAATTGCATAAATATAAAAATTGCTTGCATAAATACGAAATATTGATTATACTACTGCATAAAGTTTATAATATTTTTGCATACTGTTATAAAGGAAGCAGAGGAAACTATCATGATTAAAGTAGGAATAATCGGAGCTACAGGCTACGCAGGAGCAGAGATTGCAAGAATTCTGTACAACCACCCGATGGCTGAGGTTGTATGGTATGGATCAAGAAGTTATATAGATGAAAGATTCAGTTCTATATATGGAAACTTTTTTGAAATAGTAGATGATGCATGTCTCGATGACAATATGGAGGAGCTTGCTGATAAGGTAGATGTGATTTTCACAGCAACACCCCAGGGACTTTGTGCAGGACTTGTTAATGAAGAGATCCTTAAGAAGGTTAAGATCATCGACCTGTCTGCTGATTTCAGACTTAAGGACGTATCCGTTTATGAAAAGTGGTACGGCATCGAGCACAAAGGTGTTCCTTATATAAAGGAAGCTGTTTACGGATTGTGTGAGATAAACAGAGAGACTATTAAGGATGCAAGAATTGTTGCAAATCCCGGATGCTACACCACCTGTTCCATTCTTACAGCTTATCCTCTTGTTAAGGAAAAGCTAATTGACCCTAACACACTGATAGTTGATGCATTAAGCGGAGTATCAGGAGCAGGAAGAGGTGCCAAGACAGCCAACCTTTACTGCGAAGTAAATGAAAGTGCAAAGCCTTACGGCGTAGCAAACCACAGACATACACCTGAGATTGAGGAGCAGCTCGGTTATGCGGCAGGTGAAGAGATAGTGATCAACTTCACACCTCACCTTGCACCCATGAACAGAGGAATCCTTGCAACAGAATATGCATCTCTTATAAAGAAGGCGGACGGAAGCCTTCCCACAGAAGAAGAGATAAGAAGTGCATACGAGAAATACTATAAGGATGAGTTTTTCATAAGAGTACTTCCCAAGGGAGTTTATCCCGAGACCAGATGGGTAGAGACCAGTAACTACGTTGATATAGGCTTTAAGATCGATGAGCGCACAGGCAGAATCATAATGATGGGTGCTATCGATAACCTGGTGAAAGGCGCAGCAGGTCAGGCAGTTCAGAACATGAACATTTTGTTTGGCCTCGATGAAAAGATGGGCCTTGATATGGTTCCTGCTTTCCCGTAATGGAAGGGGCTTTTTCACAAGAGGTATTTAGTTATTGAGGAGAGTTATGAAATGGTTCGCACAATGAAAATCGAAGACTATGAGCAGGTCTTCGAGCTTTGGAATTCAATAGAAGGATTTGGAATCCGCACTATAGATGATTCCTTCAAAGGAATAAGTAAGTTCCTTAAAAGGAATCCCGATACATGTGTGGTGGATGTGGAAGAAGGGCAGATTGTAGGAGCTATCCTATGCGGACATGACGGCAGAAGAGCATGCTTCTATCACGTGTGTGTAAGAGAGGATTACAGACGACATCACATCGGCAAGAAAATGGTGGAGTTTTGCATCGAAAAGCTTAAGGAAGAGGAAATCTGCAAAGTGGCCCTGAATGCCTTTGTTACCAACAAGGTGGGGAATGCATTCTGGCAGCGCATGGGCTGGACACTTAGAGATGATATGAACTACTACGATTTTGCGCTTAATGAAAACAATATTACTGAGTTTATACATAAGTAATCACCTGGCTTTTGTCAGATAGTTACTTCATATAATATGGAGGCGATTATGAAGATTATAGAAGGCGGAGTTACAGCAGCTAAGGGATTTAAGGCAGCCAGCACAGAGGCGAATATTAAATACAGCGGACGTGAGGACATGCTGCTTATTTACAGTGAATCACCCTGTACGGCGGCAGGCGTTTTCACAAGCAATGTTGTTAAGGCAGCTCCTGTTGTGTGGGATAAAAAGATATGCGACGACATTCATCCGGTTCACGCTATCGTGGCTAATTCCGGAATAGCAAATGCCTGCACGGGAGAAGAGGGCAAAAAGATCTGCGAGGACACAGCAATCTGCGCAGCTAATCTTCTTGATATCCCCAAGGATTCCGTACTTGTGGCATCAACCGGCGTCATCGGAATGCAGATGGACATAAGTAAGCTTGAAAAGGGTATCGAGCAGATGGTGCCAAAGCTTTCTGATTCATTAGAAGCAGGAACCGGTGCCGCAAAGGCCATAATGACCACAGATACACATAACAAGCAGATGGCTGTAGAGTTTGAGGTTGGCGGTAAGACCTGTACCATCGGTGCTCTTGCCAAGGGTTCAGGAATGATCCATCCCAACATGTGTACAATGCTTTCTTTTGTAACAACAGATGTGGCTATATCCCATGAGCTTTTGAAGCAGGCTCTGAAAAAGGTAGTGGTTGATACGTTCAATATGATCTCTGTGGACGGCGATATGTCCACCAATGATTCACTTATGGTACTTGCTAACGGCGAAGCAGGTAACGAAGAGATCACAGAAAAGGGTGAAGCCTACGACAGCTTTGAAGAAGCGCTTTATAAGATCTGCTATGAGATGGCAAGAATGCTTGCAGGCGACGGCGAAGGTGCCACCGCACTTTTCACTGCACATGTAAAAAATGCAGATACTAAGGATAACGCAAGAACTCTGGCGAAGTCGGTAATCTGCTCATCTCTTACAAAAGCCATGATCTACGGTCATGATGCAAACTTTGGAAGAATCCTGTGCGCGCTTGGTTATTCAGGTGTCGCATTTGATCCCGAAAAAATTGAACTCAGTATTGAGAGCAGCAAGGGAAGCGTCCTTCTTTTTAAGGATGGAAAGCCCCTTGATTTTGATGAAGAATATGCGACAGGAATCCTCTCAGAAAAAGAGGTCATCGCTCAGGTTGATATGAAAATGGGAAGCGAAGAAGCTACGGCCTGGGGCTGCGATCTTACCTACGATTATGTGAAGATAAACGCAGACTATAGAAGCTGATGTTACGGTCATATTTTGAGTAGAGCGTCGGCGAGGTATTTGGTTCAGTAAAGCTTGCAGAGAATAGCAAGATGAGGAGGACAAAAAAGTGGACAAGGATATGCAGGAAGTAATGAAAAAAGCGGAAGTGCTGATCGAGGCCCTTCCTTATATTCAGAAATTCAACAGGAAGATCATCGTTGTAAAGTACGGCGGAAGTGCCATGGAAAACGAAGAGTTCCAGAAGAACGTCATCAAGGACGTCACACTTCTTAAACTGGTAGGCTTTAAGCCCATCATCGTTCACGGCGGCGGCAAGGCTATCAGCAAGTGGGTCGGCAAAGTGGGCAAGGAAGCTCAGTTCATAAACGGCCTTCGCGTCACCGATGATGAGACCATGGAAATAGCAGAGATGGTCCTTAACAGAGTTAATAAATGCCTTGTAAGAATGGTCCAGGAGATAGGCGTAAAGGCTATCGGAATAAGCGGTAAAGATACCGGACTTTTAAAGGCAAAGAAAAAGCTCATCGATGGCAAGGATATCGGATACGTTGGAGAGATCACTGAGGTTGATCCAAAGGTTCTCTTTGATCTTCTTGATAATGACTATCTGCCTATCGTGGCACCTGTAGGAATGAATGAAAACTTTGAGACCTTCAATATAAACGCTGATGATGCAGCCTGCGCAATCGCAAAGGCTGTACACGCAGACAAGCTTGCATTCCTTACAGATATAGAGGGTGTTTACAGGGATATCAATGATCCTTCAACCTTCATATCAAGGCTCACTACATCTGAGGCAGATGCGCTTATAGCCAGCGGCAACATCGGAGGAGGAATGCTTCCGAAGCTTGCAAACTGCACAGATGCAGTAAAACAAGGCGTTCATACAGTGCATATTCTTGATGGTAGGATTCCTCACTGCTTACTGCTTGAGATATTTACCAACAAGGGTGTCGGAACAATGTTTATGCCCGACGGGGAGGAGACCATAGCATGAGCGAAAAAATGAAGCAGTACATTGAAAATGCAGAGCAGGACCTTCTGCATACATATAACCGTTATCAGATAATCCTCGATAAGGGCGAGGGCGTGCATCTCTATGATATGGATGGCAAAAGCTATCTGGATTTCGTGTCGGGAATAGGTGTATTCGCACTTGGCTACGGCAATAAGGAATACAATGATGCCCTTAAAAATCAGATAGATAAGGTTATTCATACTTCAAACTATTACTACAACATGCCTGCCATTGAGGCTGCAAGAAAGCTCAAGAAGGTATCCGGGATGGACCGCGTATTTTTCACAAACAGCGGAGCTGAGGCAGTTGAAGGAGCTCTTAAGGCTGCAAGAAAATATGCCTTCTTAAGAGATGGAAATACTGATCATGAGATAATCGCTATGAATCATTCCTTCCACGGACGTACCTTCGGTGCACTTTCTGTAACAGGTAATCCGCATTACCGCGAGGCATTTGAGCCTATGATCGGTAACATTAAATTTGCGGACTACAACAGTATAGAAAGTGTCATGTCCAATATTACGGACAAGACCTGTGCTATTATTATGGAAACAGTTCAGGGCGAGGGTGGAATTCATCCCGGAACAGAGCAGTTCCTTAAGGAAGTAAGGGCTATCTGTGATGAAAAGGATATACTTCTTATTCTTGATGAGATACAGTGCGGTATGGGCAGAACAGGATACATGTACGCATGGCAGAAGTTTGGTGTAAAGCCTGACATTATGACTACAGCGAAAGCCCTTGGCTGCGGCGTACCTGTTGGAGCCTTTCTTATGACTGAGAAGGTTGGTCAGAATTCACTTGTTGCCGGCGATCACGGAACCACTTATGGCGGTAATCCGCTGGCATGTGCTGCAATAGACAAAGTTCTTGATTTATTCGAGGTGAACAATATAATAGATAACGTGAGAGAGGTTTCGGTATACCTCGAAAAGCGTCTTGATGAATTAAAGGGACGCCACTCAGATATCATAGACAGACGCGGAAGCGGACTATTGCAGGGACTTGAATTTGATCATCCTGTAGGCGAGATCATTAACAAAGCTCTTGATAACGGGCTTATTTTGATAAATGCAGGAACCAATATCATTAGATTCATACCGCCGCTTGTCATTACTACTAAGGATGTTGATGACATGATGGAGATTCTTGAGCCCTGTCTATAAAAACAGAGGTAGATATGAAGATAAGATATAGGCTGCTTGGAGCAGTTCTAATTATAGCGCTGCTGCTTGCAGCTTTTTATTATGCGAAGTCAGGTCAGAAACTCACTGAGGACAGACCTATTTTTGGTGCCAACGACAAGATCACATTAAGGCTCTGGTACACGGATGAAGCACTGACAGATTACCTTACAAACAAGGTCGTTGAGTTCAATAATTCCAGCAGGAAGTCCAGAGTTGAGCTGGAGTGTGTTTCAGGACTTGAATATCTTGAGGAGATTGGCAAGGCATCTATCGAGGAAGAGAATTATCCCGATGTTTTCATTATGACCCATGATTCTCTTGAGAAAGCATACCTTGCAGGACTTGCATCAGAAGTTGAGAGTTCGGAATTCTTGACAGATGAGTCTAACGGATACAGTCCCGCTGCCCTTAATGCTGTCAGCTACAAGGATAAATATATCGCTTATCCCTATTATTTTGAGACAAGCTCACTTCTTTATAATAAGACTTATCTTGAGAATGAAGTAAAAAGCAGGCTCCAGGCTGCCATCGATGCTGCTGAGGGCGAGGCTGCCCAGGCTGAGATTGACGCCGCAGAGGGTGACATCGAAGAGGGTGATACCGAAGCTGCAGAGAATGAGGTAATAGAGCTTGATGATGCTCAGGTACAGGCTGAGCTTGAGAATATTCTTCCCAAGACAATCGAGGATATTCTTGTTTTTGCTAATGAATATAATGCCCCGGACACTGTAGAATCCGTCTTTCAGTGGGACGTTACGGATATTTTCTACAACTTCTTTTTCGTGGGTAATTATCTGAATCTTGGCGGCACAGCAGGTGATGATGCCAGTCAGATTGATGTTTACAATGAAAATACCATCAATTGCATGAGCTTCTACCAGCAGCTTAATCAGTTCTTTGCTATTGATGAGGGTGCTGTTTCATACGATAAGGTTTTGCAGGATTTCATAGACGGCAAGACCGTATTTACTGTGGCTACATCAGACGCAGTTGCCAAGATCGAGGCTGCTAAGGCTGAGGGTAAATGCTCATTTGAATATGGCGTAACTCCTATGCCTGCGCTGAACGAGCAGTATGCAACAAGAACCATGTCAGTAACAGACTGTCTTGTAATAAACGGATTTACAGAGCATATGTCAGAGGCCAATGCTTTGGCAAAGTTCCTTTGCAGCGAGGATACAGAGACCATGTACACCATGAGCGGCAAGCTTGCAGCTAATTCTCTGGTTAATTATTCCAATGGATCACTGGCATCCTATGTATCTGTTTACGGCAATTCAGTACCTATGCCTAAACTCATGGAGACCAGCAATTTCTGGGTTCTTCTTGAGATTGCTTTTGCCAATATCTGGGATGGCTCGGATGTTAACCAGACACTTCGTGAACTTTCCGAAAATATTAAGCTTCAGATAACCGGAGAAGAGGTTCATGAGGAAGTGCTTCCGGATGCGACAGTTATCATAACTGACGGCCAGGAAGAGGAATGACATAATTAACAAAAACTTCCCGTAAAAAGGGCATTTATTTGTAATTGTTACAAAAATATTACATATATCTTGCAAGTGGATTTTGTTTCAGCTATTATGATAATTAGCGTGGTGGGGACCTCCGTAATTATGGAGGAAACATGCAAAGATATAAGAAAATCAGTACACTGATAATTTTATCCGCTCTTCTTTTAGTCAGCGGATGCAGTAAGAAAAACACGGAAATCATATTAGCTGAGCCGACTCAGGTCAGCGAGGATTCAAATGAAAAAGCAGTAAGTGAGGGAGAGAAACAGGAGACTGACAAGGCAGACGATTCATCTGCTTTAGAAAGTGCGGATGAAGATGAGCCCGAAGAAGCAAAATGCGTTATGGTGCATGTTTGCGGTGCTGTTTTATGCGAAGGAGTCTACGAACTTCCAGCAGGCAGCAGAGTTGTTGATGCCGTTAAGGCAGCAGGCGGGTTTTCAGGTGACGCCGACAGTTCTTTTGTTAATCAGGCCCAGGTCCTTGAGGACGGAGTTAAGCTAAGAATTCCGACTATTGAAGAGAGCAGTGCTCTTAATCAGGATGCAGCATCAGATAATGGCGCAGGCCCGCAGACGGCAGGAATAAGCGGCGGGGGCGAAGCATCAGATCAGGGTGAAAAGTCCTCTGATGGCAAGGTGAATATAAATACCGCATCAGAAACAGAGCTTTGCACCATACCGGGAATAGGCCCCGGGAGAGCTAAGAATATCCTGGCTTACCGCGAGGAAAAAGGGAAATTTGGAACTATCGAAGATATCAAGAATGTATCAGGTATCAAAGATAAGTTCTTTGCAAAGATAAAAGATTATATAACAGTTTAGCGTATGGAGTGAAGAAAAGATGGCTAAAAAGGTTCTTGTCGTTGATGATGAGAAAACAATTGTAAAGGGAATAAAGTACAGTCTTGAGCAGGACGGTATGAAGGTTGACAGTGCTTTTGATGGTGAGGAAGCACTTGAGCTTGCCAAGAATAATGCTTACGACATGGTACTTCTTGATGTAATGCTTCCCAAGATGGACGGTTTTGAAGTTTGTCAGCAGATTCGCGAATTTTCTTCAGTTCCGATCGTTATGATCACAGCCAAGAGCGATGATATGGATAAGATCCTTGGTCTTGAGTACGGCGCAGACGATTACATCACAAAGCCTTTCAATATCCTTGAAGTTAAGGCGAGAATCAAAGCCATAATGAGAAGAACGACTAAGGCAGATACTCAGGCCAGTGTTCTTACATTTGGAGAGCTTGTAATAAATGAAGAGTACAGAAGAGTCTATGTTGGTGACAAGGAGATTAATCTTACCAGCAGAGAGTTCGATGTTCTCGAATTCCTTGTATCAACTCCGGGCAAGGTTTATAACAGAAGTGAGCTTTTACATGCCATCTGGGGTGAGGATTTCCCCGGTGACGAGAGAACAGTTGATGTTCATGTAAGAAGACTGAGAGAGAAGCTTGAGAAGAGCCCCAGTGAACCCAGATACGTTCGTACCAAGTGGGGATCAGGTTACTTCTTCCAGGCATAATCAGGATAGCTGTGACGACGTATGATATTTAATCCTTTTAAAAGTCTTAGGTTCAGAATATTTTTAATGGTCTTTTTCACGGGGCTGGTTTCATGCCTCGTGATTCATTTTGCAATAATCGAAAGCTATGAGAACAGAGCTGTGAGCGTCAGAGAGTCTGAGGTTTCTACGCAGCTTATGATTCTGGCAAATCACCTTATCAATTACAATTATTTTTCCGATACGACTTCGGACGTTATCAACGCAGAGCTTGATCTTATTGCCAATCTCTACGATGGTCGTGTTATGGTCATTGATAATAATCTTCAGATTCGTAAGGATACTTACGGAATCAGTGACGGTAAGATTATTATCTCGGAAGAGGTTGTTAAGTGTTTGAAGAACGGAAGTGCAGGGGCCAGTACTGTTTACGACAGGAACAACGGTTACATAGAAATGACGGCTCCCATTACAGAGACACTTACCTTTGAAAGCGGCGACGTGGCTGCCGGGGAGAAATCTCAGGATGTTGTAAGAGGTGTTTTGCTTATAAGCGTATCGACCGAGTATATCAGAAACACCATGAATATTCTTACAAGAAGAGCTGTTTCAATAGAGCTTATTGCGGTTATTCTCATTCTTGTATCAGCATGGTGGGGATCCGGAAAGCTTCTTCGCCCATTCGACAGAATCACTTCCGCAATCAATGACGTTAAGGCCGGCTTTACAAATGACCCCATAGAAGGCTCACAGTATTATGAGACAGAGCATATAATCACAGCTTTTAATCAGATGCTGCAGAGGATGAATGATCTGGATGCATCCAGACAGGAATTCGTTTCAAACGTATCGCATGAGCTTAAGACACCGATAACCTCAATGAAGGTGCTTGCAGATTCGCTTATCATGCAGGATGAGGTTCCTAACGAAGTCTACAGGGATTTCATGGAAGATATAGCAGCAGAGGTGGACAGAGAGAATCAGATCATAAACGATCTGCTTGAGCTTGTTAAGATGGATAAAAAGGCTACATCTCTTAATATCACAACAGTTGATGTGGTTCAGATGATGGAAGTCATCATGAAGAGAATGAGGCCTATTGCCAGAAAGAGAAATATTGAGCTTACCCTCGAGACCACAAGAGAAATAAGTGCTGAGATTGACGAGGTTAAGCTTTCACTGGCTCTTATGAATTTGGTTGAGAATGCGGTTAAATACAATAAGGACGATGGCTGGGTCAAGGTTAAGCTTGATGCGGATCATAAATCTTTTACCTGCGAAATCAGTGATTCCGGAATAGGAATACCGGAAGACAGTCTTGATAAGATATACCAGAGATTCTACAGAGTCGATAAATCAAGATCCAGAGAGATCGGTGGAACAGGACTTGGACTTTCAATCACTCACAGCGCAATACTTATGCACAGAGGAACTATTGATGTGCAGAGTATTGAGGATGAGGGAACAATATTCACAGTAACAATACCGCTTAAATACATGCAGTCACAGGAATGAGAAGATGAGATCAGAGACGAAAAGGATTTTAAATTTAATACCTTGTCTTTTACTTATCGTGAGCACCCTTTTAGGATGCTCTAAAAGTGCTGACATGGATCAGGATAAAGTGGTACAGGTCTATTATATAAACAACGATGAGACCGGAATTCTTTTTGAAGACTACGAAGTTAAGGCTGATATGGAAGACACTGAAGCAGTCATTGAAGAGCTGCTTGATAAGATGCAGACTATGCCCGAGAAGCTGGAATATGAGGCACCTATTTACGGCCCCATTAAGCTTCTTTCCTATTCGTATAACACAGGGCTTCTGACCCTTAATTTTGACAGCAGTTATGTTGAGACGGATGTTACTATCGAGATTCTGGACAGGGCAGCTATGGTGCGTACACTGACACAGATTCCTGACGTAGAGAATGTTGCGTTTATGATCGCAGGTAATCCGCTTACAGACGTTAACGGCAATATTATCGGAAATATGTCGGCGGACAGTTTTGTCTATAACGCAGGTAACGAGATCAACACCTATGAGAAGGTTGAGCTGGTGCTTTATTTTGCAACAGAAGATGGTAAGAATCTTGTACCGGTTTACAGAAGCGTTGTATATAACAGTAATATCCCGATGCAGAGGCTTGCTATGGAACAGCTTCTTAAAGGACCTAATACAGATGTGGCGTTTCCTACTTTGAATTCTCAGGCCAAGATCAATTCCGTATCCGTCAGAGATGGCGTATGCTATGTAGATTTTGATAATAATTTCCTGATACAGCCCAATGCTGTATCTGCCGATGTTGCAATATATTCAATCGTTAATACACTCTGTGCTATCACAGATACCAATAAAGTTCAGATTTCCGTTGGCGGAAGTTCTGATGTTATTTTCATGGAGACGGTTTCCCTGGGAACCGTATTTGAAAGAAATCTAGATATAGTTGAGTAATATTTATGAAGAGACCGCTTTGCGTATTTACCATGCTGGTAGCGGCGGCTGTTCTTATTCTCATAATGATTTTTCCGCAGGATTATTATTCTGATCTGCCCGATCGGGCGCATATTACACAAACCGGAGAAGTGATCGGAAAAGAATTAAAAACAAATAGTTACAGTGGAGAAAAGGAGCTTATTGTGAAAATGAAGCTCCTTGATAGGGACTACCATGCCCTTGCATACCTGAGCCCTGATTATGAGCCTGACATTGGACAGATAATCAGGGTCAGCGGGGAATGCAGGTGTTTTGACAGTGCAAGAAATCCGGGAGAATTCGACAGCCGTAGCTACTACAGAACCTTGAAAACTGCATATAGAATTAAAAATGCCAAAGTACTTGGCGTGGGCGGTGACAGGGATTTCATAAAAGAAGGAATGTATGACCTTAAGATGAGTATCGAGAATGTCATGGATTCCTGTATGGAACCTGAAGATGCCGGAATAATGAAAGCCATAGTACTTGGTGATAAGAATGAACTTGATGACGAAATAAAAGATATTTATAAACGAAATGGAATAATTCATATAATTGCTGTATCGGGATTACACATATCTCTTATAGGTCTTAGTCTCTATAAGCTGCTTCGTAAGACCAGCCTTTGGACTCTGCCATCTGCGATAATCGCAGCTACAGTAATGTATCTATATGGCGTTATGTGCGGAATGAGTACTTCAGCTTACAGGGCAATATTGATGTTCGCAGTAAGGCTTTTTGCAGATGTTATTGGAAGAACCTACGATATGCTGTCGGCATTGTCGTTGTCTGCGATGCTTTTGCTGTTGGAACAGCCGCTATACATAACAAACAGCGGGTTTCTGCTTTCTTTTGGGGCGATTATCGGTATAGGATATGTTCTGCCGGCTTTCCCTGTATTTATCAGAACGGGATTTCTCAAACCGATTTCCGCAAGTCTTGCAATTACAACAGTCACCCTTCCTGTGTATACGTCATTCTATTACACCTTCCCGATTTTCTCTGTTTTCCTGAATTTGTTGATACTTCCCCTTATGGGAGTTCTGATGCTTGGAGCTTTGCTTTGCAGTGCTGTAGGAGCGCTTTTTGTGCCGGCAGGACAACTCTTTGGACTGATAGATCACTACATTCTTAAGTGGTTCCTTATTTGCTGTAACACAGGGGATATGCTGCCCTTTGGAACCTGGTATGTAGGCCATTCCTGTGCTTTTCAGGTGGCAGTGTACGTGATTATGCTGGTTGCCTTTGTACTGATTTTTCAGTGGGAGAAGGAGAGCATGGATACGGAAGATAATGAGAGAGGGCATGATAAACGGGACTCAGAAGTCTGCGTGAAAGAGAGGGAGAAAACTAAGAAGAAAGCTGATCGGAAGTGGTTAGTGGTAAGGTGGACTCTTCTTTTTATCGGGATGGTGGTGCTGTGCTACAGACCGTCTCCTGAACTTAAGATTACTGCCGTGGATGTAGGACAGGGAGACGGAATTGTTATTGAGTCGAAGGGGATTCACATGATGATCGATGGAGGAAGTACTTCCAAAAAGGATGTGGCTAAATATCAACTTGTGCCATTTCTTTCATACGAGGGTATTGGTGCTCTTGATGCGGTTATTCTTACCCATGAGGATGAAGATCATATGAGCGGTATTCTTGAGCTTATGGGGATGATGGAAGAGAGAAGAAGTAATATCAGAATCAGAAATCTGATCCTGCCGGATATTGGCGAAGCTTCAAAAGGAGATAATTACCGGATGCTTGAAGCGAAGGCAGCAGGCCTTGAAATTCCTACGTCTTATGTGAAGCAGGGTGATGAGCTGAATCTTGACTCCGCATGCCTTCGCATAAAGTGCATCGGTCCTGTGTCTAAGATGGTTACTGATGAGCCAAACGCTTATTCTACAATATTGCTGTTAAAGTGCGGCGACTTCAGTGGCCTTTTTACAGGGGATGTTGAAGGCACGGGACAGGAGAACCTAAAGGAGTATATACGTAAGAACCCAGACGAATTCAGTAATTTAACACTTCTTAAGGTTGCACACCACGGAAGCGGCTATACCACCGATGAAGAATTCTTAGAGCTCATCCATCCCAGAATTTCACTTATCAGTTGTGGCGTAGACAACCGCTATGGCCATCCTCACAAGGAACTTGTGGAGAGACTTGAGAAAATCGGAACCAGGATATATAGGACTGATGAGAGCGGAGCTATTACGCTCGAACTCCGGCATAGCAAACTGATTGTGGATACATTTATCGAAGATATGCACGTTAATGATGAGTGACACATTTTAGGATATTAGTGCAGTTTGTTTTTTAAAAACGGTTTTAAAAAAGGAAAAAGAAGGGGAATATGCTATAAAGACACGCATTTGAGCCTAATTTGTTAACGCACGTGTCGACGATTTGAAAATCCAACACGCATATGATTGGCTTTACCCCAAATGCGTGATTGCCTATGGCTAGTAGGGGAGCGGTGGACACGCAGCGGAATTCGTATAGAGATAATGCGTCACAGTATTTCAGTACCCAAACACGAATATAACAGGAGGTACAAGAAATGCGTCACAAAAGCAATTACAAAGACACGTATATAGGAATACTTGCTCTAATATACGTGTTTGTGCGCCTTAGTTATACAATGCAAAGACACGTTAATCAGAATGTGACTTTAGTATGCGTGTTTTCACTACCCGCAGGGTATTAGAAGAATTATGACAAAAGAAAAATGTTAAAAAATGAAATGGTATTCGCTTCTTTCGTAAGCGATACAATTGACGGAAGGAGAAATTTTTGGAAAGTTATTCAAAACAATTAAAACAACAAATGAAAGAAATTGAATCTCTTATAGATAAAACAGAAAGAAGAGCTAGGAACTATATTGGCTTAGAAAACAAATTGTTAAGAGTCTCAAATCGAAAAAATGGGTATCATTACTACATTGTGGAAGGAGATTCAAAGCCCAAATATGTAAAGGATAAGGACAAGGACTTGGCCAGGAAAATAGCTCAAAGAGATTATGAAGAGAAAACTCTTAAAACCATGAGAAATTTGAATTACCAGATAAACAGGTTTCTACAATTGTATGATTCATCAGCAATAGAAAATGTTTACGAGCACATGGGGGAAGCAAGAAAGGCTATAGTTGAGCCAATTATTCCTTCGGATGAAGAATATATCAAAAATTGGCTTAAGCAGCATGAAGGCGAAAAGAATTTGTATCCGGAACATGGAAGATATGTAACTGCAAAAGGAGAATATGTCAGATCAAAGTCTGAAAAGATCCTGGCGGATTTGTTCAACAAGTATGAAATTCCATATTGCTATGAGCCTGCCCTTGAATTACGTGGTGGGAAAATAGTCTATCCTGATTTTATCATTCTAAATGTTCGAAAGAGGAAGACATACTACTGGGAACATTTGGGATTAGTCTCTGAAGAGGATTATGCGATAAAGAATTTTGGAAAGCTACAGCTATATGAAAAAAGTGGATATATTGTTGGAGACCGAGTACTTATATCAATGGAATCAGAGTCCAATCCGTTGGATGTAAGGATTATAGAAAAGAAAATAAAAACATATCTCCTATGAGAGCAAAATTAATCTTACAAAAAATTAAATTCGTACCTTGACGATGCAGGACCATGAGAGTAGAATATGAACAACTTAATACTTTAAACCGTTGAAGTGGAGATAACGGCAGTGATGCCTTTACAGAGAGCCCGGGAAGCTGAGAGCGGGTGAGAAACAAATTGTCAAATGGACCACTGAGGGCGTAGATCAAAAGCGAGATAGGAAATATGTAATTTCCGGAATCGAATGTGTTCTGAGTTTTGAAGCGATATCAGAGCTGCCGATTTTAAGCTGAGTATTCTACGACGTGAAGGCATACGTTAGTTGCCTGGGATATGTTGGTATCCTGTGAGGCGCATGGAAGTCCATGAATTCAAGGTGGCACCGCGGATTATTAGATGATTCGTCCTTGACAGAAAATAGATTTTTCTGTCAGGGACTTTTTTTATCTTATAGCTTCCTGCGGATTTCCTATAAGATAAAAAACACTCCGTGTGGATGCGCAGCTCGTGGAAATGAAGTTTATTGCTTCGCAATGTCTTCGTTCCACTTCGGTCGTCGCAGAGCTGATGTCCCCCGGACATCATGCGACACTCGCGCGCGAAGATTTCGCAAGCGAAATCCTATTTTATTTGCGTGAGAAGCAGAGCCACTCGCAAGATCAGGAACAGAACTTCACTAATAGGAGGAGATTATGAGTACAGACAAAAAAGGAAGATTTGGAATTCATGGAGGACAGTACATTCCTGAAACACTAATGAATGCAGTAATTGAGCTGGAAGAAGCCTATGAGCATTACAAAAATGATCCTGAATTCAACAGAGAACTTACAGAGCTATTGGATGAGTATGCAGGCAGACCTTCAAGACTTTATTATGCAGAGAAAATGACAAAGGACCTGGGCGGAGCCAAGATCTACTTAAAGAGAGAGGACTTAAACCACACAGGTTCACACAAAATAAATAATGTTCTTGGTCAGGCACTTCTTGCAAAGAAAATGGGTAAGACAAGACTTATAGCTGAGACCGGAGCAGGACAGCACGGAGTTGCGACAGCTACAGCTGCAGCGCTCATGGGAATGGAGTGCGTTGTATTCATGGGAGAAGAGGATACAAAAAGGCAGGCTCTGAACGTGTACAGAATGAGACTTCTTGGAGCTGAAGTTATTCCTGTAACATCAGGCACAGCCACACTTAAGGATGCTGTATCCGAGGCTATGCGTGAGTGGACCACCAGAATAGATGACACACATTACTGCCTTGGTTCTGTAATGGGCCCCCATCCTTTCCCCACGATCGTAAGAGATTTCCAGGCAGTGATTTCAAGAGAATCAAGAGCTCAGATACTTGAAAAAGAAGGACGTCTTCCCGATGCAATCGTTGCCTGTGTTGGTGGCGGATCAAATGCAATCGGAAGCTTCTACCACTATATCAATGATGAAGGCGTTAAGCTGATAGGCTGTGAGGCAGCAGGACGAGGCATCGATACCTTTGAAACCGCAGCCACTGTAAATACCGGAAAACTTGGTATTTTCCACGGAATGAAATCCTACTTCTGTCAGGATGAATACGGACAGATCGCTCCTGTATACTCCATCTCGGCAGGACTTGATTATCCCGGTGTCGGACCTGAGCATGCACATCTTCACGACATACACAGAGCAGAATACGTGCCTGTTACCGACGATGAAGCAGTAGATGCTTTTGAATACCTTTCAAGAACAGAGGGAATCATCCCGGCAATTGAATCAGCTCACGCAGTGGCACATGCAATCAAGCTTGCACCCACGATGAGCAAGGACCAGATAATAATAGTAACCATCTCAGGAAGAGGCGATAAGGACTGCGCAGCAATCGCAAGATACAGAGGGGAGGACATCAATGAGTAATATAAAGAAAGCATTTGAAAACGGAAAAGCATTTATAGCATTTATAACCTGCGGAGATCCCGACCTCGAGACCACAGGAAAAGCAGTGAGAGAGGCAGCAAAGAACGGTGCTGATCTCATCGAGCTTGGAATACCTTTCTCAGATCCAACTGCGGAAGGCCCCGTAATTCAGGGAGCCAATATCCGCGCTCTTGCAGGTGGCATAACTACAGATAAAATATTTGAGTTTGTAAAAGATCTTAGAAAAGACGTAGATGTTCCCATGGTTTTCATGACCTATGCAAATGTAGTTTTTTCATATGGCATCGAGAGATTCGTTAAGACCTGCAAAGAAATAGGAATGGACGGACTGATCCTTCCTGACATAGCCTTTGAGGAAAAAGAAGAGTTCTCTGAAACATGTGATAAGTATGGCATTGATTTTATATCTCTTATTGCGCCGACATCCAGACAGAGAATTGCCATGATAGCAAAAGAGGCCAGTGGATTCCTATATATCGTATCAAGTCTTGGAGTAACGGGAGCAAGAAGCGAGATAAATACCGACCTTGCATCCATGGTTGAGCTTGTTAGGGAAAACACGGACATCCCCTGCGCAATAGGCTTTGGAATTTCTACACCTCAGCAGGCAAAAAAAATGGCCGATATTTCCGACGGAGCAATTGTCGGATCGGCCATAGTAAAGCTTCTTGAAAAGTATGGAAAAGAAGCACCTAAATATATCGGTGAATATGTAAAATCCATGAAAGACGGAATGAGCAACAATTCCGTTCCGGTAGAGCTTGGAGCCTGAAGCTTCGTGAAAATTACTTGGGCGGGGATGCCTTATATGACTTATGAAGCTGCAGATTCTCACAATCCGGAGGTGAGTTTACCAGGGAGTTATTTCTGACCTTACAACCTGCATTTCTGCAATCCCTGCATCTGTAGCCTGAGTGATTGGAGTACATTCTCTTACATTCAAGGGAGCAAAAAGCATGGTTGCTTTCTCTGGCAGTGAACAGTCTGCCACAATTCATACAGATGTTTCTTGTATTGTGAGCCATAGCTTTACCTCCTCATAATTAGTTGAATAGGCGGAATCTGATCGGTCAGATTCCGTTTTTTCTATTCGTGGTAATGCCTTTTGCATCAGCTGCGAATTAGAAAATGTATTCTTAATATAATAATATCATTAATCGTAATAGAGAATTTAAAGTTTATAGTTATTTCATAAGTTCATGTATTTCTTGGAAACTGTTTCGTGATAAAATGTTTATATGTCAGATACGTCTTCTGAAAATCCAAAGCTTTATATAGAAAATAAGCTTAACGGAAGGAAACGAGGTCGATTTTCGAAAATGATTGAATATCGACTTAATATTTGATAGTATATAGTTATGGAAACTGAAAATTAAAAACAAGTTCCCAACATCTGTTGCTTAACCAGTGTTTAAAAGAAAGTAAGGAGTTTTTATGAACGATACCAGAGTAAAGATCCTTGAAGCAGTACTTACAGAGTTCAAGGAAAAAGGATCCAAATTCACCATGGATGATGTAGCATCAGATCTTCATATGAGTAAGAAGACCATCTACAAGGAGTTTGACGATAAGGAAGAGATTTTTGATGCTCTTGTAGATTACTGCTTTGATTCCATTAAAGAGAAAGAGGCAGAGGTTCTTGCTGATGACAGCCTTTCTACTGTAGAGAAGATTGAGAAAATAATGATCTGCATGCCTGATAAGTACAGGGATGTTGATTTCCGTAAGGTTTTTACTCTTAAGGATAAGTATCCCAAGATTTATGCCAAGGTTCAGAAGAGACTTGAGAACGACTGGGGCGATACCATCGGTCTTATTGAGAAAGGTATTGCAGAGGGCAAGGTAAGGGACCTTCCTATTCCTGTAATCAAGGCTATGACAGAGGCTTCTATCGAGAGATTTTTAAGCTCAGATGTACTTCTTGAGGGAAATACTACCTATGAAGATGCACTTCAGGTTATGATAGATATAATCATGAGGGGTATTTGCGTAGACAAATAAAAATTAAAGTGGGGACTTTAAAATGATAATCAGAAATGAGAACGTATTTCTGCTGCAGACAAAAAACAGCAGCTATTTTCTTCAGGTGCTTCCATCAGGTCATGTGGAGCATATTCATTATGGAAAATCCATCCTTTCCGGTGGACAGTATGAAGAACTTTTAAAGGGCGATAAGGAGGACAGCAAAATAGTCCTTCAGATGGCTAAGGCCATGGAGATCAAGCATCGCCATGAGGGTGGTAACATGATAGTGTATTCGACTGAACACTATCCACTTTGTCTCGAGGTTATGCCTCTTGAGATGTCTTCTTTTGGAAAAGGCGATATCCGCGAGCCTCTTATCGAGGTTTCTCACGCAGACGGCTCCCTTACAAGTGATTTTCTTTTTGATAGTGCTGAGATTTTTGATGAGATTTCAGCTCTTGATACTTTGCCCAGCTCCTATGATGACGGACAGGAACTGAAATTTGAGAGCGGAGCTTTAGATAAGGCTTCACAGCTTGTGCTTACCCTTAAGGATAAGGAGTATGGCCTTCGTCTAGAGCTTATTTACAAGGTTTATCCCGAGTGCGACACAATCACCCGCACTTCCGTTTTATATAATGACAGCCAGGAAAAGGTTGTAGTGGACAGACTTTTGTCCAACCAGCTGGATTTCCAGAAGGTGGGTCTTAAGCTTACAAGCTTCCACGGACGCTGGGCTGATGAGATGAATATGTCTGACAGCATCTGCAAGGCAGGAAAAGTTGTCAACGAAGAAATCTCAGCAGGTGAGTCAGGAAGCAGAAGTAATCCCTTCACTATGGTAAGTGATCCGAATGCTACTGAGGAAGCAGGCGATGTTTACGGCCTTAATCTCATTTACAGTGGCAATCATTACAGTGCTCTTTCTGCAAACGGAACCTTCCTTTCACGTTTCGTTAGCGGAATTCAGCCCACAGGCTTTTCATGGACTCTTGATGCCGGTGAGAAATTCGAAGCTCCCGAAGCGGTCATGACTTTCTCTGACAAGGGCTTCCACGGAATGAGCACCAAAATGCACGATTTCGTAAGAAAGCATATCGTTCGCGGCGTATGGCGTGACAAAGAAAGACCTATTCTTATTAACAACTGGGAAGCAACATATTTTGATTTTGATGAAGGAAAGCTCCTTAGAATAGCAAAAGATGCAGCTAAGGCAGGTATCGAATTATTCGTTCTTGACGATGGCTGGTTTGGCAAGAGAAACGATGATAAGGCAGGTCTTGGTGACTGGACAGTAAATACCAAAAAGCTTCCGGATGGTTTAAAGGGACTTGCGGATAAGATAAACGGTCTTGGAATGAGCTTTGGTCTCTGGGTTGAGCCTGAGATGGTAAATGAAGACTCTGATCTTTTCAGAGCTCATCCTGAGTGGGCAGTGAGAATACCGAATCGTCCCCATTCACTTGGCAGAAATCAGATGATCCTTGATTTCACAAGGAAGGACGTTCAGGATTACATCATAGATGCCATGAGCAAGGTATTTTCATCGGCAAATATCTCATATATCAAGTGGGATATGAACAGAGTTTTCTCTGATACATTTTCAAGAGAACTTCCTGCTGAGCGCATGAAGGAATTCACCCATAGATATTACCTTGGCCTTTACAGAGTTATGGGCGAACTTACCAGAAAGTTCCCTGAGATTCTTTTCGAGGGATGTTCATCAGGCGGTAACAGATTTGACCTTGGTATCCTGAGCTACTTCCCGCAGATTTGGGGAAGCGATGATACCGATGCAGTATGCAGAATGGATATTCAGAGAGGCTACAGCTACGGATATCCTGTTAACAGCTATGGTGCTCACGTATCTGCATGTCCCAATCATCAGACACTGCACACAGTTCCGCTTGAGACCAGATTCTCAGTGGCTGCATTTGGATGCTTTGGATATGAGCTTAACTTAAGCGAATTGTCAGATGAGCAGAAAAAGCAGATTGCAGATCAGGTAGCATTCTACAAGGAGTGGAGAAAAGTATTCCAGTTTGGAGATTTCTACAGACTGGATAAATACCGCTTCATGGCTGTATCAAAGGATAAATCACTGGCTGTTGCTCTTATTTTCCAGAAAGAGTGCAGACCCAATAATGACTATGTGGCTCTCAGAACCATGGGACTTGATCCTGACAAGGTATACAGAATTGCCAACCGTCAGGTTAAGATCAACATCAAGGCCTTTGGAAGCCTTATAAATACAATGGCTCCCATTCATGTTAAACAGAATGGGATCATCCATGTAATGATAGATAAATTCTATAAGATGCAGAGCGAAAAAGAGGAGATCACAACTACAGGCGGCGTTGCCAACAGCTGTGGTGTGCGTCTTGGACCTGACTATGGCGGAACAGGCTACGGTGAAGATACCAGAATGTTCAGAACAGACGATACCAGACTTTACGTTATCGCTGAGGTTCAGGAATAAAAAATGCCGGACACTTTCAAAAACGAAGGTGTCCGGCACATTTTTTCATATAATTATTTAGTCAATGCGCTTCTTACCAACAAAGAAGAGGGCTACTGTTCCGGGGCCTGTGTGGCTTCCGATTGTAGTACCGATATCATAGACTTCGACTTTGCCCTTCATGGCAGGAATAAGTTTCTCAATCTCAGCTATGAGTGCATCAGCATCTTCTCTGCAGGCTGACTGGGAAATATAGCATTTGCCGTTATAGTCGGCGCCATCCTCAGCACATTCAAGCATCTTATTGGCAGCTGCTCTTATAACGGCTGCTTTTCCGCGGAGTTTTGCTCTTGCAATGAGGTGACCTTCAAAGTCTACATTGAGAAGAGGGCAGATCTTAAGGGCACCGCCGAAGAAGCCGGCTGCCTTTGAAACTCTTCCGCCTCTTACAAGGTATGTAAGGTCTGTTGTGAAGAACCAGTGATTGATATCAAGTCTGTGTTCAAGAGTCCAATCACGGAGCTCGTCTATACTCATGCCGGCATCTCTTCTGTCAGCAATTTCATCCATAAGAAGTCCGAATCCCGATGAAGCGGCAAGTGAATCCACGATATAAATCTTTCTGCCGGGGAACTCGCTTGTAAGGATATCTGCAGCTATATTTGCAGAATTGATAGAACCGGATATTCCGGAACTAAGTGTAAGGTGAAGTATATCATAGCCTTTTTCAAGAAAAGGTTTAAAATGATCAACATATTCTTCTGTATTAACCTGGGATGTTCTGGTCATGGCACCGTCTGCCATAGCTTTATAGAAATCAGCAATAGGATATTTACCATCATCAAGATATTGTTTACCATCTATCTCAAAGTGGAAACATACATATTTAATATCTCTTTTTTCAAAATGTTCCTTGCTCAGATCTGCGGTAGAGCAGCAGCTGATAACATACTTGGACATTACAAATCCTCCCTGTTTTTCTAAAGACTCCGAATAACATGATACCACAGACTGCAAAATTATGCTAATTATGGGTATCCAGATAACTGTTCTCGAAGGTCTCGGCGTCACAGGGTTTGCCGAAGTAGAAGCCCTGGGCGATGAAGATGCCGATGTCCTGCATTTTTTTGAGCTGGGAGTCGGTTTCGACACCGACTGCGCAGGTCTTGATGTCCATGGTGTCTGCCATGGACTGGATGGATTTGGCAAGGAGAAGGGCATTGTCGTCCTTGTCGGCTTTTTCGATAAGAGAGTGGGAGAGCTTAATTACATAGAATTTGCAGTCTAGGAAATTGGACAGATTAAGCTCGCCGCCGCCAAAATCATTGAGGCAGATTTTAAAGCCAAAGTTGCCAAGATCAATAAGCACCTCTTTTGATGAATCATCAGCATTAAGCATAACGGTGGTACTGATATCCAGGCCCAGCTTTTTTAAAGGGTAATTAACCCTTGAAGATTCGCTCTTTAGGAATGAGATAAAGCCTGAATCAAGGAGCTGCAAAGCAGACAGATTTATGGAGACATAGAACTCCGTGTTGTACTTTTCATTCCACTTGGTGAACTGCTCCAAAGCTGTCTGAACGATCCATGTTCCAAGCTTGCCCATAAGGCCTACTTCTTCTGCAACAGGGATCAGCTCATCTGCTGAGTACTCGAAGCTGGCCTCCTTTTTAAGGCGAGGGAATACCTCAGCACCAAATATTCTGCCTGTCTGCGTGTTTACAAGGGGCTGATAGTGCAGCACAAAATCATCCTCAGGTACTGCATTTGATAAAAGATCCTGAAGATTATTGTGCCTTGCAACCGAAGGTACAAGAGCCTTATCAAAATATTTATAGTCATCCCTTTTGGTGCTTGCTTTTACCATGTACATGGCAGCATCGGCATATTGGAGCAAAAGATCGGGGTTAGAAGAGTCCTTGGGGTATAAGGATACTCCGATACTGCCTGAGAGATTGAAGCTGTAGGTATCAAGCTCCACGGGAGTGCATAGTAACTCCTGAATCTTCTTGGCTGCGGTCTCCACCTCTGCGTCATTTATTACGTCGCACTGAATGATCATGAACTCATCGCCGCCTGTCCTGAATCCAACCATATTTTTGGGAAGACGCAGCATTCTGTGACCGAATTCAGCCAGAACCCTGTCACCCATATCGTGACCATAGGTATCGTTTATAGGCTTAAAGTGGTTCAGATCAATGGCAAATACTGCGTAGCGCTGTCCTGATTTTTCATAGTCAGCGGTCATGTTCTTTATAAATGAGTTGCTGTATCTTCTGTTGTAAAGCCCTGTAAGGATGTCAGTAGAGGACAGCTTTTTCAGGTTATCATTGGCTATTTTCAGATCCTGAGTTTTCTGTGCGACCTGTTCCTCAAGCTTTTTGTTAAGAGTCTGCTGACTTTCAAGGAGAGAAGCGTCAAGCTGGGAGTTTTCAAAGGTTGCGGTCATGATCCAGTAGCCCATTATCGCAATAAGCACATAGAAAAACTCGTTTTCAGAAAGGAACCTTATAAAGAATAAAATAATATCAGCAGCTGAGAGGAAAAGTATCTGCATCACAAGGTGGGCCTTTGATTTTTCATTTCTCTCGTATGAGCGAACGCCGAATTCAAATTGATATTTTTCCTGGGTGTAGGCGCCGAGAGCCATCATAATCATGAAAAGAATGTACAGTAGATCCATGAATATATTCTCAGCATCCAGTCCAAGAGCTTCTATGTAGGTGTACTGGAAATCGATAATTATGTATAAAAATATCGCTAACGGAATAAGACAGGTGCCCTTTTTAATAGACAGACCTTTGATCAGGCGAAGAAGATAAATCGCCAGCATTATCATGAAAAAGTTCACGAAGAAATATCCAAGGGTTCGAACATAGGTGACAAAGGGAATGGTTCTGCCGGCCAGAAGCACATTAAGGAGCTTCCTGAGAAGGATAAAACCGATGATCGTCATAATGAAGGTATCAGCAAGAAGCTTATACCTGTTGCGCTGATTCATCTTTTTTCTGATGTACATGAAGATGGATATGCCAAAAAGATAGTTGGGGAATAGGTACAGCGTCTTAATAAAACCGCCAAAGGACGTGCTTCCAAGGGCATAAACCGTGAAGAGTTTACATATATCACCCATACTCCAGCACAGGATTCCTAAGCCTATGACCAGGATATTCAATGAAAACTCAGGAATTCCCTGGGCACAGTTATAGCAAAGTACAAAGGAAAGCAGAGTAACAAGGGGTGAAAAAAGGACAATAAAATGAGTAGCCCCGGCAAAGGTTGAGATGACGAGGCAGATATAAGAAATAAATATATAAGCAATAAGCCGTTTTTTAGGATCTTTAAAATGTTCCATAGGCTAAATATAGTTGTAAATACAAATAATATTACGTTTATATTATAAGCCTTAGCTTTATCTACAAGTATTAAAACAAAGTAAATTATTCTTATATGAAAATAAAGAAAACGCTCTGCACATCAAAGTGTACAGAGCGCTATATAATCTTTGAAAATAAAGGAATTAAGCCTTTTCCCAAACAGTGCCTTCGCGGGTATCCTTAATAGTGATGCCCTTAGAAGCAAGCTCGTCGCGGATAGCATCTGCTGCTGCGAAGTCCTTGGCTTTCTTAGCTTCCTTACGCTTTGCGATCATCTCTTCAACGTAAGCTGCTAGATCTGAATCTACTTCTGAAGAACTCTCCTCTGCCTTAAGAAGATCAAGTGAGAGGACTTCATCAAAGCTCTCGATAAGAGCCTTCTTGGTCTTGTCATTGGTATCAGCCTTAAGAACATCATATACAACAGTGATTGCACTTGAAGTGTTGATATCTGAGCAAAGTGCAGCTTCGAAATTAGCTCTGTACTCTGCAAATACCTTCTCATCAACTTCGCCCTCATCTGTAAGAGAGAGAATTCTCTTTTTGAGCTTGTCGTAGGTGGCAGCAGCCTGATCCAGTGCATCGTATGAGAACTGAAGAGGCTTGCGGTAGTGACTCTGCAGGCAGAAGAGTCTGTAAACAACAGGGTTGTAGCCCTTCTCCTCAAGGAGGGATACAGTAAGGAACTCGCCCTTACTCTTACTCATTTTACCTGTCTGGTCATTCAAGTGATGAACATGGAACCAGTAGTTGCACCACTTGTGTCCAAGGAAGGACTCACTCTGAGCAATCTCATTGGTGTGGTGAGGGAAAATATTATCAACACCGCCGCAGTGGATGTCCATGTATTCGCCGAGGTGCTTCATGGAAATGCATGAGCACTCAATATGCCAGCCGGGATATCCAACGCCCCAGGGGCTGTCCCACTTAAGGGCCTGATCTTCGAACTTGGACTTGGTGAACCAGAGAACGAAGTCGTTTTTATTTCTCTTATTGGTATCTTCACTTACGTCATCTCTAACGCCTACGAAAAGGTCCTCTTCGTTGTGACCTGTAAGAACGTAGTAATCAGTCAGCTTGGAAGTGTCAAAGTATACATTCTCGCCTGCAACATAGGCAAAGCCCTTCTCGATAAGGGACTCAACCATGTGGATGAACTCAGGAATGCAGTTAGTAGCAGGCTCAACCACGTCAGGAGTCTTGATATTGAGCTTTTTGCAGTCAGAGAAAAATGCATCTGTGTAGAACTTTGCGATCTCCATGACTGTTTTGTGCTCACGCTTTGCACCTGCAAGCATCTTGTCTTCACCTGTGTCGGCATCACTTGAAAGATGGCCTACGTCAGTGATATTCATAACTCTCTTCACATCATAGCCGATGTAGCGAAGTGTTTTTTCGAGAACATCCTCACAGATATATGTGCGAAGATTACCTATATGTGCGAAATGATAAACAGTGGGGCCGCAGGTATACATTGCAACCTTGCCGTCTTCATTGGGCACGAAGTTGTCGATTTTCTTGGTAAGTGTGTTGTAGATATTAAGCTTGTTTTCCATAGTATTCTCATCTTCTTATCTAAAAATTTATGTATCGCATCCGTGAAAAATATGCAGATATGCAGATTCCCCAAAGATAAACATCAAGCATAATTATACAAAAAAAGTGCGAATATGCCAATATTTAAGGGAAACATATTTGCTTCACACAGGGGTAAAAAGCGAGTATAATTAATCTGCTTTAATATGCAATAGAGGGATAGTATATGAAGAAAAATATGTTAAAAGTCTTTGCACTGGCGCTGACAGCAGTACTTGTTGCAGGGGTACCTTCCCAGTCGGCGATTACAGCAAATGCTAAGATTACTACAACAAAATTAGGACAGTCAGAGGGCGAGCTTCCTGAAGGGTGGAGAAGCTACGGCAGCTTTAGCGGTGCCAGTTATTATGGCACAGATGCTGAGATTACCATTCCGCCTCAGATAACAGAGCTTGGACAGTTTGCCATATATGATAATCCTTATGTACAGGTTATTCATGTGCCTGCCACAGTTACCAATATAGGTGGTTTTTCTATCTATGAGCTTCCTAACCTTCGCTACATCATCTTTGAAGGTGATACTCAGCTGGAGGAGTATGCCATTCGCAATTGTGCGAATCTTAAGAACATAGTTACTCCTTTTAAAAACAGCAGTGCCGAGAGTATGGCAGATTCCTTAGGAGTGGCTGTTACCAGAACCATTAAAGAAGGCTTTGCAAAAAAGAACATCTATCTCCTTGTGGGAGATAAGTTCAATCAGCCTGTCTGCAACACGATTTATGATGACTATGTATGGACCAGCTCCAAGAAGTCTGTAGTTACCGTGGATGCTGCCGGCAGAATTAAGGCGAAAAAGCCCGGAAAAGCCGTTATCACAGCTACCAACGCCTATGGGACCTTCAAATATAAGGTAAATGTATATAAAAAGAACGTTCAGAACCGCGTGAAGCAGGTCAAGAATCTTACGATATCCAAGAAGATGTCCGATTATGAAAAAGTAAAGGCAGTTCATAATTGGATGATCAGGAATATTTCTTACGATTATAAGAACTATTTAAAGGGAACTCTTCCACGAAAGGTATACACGGTAGAAGGCGCACTTCTTGATAAGAAGTGTGTTTGTCAGGGCTATGCCCTTGCCTTTAAAAAGCTTATGGACGAGTATGGCGTAGCCTGCGTTGTTGTAAGAGGTATGACAACAGGTGGTGGTCACGCATGGAATATGGTCAAGATCGGCGGCAAATGGTATCACATAGATGTGACCTGGGATGATCCAATCACAGACGGAACAGGTGTTAATACCAAAATCTATTACACCTATTTCCTTAAGTCCACATCTTATATGAACAAACATGAGCATACCTTTACCATAAGATCATATCCCAGATGCAACAGCAAAAAGTATGATTGAGATTAAAAGAGCAGATGAAAGTCTGCTCTTTTTGTTCCAGTGCGCCCGACGGCGCACGTTTCTTCTGGAAAATATAAATATTAGATTCCATTTTACATTTGTGGTGTTGTATGAATACTCGGAGACAGGTATATAAGATAGAAAAATACATATATTTTGTATACTTTTTTTGTCAGCGACTGTATTCGGCAGAGGCAAGCTTGTATAATGAAAAATAAGTAAGAATATCAATAAAAACAAGGAGGATAAGGGTATGACAGATACAATTACTCTTACTATAGGAAAACAGAAAAATATTGCGCTTATTGCTCATGATGGCAAGAAGGCTGAGCTTATACAGTGGTGCAAGGATAATGCGGAGACACTTAAGAAGCACTTCCTTTGCGGAACAGGAACAACAGCCCGGATGATTACGGATGCCACAAACCTTCCGGTAAGGGGCTACAATTCAGGTCCCCTTGGTGGAGATCAGCAGATTGGTGCCAAGATCGTAGAGGGAAAAATTGACTTTGTAATATTCTTCTCAGATCCGCTTACAGCAGCGCCGCATGATCCCGACGTAAAGGCACTTATGAGAATTGCCCAGGTTTATGACATTCCCTTTGCAAACAACAAAGCAACAGCGGACTTCCTCATTCATTCAAGCTACATGGATGAAGAGTATAATCACGACATCATCAACTTCAAGCAGAACATCGCGAACAGAGCGGAGACACTTCCAAGCGAAATGTGAAAAACAGATTTTAATAAGTGTCAGTACGGCTTAGAGGACTTTATGATAAAAACTAACGAACCCATTACCCCTGATTTGCAGGAAAAACTTAATAAGCTTGAAGAATACATCCGAAGCCTGGGCTCGCTTGCTGTGGGCTTTTCGGGCGGCGTGGACTCGACATTTTTGCTGGTGGTGGCAAAGGAGGTTCTTGGAGATAAGGCCCTTGCTATCACAGGTGCTGCGGTGTTTGTGCCGGAGAGAGAAGCGGCGGAAGCTGCGGAGTTTTGTAAGGGGCGAGGGATAAGGCAGGTCATCTGCAAGGTCAATCCGCTCACGCTTGAAGCATTTAAGCACAATCATCCTGACCGCTGCTATCACTGCAAGAAGATGATATTCTCCGAGATAAAAAGGGTGGCAAAAGAGAATGGTATAGAGTACGTGGCAGAAGGTTCCAACATGGACGACCTTGGTGATTATCGCCCGGGTCTCAAAGCAGTAGAGGAGCTTAAGGTCACAAGCCCTTTACGAGAAGCAGGACTTACCAAGGACGATATCAGGAAAATATCTAAAGCTATGGGACTTCCCACCTGGAGTAAGCCCGCATATGCCTGCCTGGCATCAAGGTTTGTTTACGGCGAGGAGATTACAGAAGAAAAGCTCCACATGATTGATCAGGCAGAGCAGTTCCTGATTGAGAATGGCTTTATCCAAGAAAGAGTACGCCTTCACGGCAACCTTGCCAGAATCGAAGTACCGCCAGAAGACATAACAAGACTCGCAGCCGACGAAATGAGAACAGCCATCTTCTCAAAGTTCAAAGAAATCGGATTCATGTATGTTACCCTGGATCTTCAGGGTTACAAAATGGGCAGCATGAACGATGCTCTGAAATGAAAGGCAAAATAAGTGGCATATACAATATTCATTTTTATAATTACAGCTTTATATCTATTTTTCTTGGAACTTTCCAAAAACATATTACCGGGCTGGGCTGTGGCAGTAATTCTCGCAGTCAGCCTGCTTTTTATGAGAAAACATCTAAAAAATAAGAGCAAATGGAATGCTATAAAAGGAGTAGGCGCATTCCTCATTTTGCTTATCCTGTTTGGCGTAAATTACTATTGCACACAGCCCCCTGTAAAAAGAGTGGCAGCGGTGGATGTAAGGGATCCTAAAGCTACTGAAGTGGTTCATGTGGCCCAGGGCGACATTACAGGCGTAGTAAATGAAGATCGACAGGTGGAGGTCTTTGCGGGAGTTCCTTATGCGAAAGCACCTGTAGGTGACCTTAGATGGAAGGAGCCTCAGGAGGCAGAAAGCTGGGACGGTGTAAAAGCCTGCGACACCTACGGACCTATGGCAATGCAGAAGACATCAGCTATTTGGTACTCGTCCCTATCGAAGATTCTCGGAACCCATGATTACAGATTCTCACTTAATGATCAGTACAAGGATGACGTCAGCGAGGACTGCCTGTATCTTAATGTCTACAGGCCGGCGGACTATGATGGTGAGCCCCTGCCGGTAGTTTTCTTTGTGCATGGAGGATCTCTGACTACAGGATATTCCTATTACACTGAGTATCGCGGCGAGAGCTTTGCGGAAAAAGACGTCATCTTCGTAAACTTCGCCTACAGACTTGGCATCTTCGGATACATGGCAAACGAGGAACTGGCAGCAGAATCGCCAAACGGCACCACCGGCAATTACGGACTTCTTGACCAGATCATGGCTCTTAAGTGGGTTCATGAAAACATAGGAGCCTTCGGCGGAGACCCTGATAATATCACAATCGCAGGCGAATCAGCAGGCTCATCCTCTGTGAATGCCCTTTGCGTATCACCTCTTACAGAGGGACTCTTTGTGAGAGCAATAGCAGAAAGCAGCGGAATTGCAGCTAAAAAGCCCTATCACACATTTAGGGAAATGGACGAGGCGCTTGATACAGGCAGAGAAATCTTAGCTGAGTTTGGCGCATCTAATGTATCCGACCTAAGAAAAATTGATGCAAATAAGCTCGTCACCACCACATCCCAAAACAGCGACATGTGCGTGGACGGCTATGCGATTGCAGAGCAGCCTTATCTTACCTACGAAAAGGGAGAAAACCACGAGCAGGCTCTTCTTAACGGCTCTAACCTTAAAGAGGCAGATGCGTTTTTATTAGATACCGAGGCCACAAAAGAAAATTATGAGGAGCTTTTAGAGCCTATACTTGGCGACCTTTCACCTAAGGCTATTGAGCTTCTTCCTCCCGGCGCGGTGGAAAGAGATTCATATTTTATCATCGATCCAAAGGGAGAAGCCAAGGGCAGCCTTAACTTCATATACAGCGACGCGTGGTTTTCCTACAGCCACAATGTCTGGAGCAAATATATGGAGCAGCAGGGCAGACCTGTGTATCAGTATTTTTTCACAAAGACAAATAAGTATCTAAGCAACAATCATGCGGGAGAAATGGTCTACGCCTACGGCAATCTGGACTATCACCCCGGAATGTATGACGAGAGTGATTATGCGCTTTCAGAAAAAATGCAGACCTATTGGACTAACTTTGCAAAAACAGGAGATCCAAACAAGGGGAGCGATTCAGGAATCAGCCTCGAAGAGTGGCCTTTGTGGAATTCTGCAGATGACAAGCTTCTTGAGCTAAATGATGAGATCAGACTTATCGATAATCCCTATCATGAGCTGAATGCTATAATAGATGAGTATCAAAATACACAGTAAGAGTATTTTATATTGACCGGAAAACTAATGATGCGTATGTTTTCTAAAAACAGTTGGAGGAGCTATGGTCATATCACAGTACTTCGTTGAATTCATTTTTTACAGTTTTCTTGGATGGGTTTGGGAATCGATCTACTGCACCACAAAGGAGAAAAAGTGGGCTGACAGAGGATTCCTGTTTGGACCTGTGTGCCCTATTTATGGATCCTGCGTTGTAGTGGCATCCATGGTCTTTAGCCTGATACCGGCATTTGCCGATCCAAATTTCCCCATTTGGGCCATATTCATCATTTGCTATATAGGCAGCGCCATTGCGGAGTTTGGAACTTCCTGGGTTTTAGAGAAAAGATTCCACGCCAGGTGGTGGGACTACAGCAACATTCCACTGAACATTCAGGGAAGAATCTGCGTACCTGTCAGCACAGCATTTGGCATTGCAGGAATTCTTGTGGTGAAATACCTCATTCCCTTTGTAAACGGAATGCACGCAATGGTACCAGCTTTTGTCTATGAGGTTTGTGCTATCGCTTTTGCAGCAGCATTTGGCGCCGACTTTGCTCTCACGGAAGCAAGCCTTTCTGCTCTTCTTAAAGATGTTGAGAAAATGCATCAGGAATTCAATATCCAGGCTCAGCAGAACTACGAAAAGATTGCCGCAGTCCCCAGCGCTGTAAGTGAGAAGCTTCGCTCGGAGGTAAGTTCCATAGAGAACAGACTAAGCATGGAAAAGGAAACCATGGAAGCAAGAATCGCTACATCAAGAAAAAGAATTTCAGCACTCCATGTGGCTTCACTTTCTTTTAACCAGAAGAGAATTCTTTCGAGCATATCCAGATTCACATCCGATAAAAACAAAACCACCAAGCAGAATGCCGACAGGCTGGCCCTTATCACCAACATGAAGGAGCATCTGCGAAAAGGTAAAAAAGAAAATATTGATTCCGAGACAGAGGGGAGCTAAGCGTTCCCCTTTTTGTTTTAATAACATTGAAAATAAGGCCAATGGTCTTTACCATGTATATTAGATGACATTTTTTGTGGGAGGTATGTAATTGGAACTGGGGTTATTACTTGTAAGTAAGCTGGCTTCCAGAATCAACAGTAATAATAATTTAATTACTTCTTTACATGGTTTTTATTTCTGTCTGAGATAATATACTCAGAAGTTTTGCGATTTTGTAGTTATTCATGTACGAATTTCTGAGAATTAATTATCTTATATGTGACAGGAGGATAACCAGAGTGGGAGATATAAGAAAAGTTTTCATGTCAGGGATGATGGCTGCGCTTCTATTTGCATGTGCTGCCTGTGGCGGAGCAAAAAATGATGGACAGTCAGGTGCAGGACAAAGCGCTGAGGATGGTACCGCGCAAAACACCGGAGCAGGATCAGATACAGCAGGAACTGATACAAACATAGCGGGGGATGATGCTGTTCTTAACATCGCCCTTAATGCGGATATAGTCAGCATGGACGTTCACAGGACAACCAACGATTATCTCGTGCCAATGAACGTTTTTGATACTCTTTTTGAAGTCGTTGTAAATAGTGATGGCTCCACAAGCATAGAAAAAAGCCTGGCTGAGGATTACTCCATATCCGATGACGGACTTACCTATAGCATTACGCTTAAGGACGGTGTAGTTTTTTCAGACGGAACACCCCTTACGGCAAATGATGTTAAATTCACCTTTGAGCGCATACTTACTCTTCCTGAAAGTGAGCAGACGGATTACGCCATTTCCATAGAAGGCGCAAATGAGCTCATGAACGGCTCTGCCACAGAACTTAGCGGTATCAAGGTGGAAGACGATACACATCTGACAATCACTCTTGCAGAACCCTTTGCAGGATTTCTTGCGCAGCTCGCAACTCCTTCCACAAGTATTCTTTCCAAATCCATAGTGACTGCAGCAGGGGATGATTTTGGCGTAGTGCCCCAAAAGACCCTGGGCACAGGCCCTTATATCGTGACTTCATGGGAGCGGGGAGCCGGCCTTACTTTTGAATATAATCCCCTCTACTGGGGGCCTGAGCCCTCCGTGAAAAAGGTAAATGCCAGAATCATGGATGCGTCTTCCATGGATATGGCTTTTCAGAAGGGCGACCTGGACATTATAGACTGCCTTATGATTGATTCTGCCATCGTTGAATCCACCTATAAAACAAAATTTGCGGATAACATCGTATCCGTAAATCGACTTGGCATCAACTATCTGATGCTTAATGAAAAAATAGAACCTCTCGGAGACGTTAAGGTAAGAAAGGCTATACAGATGGCGATTAACCGTCAGGCAATTCTGGATTCAATATATAGCGGCGATGGCAAGCTTGAAGATGGTATATATCCTGAAGGTTGTCTCTACTACAGTAACGGCAATCAGGGATGGCTTAATTATGATCCTGATGGTGCCAGGGAACTTCTTGCGCAGGCAGGCTATAGTGACGGCTTTGAAATGGAGCTTTCACTGGATTCAGGTGCAGCAGATTCAGTTAAAAATGTAATACAGATAATTGCACAGAACCTTAGTGATGTGGGAATATCTGCTAATATCAAGAACTACGACCATGCAAGTTGGCTGGAAGCAAGAAACAGTGGCGATATGCCATCGTTCCTTGCAATCTGGATTCTGGACTACAACGATCCGGACAACGTAATTTATACCTTCTTTGGAAGCAAGGATAATACCGTTGTCAGGTCCGATAACTATGCAGATGATAGTGCGATTGACAGGGTTGCTGCTGCCAGAGGAATCGTAAATACGGATGAAAGGGCAGCAGAATATGCCGCGCTTGAGAAAAAGCTCGTTCAGGATGATGCTGTCTGGGTGCCCATGTTTTCATTAAAGCATCTGTTTGTAAAAAGTGACCGTGTAGAAAAGTTCGTGCCTCAGTGGGCAGGATGGAGCGATATCTATTTTAAGGGAGTGACACTTAAGTAAATGAGCGTTTTTATAAGGCGATGTGTCGGGGTTATCCTGGTTTTGCTAGGTGTTATGGCATTGATATTCGTGGTACTCAGGATCATTCCGGGTAACCCTGCCGCAGTTCTATTAAACGAACATGTTAATAAAGAGACCATAGAAAGGCTGACGGCATCCATGAATCTGGATAAGCCTGTGCCTGAGCAGTTCCTCTTATACCTGCAGGGAGCTTTGAGGGGAGACCTTGGTCAAAGCTATTACATGAAACAGCCTGTGCTTAGCCTGGTTCTTCAGGCCTTCCCCTACACCGTGAAGCTCACTGTTTTTGCTGCAGCCTTTGCGTGGCTTTTTGGAATCGGTGTTGGAGTTATTTCCGCTGTTCATCACGACAGACTGCCGGACTATCTTTTCAGAGGAGTTTCTCTCCTGGGTGTTTCCGTGCCTGTCTTTATGGTGGCGCTTTTTTTGCAATATCTTTTTTATTTCAAATTCTCACTTTTACCGCTGGTATATGACGGAACCCTTGTGTCCATGATGCTTCCTGCTATAGCCCTTGGCTGGAACAGTGCAGGCAGCGTTGCGAGACTTACAAGATCAAGTCTTATGGAACAATTTAATGAATCTTACCTTGATACAGCAAGAGCAAAAGGCCTGACTTCAAGACAGGCGATATTCAGGCATGGCCTAAAAAATGCCATGGTTCCCGTTATTACAATGCTTGCACTGCAGCTATCAGGTATGCTATCAGGAGCAGTCATTACGGAGAGTGTCTTTGGCATTGCAGGACTTGGTAAGCTGGCCTTGTCAGCGGTAGAGACCAGAGACATGCCGCTTCTTCAGGGGACGGTTCTTTTTTCGGCACTTATTATCTCACTTGGAAATATAATTTCGGACATCGTTAACGTGTGCATGGATCCGAGGCTTAGAGTGTAAATATGGCAAAATCTTTTTTTCACAACAAAGTAGCAGTCATATCGGTGGGAATCATCCTTATTATCGCTCTTATGGCAGTTTTTGCGCCATTTTTGACTCCTTACGAGGCAGAGAGACAGGACCTTTTGAGCAGGCTAAAGGCGCCTGGTAACGGGCATCTTTTTGGGACTGATGAGCTAGGCAGGGATGTGTTTGCAAGGATGCTATACGGATCAAGAATTTCGCTTCTTATCGCCATCATTCCTACTGCTCTTGCGGTGTTTGCAGGCATGGTCATGGGAATAGTTTCTGCTTACTATGGAAAAGCAGCGGATCTTGTCATTATGTGGCTTGCAGACGTGACACTGGCTTTTCCCGGAATGCTTCTTGCAATGGCAATCATGTACACCTTTGGCGGCTCTTTTACATCGGTACTTATCTCAATCATAATCATGGAATGGGGCAGTATAGCCAGAATTGTCCGCTCAGTTACCATGTCTATCATAGAAAACGAATACGTACAGGCAGCAAGGACCATGGGCGTAAGAAAAATTTCCATAATAATTAAACATGTTCTTCCGAATCTTATGCCTACGCTGATTGTTCTTTTTACGCTTAATGTGCCATCTTCAATCCTTTCAGAAAGTGCATTGAGTTTTCTTGGCATAGGCATTCAGCCCCCGGAAGTTTCTCTGGGACTTATGGTAAATCAGTCCAAGGCTCTGCTTTTCCAGATGCCCTGGCTTGCTCTTGCACCATCGATAATGATAATGATTCTCGTTTTGGTTTTCAACTATTTGGGAGATGCGCTTAGGGATATCCTTGATCCCAAGACAAAATATTGAGCAATGAATGAAGATAAATTATTGGAGATCAGTAATCTCACAGTGTCAATTAAACAGGGAAAAGAGTTGATGCCTGTAGTAAAGGGCATTGATATCGAGATTCCACGAAGGGGAATAGTAGGCCTTGTGGGTGAGTCAGGCTGCGGAAAAAGCATGACCGCTAAGTCCATTAATCACATTCTGCCTTCTTTTGCCAAATTAACAGGCGGGACTATGTTGTGGCATTGGACTTCAGGGGAGTCGATTGACCTTGCTCCTATGAAGGAAAAAGAGATTAGAAAGCTCTGCGGAACCGACATAGCAATGATCTTCCAAGAGCCAATGACATCACTTAATCCGATGATGAGCGTTGGCGACCAGATAAGGGAAGTGCTTATGATACATAAGCTTGAAAAAAGCAAGGAAAAGGCAAAGACTCGCGTTATTGAAATGCTTGACGCAGTTGGCATACCGGAGCCTGACCTTCGTTACAAAGCCTATCCCCACGAGCTTTCAGGCGGCATGCGTCAAAGAGTTATGATAGCTATGGCAATGATTGGCTCGCCAAGGCTTCTTATCGCGGATGAGCCCACAACTGCCCTTGATGTCACCACACAGGCGCAGATACTTAAGCTGATCCAAAATATGTGCGAAACCTACACTATGAGTGCGCTGCTTATAACCCATAACATGGGCGTAGTTTCTGCGGTCTGCGACTATGTCTATGTTATGTATCTTGGTTCCATAATGGAGCAGGCTCCCACAAAGGAGCTTTTCAGAAATCCAATGCATCCCTATACAAGGGGACTTTTGTCATCTATTCCCAGAATGGGAGATAATCCGGAATTCTTAGTGACAATTCCCGGCAACATTCCTGTGAATAAGGAAAAATTCAAAGGTTGTGAGTTTTGCCTGAGGTGCTCTGACGATATAAAGAAGTGCTTTTTTGATAAGGCACCACTTGTAAAGGTAGCAGAAAATCATTACATTCGCTGCCATGCGGTAAATGTCGGGTATACGGCTACATCTGCAAATAACTCTGCTGCAAGTGACTACGCATTCGCATCAGCAGGAAAGGAGGCCTAAATGGATAATCAGGTTATTTTAGCTGCTTCCCATTTGAAAAAGAGCTTCCGCGTCGGCATGAAAAACAAAGTAAACGCCGTAAATGATGTGAGTCTCGAAATCTATAAGGGCGAAACGCTGGCTCTTGTTGGCGAATCTGGCTGCGGAAAAAGCACCCTTGCAAGAATGCTTATGCGAATGATAAACGCAGATGAAGGCAGCATATATTTTGAAGGAAATGAGATATCAGGTCTTACTGAGAAAAAAATGAGACCCTATAGAAGGCAGATGCAGATGGTTTTCCAGGATCCAGCATCATCACTTGATCCTCGCATGAAAATCAGGGATATCATCGCAGAGCCTCTTGTAGCATGGAATGCCTATGATTCAAGAAGCAAAATGGATGAGCGGATTGTGGAACTCCTTGACCTTGTGGATTTAAAAGAGGACTGCCTGGACCGTTACCCTCACCAGTTCTCCGGAGGACAGCGTCAGCGTATAGGCATCGCAAGAGCAATAGCTCTTAATCCAAAACTCCTTATCTGTGATGAATCCGTGTCGGCTCTGGATGTATGCGTTCAGGCCCAGATACTGAATCTTCTTAAATCGTTAAAAAAACAGATGGGACTTACCTGTCTTTTCATAAGCCATGACCTGGCAGTAGTCAGCTTTATTGCCGACAGAGTCTGTGTCATGAAAAATGGTCATATCTGTGAGATGGCAACCTCTAATCAGATATATAGAAATCCACAGAACGAGTATACCAGATACCTGCTAGAATCAGTACCACAGATATCAAATATTAAAATTTGATTAAAATCGAGGCTGCGAGAGCAGGTGAGGCAGCAGTTCAGGCAGCAGAGGATGTTAAACAGGGTAACAGCGATCAGCAGATCAGCTCAATGAAGAGATGAAGTTCTTCAAGGACTGATATTGATTTTTGATTCATAAGAAAAACTGCCAAATAGAATAGATATAAATCAAAGGCCTTTGCAGGATATGATCCTGTGAAGGCCTTTTTGGACAGGACGAGGGAGTATTAAATATGGTATAGTATCCAAGGACTATATTTATTACTTGGAGGATTTTGGTATGGGAAAAGATAACGCAGAGAAAAAGGAAAGAGTTCTCACTGACGCTGAAAAGAAGAGACTTGAAAAATTCGAGATTCTTTCTGATGAAATGACGCAGCAGAACTATACGCGCAAAGATCTGACCATAGATTTGAATGAGGCAAATAAAAACATGGTACTTTTGCTCATTCCGCTTACGGTGATTTCATTTGTTCTGTATTTTGTACTAAATCCGATTCCGAAGCTTCACATATCCGAAATGTTCATCACTATGGGAGCATACTTAATATCTATACTGGTCCATGAGGCTCTTCACGGCCTTAGCTGGGGCATTGCTTCCAAAAAGAAGTTCAAGGATATCGAATTCGGATATGCTGCCAGCACTATGAATCCTTACTGCACATGCTCGACACCACTGACAAAAGGAAATTACATTTTCGGTGCAGTGATGCCCCTTATAATTCTTGGCATAATTCCCATAGTAGTTGGCATTGCCGGAGGTAATTTTTGGGTAATGCTTTTTGGAATAATCGGATCAGCCTCTGCCTGTGGAGATTTGATGGTAATTAAAAACATCGCTTCATACGCATCATCTGCAAAAGATGTAGTTTACATGGATCATCCCACAGAGGGAGGAAGCGTTGTATTTGAGCGTGGCTAATGTCTTTAATATGGGTATTGGAGATGAGACAAAATGCTAGAACTCATAAAACCTGAATTAGAAGAAATGTCTTTTAGAGAAAGCCTTATGGCTGATGAAGAAACCATGTCCTATAACGCCAAGTGGGGTGGAACCATTCCATTTCCCAAAGAGAAGTGGAATTCCTGGTATGATGCATGGGTAAGAAATTCCGGAAAAGATAGATTTTATCGTTATCTGCAAAATGAAGAAAAAGAATATGTCGGCGAGATTGCGTACCACTATGATGAGCCAAGAGATATATACATTTGTGATGTGATCATCCTGGCAAAATACAGAAATCAAGGGTACGGTTCCGAGGGCATAAAGCTACTGTGCCAGGCAGCAAAAGAAAATGGTATTTCAATATTACATGACGATATCGCTGCTGATAATCCTTCATATAAGCTCTTTCTGAAGAATGGCTTTGAAATTGAATACCGGAATGAAGAAGTTGTGATGGTGAAAAAGGCACTATAGATTCTTATTGCATGGAAGGTAATTAGTTTGACTTGTAGGCTTTGGCGATTTATGAAGCAAAATATGCTTATATTTCGCCAGATATATGGTAGATAAATGAGCTGTGGCGATTTATAAAACAGAAAAATAAGGCAATGATAAAACAACTTAGAATTTGGGTTTACGATAACGAGTTGAAATGATAGTATATAAATATCAAAAGGCGCTACCGATAGACGGCTAGCCCGAAATGATTTTGGTAGTTACTTAATAACCGCAAAAAGTTGCAGGCTGAGCGGTTATTTTTGTGTCCTAGCGTCATGCTTTCCAAACATGTAACCAAGAATAAAGAAAGTCGCACATAGCGCAATCACTGCTATAAGGTCACTGATGGTGAGCATAAGCAAGAGATAACCGTTCTTAGTATCACAGGCTAAGGGCGGTTATTTTTTATGCACACATGTTCGTGGATACGGCCGCTTATGGTACACATCGGGATGTATCATGTGAGTATCAGATGGAGGAATGTACCATGAACACTATCGAAGAAGTAAAAAAATCATCCTACTCACTATACGAGGCGCTCATTAACAAAAGAGACAAACTAAGAAAAGATGCCCTCAGCTATGACCGTGAATACGTAAGAGTGTTTGGAGAACGCTATCCTTGTCCTTAACCATGAAAAGAAAAAACTGGGCTATGTTCCCATGAAAGACAACGTTGTTTTCGCCAGACTCATGGATGCAGGAAAACTGCTAAAAGCAAAAGTGACAGATATCGACAAAATGGACTCATGGACGCAGATCAGTATTGCTATATATTTGACGGACTATTAGAGCTGTTTTAATTGAAACTGTACTCAATGTAGAATAAAATTTAAATAAATACATTTAAACTTACGCAACTGACAATAAAGCTGAAATAGTTCAGCAAAGTGGAAAGATACTTATCTAATAAATAGCTATAACTAAGATGAGGTTAAAACTATGTGTTATACGTTAGATGAAATCAAAGAAAAAACTATTCCTATAGCAATAAGTTACGGAATAAAGAGTATGACGATATTTGGATCTTATGCCCGTGGTGAAGCCAATGATGAGAGTGATGTTGATATCATTATTGATAAGGGACAGGTCCAAAGTTTGATTAGGTACTTTATGTTTGTCGAAGAGCTTGAGAAAAGTCTTGGATGTCATGTAGACGTTGTAACGACAAGCATAGAAGATAAGAATTTTTTGTCGAAAATTCAGGAGGAGGGTGTTCTCTTATATGAAGAGTGAGGATAGAGATATACTGACCAAAATACTTGGTTATATAACAAAAGGTGCTACCGATAGACGGTTAGCCCTGTTTTATAAGTCGATTATGAAATAACCGCTCAGTCTGGCAGGACAATGGGCGGTTATTTTTTGTGCACGCATGTTCGTGGATACAGCCCACTTATGGTACACATCGGGATGTATCATGTGAGTATCAGATGGAGGGATAAATATGGGCAGAGGATATATTTGTAAATGTGAAAAATGCGGATATACATTAAATGCATCACTTGGATCAGGAATGTTCTATCCCCAGTTAGTAAAAGATGAAATAGAAAACATGAAGAAAGGCCACTATGGCGAGCAGGGAAGAAAATTCTTTGAGGAACATCCGGATGGATCAATCTCCTGCGAGAGTGTAGTTTCTCGGTGCACTAAGTGCGGGAATCTCGAACCGGTGTATGATTTGAACCTTATGATACCTGATCCGGAAATTGAACAAAAAAGACAAACATTAATGGATGGGATTAATCGAGGAGATTCTAAATTCACGAGCCTGCCGGAAGATATGGTTAGGTCGATCATAGAAATCAAAAGATATGTCTTTTATGAGAAATACGATCATCATTGTTCAAAATGCGGAAGCAAGGCTGAAATTATTGATGAATTTATAAAAGAACTAAGACAGGAAAAAATCATTTGTCCCGAATGCGGCGGAATAATTAAAGAGCATCAATTTTTATGCTGGGATTAGTACAGAGCGTATATTAACCTTTATCAATTGTAGCAAAAGATGAACTAAATAGCCATTATTAATTATCAATAATGTGTCAATAGTGTATTTTTTGTCCGAAATTTCTTGATTTAATAATGAATGATATAATGTGAAATAGGAATAACTTTATCATACAGAGAATTAAATAGTAAATTACAACTGATACTTTCAGAGTTGCATGAATGGAGGCAAAATGTGTAATTGTTCACAGGTTTTAGAAATAATAAAGAAAAATGGTGGTAAAGAATATCGTTCACCTGCTAGAATTCTGGACACTATTGAATCAAATAGAATGTCCAATTTATATAACGAAAGTATGCAGGGCGAAAAGAATATGTAAGTTAATTGAGAAGACCATTTACATGAAAAAGTATAGTCATGTGAATGGTCTTTTTTTGTCGGATGAAAAGTAATAAACTATTTATATGACGTTAATAGATGTTTAATTCTTCGTTGATATTATTAATATTAAGTTATGCAAAAATAATCGTGAGGAATGGAAATGGCATATCTAAAAAAGAATAGTATTGCGCTTATTGTTTGCTTGATTTTGACTATGGCTCTAACCTGTTCATGTGGCCTAAACGCCAACGCTTCTTTGTATAAAAAAGGACTGAAAGCAATCGAAACAGGGAACTATGATGAAGCTGTTGAAGCCCTTCAAAAGGTAGTAGATAATGATGCAACATATAAATCTTCCTATGCTTTACTTAGTTTCTCAAAAGCACAGGTTCTTTACCAAAATAATATAAGTAATAATGTTGAAAAACCATATGATCAGCCTTTAAATATTCTAAATAATATCAGTTCAAACTACGAGGGTGATTGTTCTGAAGAAGTGTTAAAGTTCAAAGAAGAGTTATATTCAATAAAGGATAAAGATAGAGAAGAACAACTAGAAAGCGAGAGAAATCAAACAGAGCAAGATTTTGAAAAATGCCTTGCTGAATGCCCTCTGAAGATCACAAAAATTATTGTGACAAAGAATTCAATCAATGACAATCAGTTGTCAGTTAACTGTAAAAATGAATCCGATAAAACTGTCGATGCCTTTGAGATTGATTTTTATTGTTATGACAATTATGGAAAGCCTGTAAACAAGTACGTTAGAGATGATAATATTTTGCATTGTATTTCTCAAAAGAGAATACAGCCAAATGGAACGTTTGACGGGAGCAATTCTTATTGGAATACATATGGTTATGATAATGCTACTCAATATGAGGCATACGTGGTGAGTGTTCATTATACTGATGGAACTGAATGGAAAGTCAATGATGCCTTTACGAAGCTGGTAAAGGAATACACAGACAATAAATTTAGCGGAGGTAATTAAATGAAAAGACTAGTTGCAACAATTATTCTATGTTCAATGCTTTTGACAGCATGTGGTGGTGCAGGAGGTTCTGGAAATCAGGCTAAGGTAAAGGAACAGATTTGGACTAATGTTCAACCTCAGGTAGCTGAATTATTAAAATTCCCGGATTCAGCAGAATTTGGAAGTTATGAGGATGCAATAATTGTTGAAGAAGATGGCAAATATCATATTATTGGCGAGGTAATGGGAAAGAATGGATTTGGAATGCAGGTTTCAAATGGTTTTGAAGCATATGCAACTCCTGGGGATGGGGGATATACCTTTTCTGATGTGACTGTTTTTGACGCAGCTACTTATCAGTCCAAAAAGAAAATATTTGAACAAAAATTGGCTAGGCAAAAAAGTGGAGAGTCAATGTTATCAAATTCTGAGCTTGATGAGAAGGTAAAAACACAGGATTTATATGTCTCCCAAACAAGTATTTTAAGAAAAGATGATTTGTACATAGCATCTGGTGATATGATGCAGGCCATAATTTATAATAATTCGGATAAAAAAATAGCAGAAGCGGTGGTTGCTTTTGCTGCTTGGGATAAAAATAACCTGCCTGTTAAGATACAGAAACCTTATGGAATAGGGACTGGTGATTATATTACGGAAGTAACATACTCAAATGTTAATCTGTTAAAGGGTCAGTCATACGGTGATGATAGTGGTTATGAAGTTTCAACAAGCCCAAGCATTCAGAAAATTAGAGCGATAGTAGTATCATATCAAACTACTGATGGCGAGAAATGGGAGAACCCATATTATATTGATTTTGTGGAAGCAAACGAAGGAAAAGAGTATTAAGGGTATTTGAGAAATGTTTAATAACTACTGGAGAATAGGTTAGGAGGAGAAAAAATGCCTTTTTGTATGAACTGTGGACAGCAATTACCGGAAGGGGCTAAATTTTGTTTTAGTTGTGGGACTCCACTTGGAAACGTAAAAGGTGATAATAGCAATCAGTCATCTGAAATGCCAAGACAAGAAACGATGGTAAAGTGTCCTAATTGTGGATCTTCAATTGGACGGATGGATGCAACTTGCCCATACTGTGGTGCACAGATAACAAATAAGGGAGTTGCAAATTCTGTTAAGCAATTTGCAGAAGAATTAGCAAGAATTGAAGCTGAAGCTAATGAAGATTCTGGCGCAAAGGGCTTGATGGGAAATTATATGAAAGCTTTTGGGCTAGACAAGGTAATGGAAAGAGGTTATGGTAGCAAGACGTTTGAGAGAAAACTATCACATATTAAGGCATTTCCTATTCCAAATACAGTTGAAGAAATATCTGAGTTTATTCTCATGGCTGCAGCCAGCATAAATGTGGAATTTGGTAAAAAGAGCCTTAAGAATACTATGTGGGGAAAACCCGGTTCCACATATTATACAGAGATAACATTGGCTAATGCCTGGGTTAGTAAAATGCAGCAAGCATATAATAAGGCGGAGCTGTCTTTCCCTAATGATCCAATGTTTCCTAAGATTAAAAGTATCTATGAAGATAAAATGAGAGAATTAGATAGATTGTAATTACAGTTTTAGTACTGATAGTTAATTTTCGTAAAAGGCTTGGCATATGCTGAGCCTTTTTTTCAGTTATATTATGAAAAAAGTAATTAATCTTTTTTTCAAAATCCTGTTTACAAAAGTTTCTGATTCTGTTATATTATCCCACGCAGCAAAAGTGCAACAATCAAAGCTGCAGTTCATTCGGTCTGAATGTACTGATTTCCACTTTTAATCAGTTTTACGGAGAGATTTATTATGTTTTAGGCAAATGCGCTTTTTTGAGCTGGTGTTTTTATTGGACTTTGTAAGGTATACCATTTTTGTGTTGGCTACTTAATGGTGAATAAAAGTGATATAAAATGTGCTTTTTCATCAATGTGCTGAGAATGACATCTTTACTATTGTATAACTATTAGATATACAATAGAATATAATTAAGAAAGAGAGGTGATAGTTATGGCAAATAAAACAGCAACCGTATTGGCACGAGTAGAGCCGGCTGTCAAAGAAGAAGCAGAGGAAATACTCAGTCAGTTAGGTATATCAAGTTCTGTAGTTATTAATGCACTTTATAAAAAGATAATCAGAACAAGAGGAATTCCATTCTCTTTTGATCTTTCTACTACTCCTGTAAGTAGAGAAGAGATGACTGCAAGAGAATTCGACCAAATGATGGAAAATGGTTTGTCACAGGCTAAGAATAATGAGAGCCGACCCGCGAAAGATGTCATTTCAGATATTAGAAAAGATATCAGGGAGTGGACTAGGTGAACGTATTTGAAGTAAGGTTAACTACACAGGCGGAGGAACAATTAAGAAATATCGCGAGATATATAGCGATAGTGTTGAATAATCCTGATGCTGCAGAGAGTTTTATTGATTTAGTGGATGAGAAAATTAATAGCTTGTCTGTGAATCCGGAGAAATATTTTTTTGTTGATGAAGAACCATGGAGGACAGAGGAAGTAAGAAAAGTAAATGTAGGAAACTACCTGGTATATTTCTGGATTGATATTGAAAACGCAGCGGTCCAGGTCACCGGAATAGTCCATAGTTCTTGCAATCAAGAAGACTTTCTTAAACAAATGATAATCGATTATTGATAAATGGTTTATAAACTTGTCTATATGCAGAGTTTTTGACAAAAAGGAGAATCCCATGAACGGACCATTTGACAACATTTTTGGAAACACACCCTTTGACCTTAACCGTGACGGACATATTGATGGCGGAGAATGGGCATTTATTAACGACACTCTTTTCTCTGATGACCTGGACACTGATATAGATGAAGAAGATGAACTTGAGGACGAGCTTGATATGGCAAGGCTTGATAGAGATGAGCTGGAGTTAATGGATCCTGAGGAGCGCTGGGATGCCCTGGAAGATGCAGGTCTTGATCCGGACGACTTTGAGGATTTTTGATAATTGAATATGATTTTATAAATAATCCTAACTGTGCAGGCTATGTAGTGATATGATGTAATTACGAATATTTTTTATCATCAGGAGACATACAAAATGACAGGCAAATATCCGGTTATTACATTATGCGGCAGCACACGTTTTAAGGACGAATTTATGGAAGCGCAGAAGAGACTTACTCTTGAGGGCAATATTGTCATCAGTGTAGGTCTCTTTGGTCATTCAGGCGATCAGGAAGTCTGGGAAAACATGGACGAAGGCACTCTTACCAAGACCAAGGAGATGCTGGATGACATGCATAAGCGCAAGATAGATATGGCAGATGGTATTTTTGTAATCAATGTAGGCGGCTACATTGGAGACAGCACCAGATCTGAGATTGAGTACGCAAGAGAACATGGGAAAAAGATTGAATACCTTGAGCCTGTTAAAGAGTAAGGAAAGTGAAAGTAGGCTTGCGAAAGATGTCATTTCGGATATTGGAAGTTATCAGGCATTGAGCTAAGGGAGAGATAGATGATACGCGTCACGATATGGAATGAGTATAAGCATGAACAGGAGCTGGATGTAGTTAAGAAGGTATATCCCGATGGAATACACGGCTGCATCAAAGCTTTCTTATCGAAGGAAGATGATTTTGAAGTAAGAACAGCGACATTTATAGATGAGGAACACGGACTGACAGAGGAAGTGCTTGATAATACTGATGTACTAATCTACTGGAGTCACGCTCTGCAGGATGAGTTTTCAGACGAGGTTGCGGATAGGATTAAACGTCATGTTTTATCCGGAATGGGTCTTATAGCTCTCCATTCTGCGCATTATTCAAAAATGCTGCGGCTCCTTATGGGCACTACCATGACGCTGAAATGGAAACATGATGAGTCTGAAAAGCTTTGGTGCACGGCGCCTACGCATCCTATAGCAAAGGGGCTCCCGGAATGTATAGATATCCCTGAAGAAGAGATGTATGGTGAGTCCTTTGATATCCCGAAGCCTGATGATGTTGTGTTCACAGGATGGTTTTCAAATGGATATGTATTTAGGAGCGGATGCACTTTTACCAGAGGAAAAGGAAAGATATTTTATTTTCAGCCGGGGCATGAGACTTGCCCCACATACTATATTCCTGAGATACAAAGGATAATCGTCAATGCAGTTCGATATTGCAATCCGGATGGAATAGTAAGGTCACTGCCGCAAAATGAGGAGATAAAAGGATGAAACTTTCGGTATTCTATGATCATATAGTTGAGGCCCAGGAGCAGACGGGGAAAGATATAGACAGCATTCTTAAATATGTGAAGGAATGCGGTATTGACGCGCTTGAAGTCAGGCTAAGCCACCTGCAGGAGGATGAAGAAGCAGCCGTCAGGATTAAAAATGCAGGGCTTTCAGTCAGCTGTATTTTTGAATTTTATGATATGGGAAAAGCAGATGAGACAGAGAAAATAAAGGCTCATCTTGATATGGCAAAGGAGCTTTCAGCGCCAAATATTATGATCGTTCCAGGCTTTTTGGAAGGTGAAGATGTTGATAGATTAAAAGAGTATATGAAGGATGAGGCGAAGCTTTATTCCTTCTTTGATTCTCATGATGAAGTAAAGCGTATGGCTGAAGGTATGAACAGGGCTGTGGCCATGGGCAAGGATATGGGAATTACTGTTCTTTTTGAAGATTTCGATGACTTCTCATCCCCGATGTCAGGAATAAACGGAGCTGCATGGTTCCTCGATAGGTGCCCCGGCATTGGATTTACCTTCGACTGCGGTAACTTTATCATGCATGATGAAGATGTACTTTTCGCATTCGACAAGTTTTTCCCAAGGATAAAGCACGTTCACTGCAAGGACAGATCAGCTGAAGCCATACCCGTTGGAGATGGAAGAATTCCAATAAAAGAAGTGGTTACAAGGCTGGTAGAGTCCGGCTATGACGGATACTTTGCCATAGAACATTTTGATGCAAAGGATCAGATGGGCTTTATGGGGAAATCTGCAATGTTCCTCAAATCTCTATGAGGAGAGATAAGCGGCAAGGAAGTGAGATATTTGGGAGAAGGTTCTGACAAATGAAGAAAATCTACATGTTAATTAACCTCATACCACTTGGATTATTCTACCTGTGGGACTGTGTGCTTGGGATTGGTATAAGTCCAGTCAGGCCTATGATTATATTGGGATTTTTGATCTTGGATATTCTTCTTTCTGAGAGCATGAAAGACTACCTGTTGTCAGGACTGATCCTTTTTGCATCATCGGAAATAGGAGTCATCATAAACACGACCTGTTACTATTACACAATCAGTAGTGACTTTGAGACACCTATTGTGGGAGCCTTCATAGCTATAGTCTATGCTATAGGCCTTGCAGTTTTCATTGGTATTGGCGCGATAATTGTTCACTTTATAAAGAAAAAATCCGTTGATGAAAAAGAAGATGATGATATGGAGTTATTTTTCTGAATTTAGATAACAAAGTCTGATTAATGAGGAAGACCGGTAGTCCTTTTTAGGGTACTACCGGCCAGTGTTATGAAGAAAAGTGTTTGAGGGGTGTTCATCCTTGGGGGGATGAGGTTTCTCTACGTCCGCTAGCGGATCGTAGATGGGGGTTGCCAAGAGGTTCTGTGAACCTCTCGATGTATTCATGATAATTCCCCAACCTTAATTGAACTTTAAAGTAATGTGACGAAATTGTGAAAACTTGTAAGTAAGACATTTTAGGAGGTCATATTCTTCTTGGAATATTTTTGGAAGCAGCAGGATGACATTCCTTCGGGACTGGGATATCCGCTATTTGGAAAGGTACATATAATAAGCGCAGCTGTCACTCTGCTTGTTGCGGGAGTACTTATCTTTTGTATATGCCGCATGAAGTCTGACAGACAGCGAAGAGTACTTAAGGGGATTCCTGTCCTGATGCTGGGGATGGAACTGTTTAAGGATGTATTTCTTGTTTCTGTTCGCAGGTTTAGTTTGTGGTATTTACCGCTTCATATCTGCAGCATCGGGATTTTCATATTTCTTCTCAGGGAGTATCTTCCGGGGCAGAGGGCAAAGGATTTCTTTGGGGAGCTATCGTATATTTTGATTTTTCCAAGCTCTGTGGCTGCGCTGATTTTTCCTGACTGGACGATTTATTATCCTGCTTTTAATTTTATGAATCTGTACAGTTATGCGTGGCATGGGATGCTGATCGTCTATCCTCTGGCGCTAAGGCTTAACGGATATGTGATTCCTTCTATAAAAAGAATGCACTGGCCACTGCTGTTTCTATGCTGCGTAACGCCGTTCATATATGTTTTTGATAAGCTTTCGGGATGCAACTTTTTCTTTGTGAATTATCCCGTGGCAAACAGTCCCTTATCTTTTCTTGAATCATTTATGGGGAATCCGGGGTATCTGATTGGATATGCGGGGCTTGTTATCGCAGTGATCACGCTTGTATATTTGATGGATTCTATATGCGCGAAAGCACTTTCAAAAAAGAAATGCTGAATCCATCGGGAGGTTTTTAAGGTATGAAAAAAGAGAAAAAATCCATGTGGGCGTGGTTCCCCATAACCTTTTTGACGGCGCTTTTTTGCTGCGTTCTGTGGGGGAGTGCGACGCCTGCCATCAAGATCGCATATCAGCTTTTTGGAATAGGTCCTGATGATACTGCATCCAGGATCATGCTGGCAGGGGCCAGATTTTTTCTTGCAGGGGTAATGACTATAGGCTTTGGGTCGCTTCTTGCAAAGAGATTTCTTTTGCCAAGGCAGGACTCCTTTGGAAGCATAGCTGTACTGTCACTTTTTCAGACAGTGGGACAGTACTTTTTCTTTTTCATGGCGCTGGCACATATCACAGGTGTCCGGGGCTCTATCATCAACGCTGCAGGGAACTTTTTCGCTATACTCCTTGCTGCGTATCTTTTCCATTTTGAAAAATTCACGCTTAGGAAATTTGCAGGATGCATCACCGGCTTTGCGGGGATATTCCTGATACTTGGAGGGCTTAGTGCCTTTAACGGTGCGGAGTCTGTTTCTTTATCCGGTGAAGGTGCAATGCTCCTTGCTGCGATTTTCTATGCTCTTTCATCCTGCTGTATCAAGATTTATTCAAGAAAAGAGAACCCTGTTGCCCTTAGCGGATATCAGTTTATGCTTGGCGGAGCTGTTCTTTTCATAATCGGTTTTACCATGGGCGGGCATCTTATTTTTGGAAGCATTTCCTGTGTGCTGAATCTTATTTACATGGGCTTTATTTCCGCAGGAGCCTACACGCTGTGGGGAATTTTGTTAAAGCATAACCCTGTCAGCAGGATATCCATTCTTGGATTCATGAACCCGGTGATGGGCGTTCTTTTATCTGCGATTTTCCTTGGAGAAAACAGGGAAGCATTTTCCATAACGGGGCTTATCTCTTTGTTATTAGTAGTTGCTGGAATCATCATAGTTAATACAGAGAAAGCGGGTAAGTCTAAAAGATAAAAAGTGAAAGCAGGGGATCACCTTGTTGTTGCCGGGGATGATACAGGGGTTGCCCTGATCCCGGCTGAGTTTTACGTGAATATTTTGGATGTTTATATTACCGCTCACGCGCGAGGATTTTGCATGCGGGAACCTATGTAACCATCTGATCACACAATTGAAAATTGTATAAAAAATAGTTGCACAAAACGAAGCTGGCATATATAATATGAAAATGTTTGTTAGATATTGCTAACAAAATAAGTTGCAACTTATTCAATTTAATAGACATAATATAGACATTACAGGAGATTAGATATGAAAATCAATAAGTTAATTAGCCTTGTGCTTACAGCTGCTATGGCACTTACACTTACTGCATGTGGACAGCCCAATAAGACAGCAGCCTCTGCTGAGGAAACAGTAGCTGAAAGTGAAACAGCAGCTGAAACTGAAGCATCTGCTGAGACTGTTACAGTTACAGATGTAAGAGGTGAGGTGGAAATCCCTGCAAATCCGCAGCGTATTGTAGATTTAAGCGGAAACAGTGATATTCTTTCAATCCTTGGATATAAGGTTGTTGGTACAGCAAACAGTGATGCTTACGACTATACAAAGTTCCCGGCATACCTTGAAGAGGAGCTTTCCGGTGCTGAGATTTTAGGATATAGCATGCAGGATACAATGGATATCGAAAATGTTATGAATCTTAACCCTGACCTGATCATTATTTCAACAGTTCAGGAAAAGCTTTATGATCAGCTTTCAGCGATCGCACCTACAGTAATGATTCAGCTTGAGGCTCTTAACTGGAAGGACGATATTTACACAATTGCAGAAATCTTTGGTAAGACAGATGCTGCAGATGCATGGCTGTCAAACTATGAAGCAAAGGCTACAGAAGTAGGAAATCAGATCAAGGAAAAGTTTGGCGATGACACATCATATCTTTCATTCCTTGCAAGTGGTGGTCAGTTCTTCGTATTTACAGGTGCAGGCTTCGGTTCAGTTCTTTATGAGGATCTGGGACTTGCAAGACCGGCAGGTCTTCCGGAGCAGGATGACATCAGCCTTCCGGTAGTTACCTACGAAGGATTAGCATCAATCGAAGCAGATGTAATCTTTGCTATCGCAACAGACGATGATAAGGCAGACATGGATTCAAATGCTATCTATAACAGCCTTGATCCGGTTGTAAACGGTAAAGTCGTAGACCTTCCTTCATCACCATACTTCAATCAGGGATATAGCTGTATTGGAAGAGAATTGTTGCTTGATGAAATTTCTGATATGTTAGGGAATTTAGAATGAAAAAAATTACTAGAGAAATAGTAATTCTATCCGCAGGCATCCCGGCTCTTGTAGTCGGGGTGCTAATTGCTGTTTTAAAAGGAAGCATGGATATAGGAATAGATGATATTGTAAATGCGTTATTCAGATATTCAGGCTCCCTTGAAGATATGTTAATAAGAGATGTGCGTTTGCCAAGAGCAATTGCAGCAGTGATGGTTGGAGGCAGCCTTGGACTCTCCGGGGCCCTGATGCAGGGTGTTACCAGAAATCCAATCGCAGAACCATCCCTCCTTGGAATCAGTCAGGGGGCTACATTGGTGGTGGCTGTTTTTTATGCCTTAGGAAAGTCTGCCACCCTCTTTGGAACTCTTGGAGCATCTCTGGCAGGAGCACTTGTCACAGGTCTTGTGGTAATTATTTTTGCACTTTATAATCCATCAAATATGTCAGTATCCAGACTACTTTTAGCCGGAACTGCCCTTAGTACATTTTTGATTTCCATTACAAATATCATTGGCCTTTTATCAAATCAGTCTCAGATGATTGGTTTTTGGGTAGGCGGCGGATTCAGAAATGCAGGCTGGAGTGAAGCTGTACTTGCAATGGTGGTAGGCATCATAGCCCTTGTGATCGCTATATTTTTTTCACCCAAAATAAATATAGTTAGCCTTGGAGATGATGTTGCTACAGGACTTGGAGCTAATCCTAAAAAGGTCAGATTTTCCACATTACTGTTGATGATCCCTCTTTGCGCCATGACAGTTGCAGTGGGGCGCACTATTGGATTTGTAGGTCTTATTGTTCCTCAGATAGTAAGACTTACAATCGGTGAAGATTATCGCAAGATCATCCCTTACAGCTTTTTGCTTGGCTCAGTGCTTGTGGTATTTTCCGATATCCTGGCTCGCACTCTTTACGACCCCTACGAAATACCTGTAGGAATATTTACATCCTTGCTGGGCGTGCCATTTTTCTTATACATGGCAGGAAGGAGCAAAGGATGAAAAAGAAACTGACATTTATTATTCTGGCTCTGCTGTGTCTTATAGCGTTTCTGCTATCCATGTACTGGGGCAGTTATCGGATAAATGTATCGGAAATCTTTGCTGTGCTTTTAGGCAAAGGTGAAAACATGGCGAGAATTGCCATAATGACAATAAGATTGCCCCGTACCATCATGGCGATATTTGTGGCTGTGGGCCTTGCGACATCGGGAGCAATCCTTCAGACCATCACTAAAAATGATCTGGCGGACCCGGGTGTAATGGGAATCAATTCCGGCGCCGCACTTGCAGCAGTGCTTTTTGTAGAGCATCAGACAGTAGCTTATTACACAGAGCTTGGAGAATTTTCCATTTACATGCTTCCGCTGTTTGCTATAACAGGTGCGGTGATTTCAGCAGTTTTTATCTATGTGTTGTCATGCTTTGGAGGCTTTTCCAACACCAGGATGCTTCTTACAGGTATCGGTGTAAATGCCGGAATCAACGCCTTTATCAGCTTTAGAACATTTAGATTTGGAAACAATGAATACAACAAAATCCTTACCTGGACCACAGGTTCTTTGTGGGGCTCAGGCTGGTCCTATGTAAAGGTTATTGTTCCGATTATAGTAATTACTTTCATCATTGCAATCTACAATAATAAAAAGCTGGATGTGATGCAGTTTAATGATGAAGTTGGTACAGGTCTTGGATTAAATGTAGATAAGGCCAGAGTAGGGCTTCTGATTTTATCAGTAGTAATGGCAGGAACAGCTACAGCGTTTGCAGGAAACATTGGTTTCTTAGGGCTGGTTGCTCCGCATATAGCAAAGAAGCTTTTAGGAAACAGGCACAAAGCATTTATTCCTGCATCAGCCATGATAGCAGTGGTAATTCTCATTTTTTCGGATGCCATTTCAAGAAATTTGTTCTCGCCAATAGAACTGCCTGCCGGAATTACGGTATCAGTAATCGGTGTTCCATATTTCCTGTATCTGGTTTGGAAAAATAAAGAAAGTTAGTGGTGTAATATATGACAGACAATATTGCAATATCCGTAAAAAATCTGGATGTTGGTTATGACAACAATCTCATTATTAACGATATGAATCTTGATATCCCCAAGGGGAAGATATCTATCATCATCGGCGCAAACGGATGCGGAAAATCCACTCTTCTTAAATCCATGGGCAGAATGATAAAGCCGATTGATGGAGAAATCTACATCAACAATAAAGGTATCAAAAAATACAAGGACAAGGATCTGGCAAAGACAATGGCAATCCTTCCTCAGACTCCCAAATGTCCCGACTCAATCACTGTAAAAGAGCTGGTGGGCTTTGGAAGATATCCTTATCAGTCTGCAATGTGCGGAATGTCCAAGGAAGACAATTCCATTATTGAAGATGCCATCGAAAAAACTGAACTTACTGACTACAAGAACAGAGGAGTCAGCACCCTGTCGGGAGGTCAGCGCCAGAGAGCATGGATCGCCATGACCTTAGCGCAGGATACAGATATAATCTTACTTGATGAGCCAACCACATATCTGGACATGGCATATCAGCTTGAAATCCTCACACTCCTTAAAAAGCTTAATGAGGAGAAGGGCACTACCATTGTCATGGTCTTGCATGAGCTGAATCTGGCCTGTAAGTTTGCTGACAACATAATAGGCCTTAAAAAGGGCAGTGTAATCTGTCAGGGAAGACCCGCTGACGTTATTACTACAGAATGTCTTCATGCGATCTATGGCATCGATGCCTGCCTTGTTCAAAGTGAAAATGGTTATCCTATTTGTATTGATTTTAAGTAAAGATTTTATGGTAGAGATTTTTTAAATATATAATATTGGAAAAAATGATGCCGGAATGATTATAGAAATCGATAAAAAGCAGACTAAAGTAATGTGATGAAATTGTGAAATATATCGCTGTAGAATACGTTAGATTATGTAAAGTGAAAAATTAACTTCGATTAAATTTTTAAGTAATGAGTTGTAAATTGAGTTATAATTGTATTTGGTGCATCAGTTCAGATTTAAACAGAGAATAGATGCATCGGTGTGAAATAGAAGAGGTTTTAGGAAGGGGTTACACAATGAATAAGAAGAAATTTGTTTGGCTTTCATTATTTTTGATGGTGCTTGCACTGACCTTTGGAAAAAAGGATGTGCAGGCAGCAGAGTTTGTTTGCGGATTGACAGAGGACAATATTACCTGGAGTCTATATGATGATGGGACACTTGTGATAAATGGAACAGGCAAGGTAGGAAATAAGAGGCAATACAATGTTTATAAAAACCAGATTAAGAAAATTGTGGTTGGGGAAGGCCTTACTGAGATAGATGGTTTTTCTGATTATACTGCATTAGAAGAGATGGAATTACCTAGCACTCTCACCGGAATAGGGTATAATGCCTTTCAAAGGTGCAGCAGCCTTAAGGAAGTAAAGGTGCCGGAGTCAGTTACATGGATTGGAAGATTTGCATTTTCAGAGTGCACAAGTCTTGAGAAAATTAATTTTCCGGATTCCCTGGTTATGCTTTGGTATAGTGCGTTTTCTGAATGTACAAGTCTTAAGAGTGCAATATTACCATATTCACTAGGTGAGGTACCGAGTGATGCTTTTAAGGGTTGTACCAGTCTTAAAAAAGTGAGGCTCCCAAGGAAGCTTTCCCAAATTAATAGCAGTACATTCTATGGCTGTACTAATCTTACAGATGTAGAAATGCCATTGGAACTTGATAAAATCTGTGATAATGCATTTTGCGGCTGTCATAGCCTTCAGGGGATAGTTATCCCTGCCAGTGTTAAGAGTCTTGGTGGTAATTGTTTTAGAGATTGCTACTCACTAAGTGATATTGAGATGTCTGATATGCTTTTTAAGAGTCTTACTGATAATGATAAAAAAAATTATTTTGGAAATACAAAATGGTATCTTAAACAAACAGCGCCATTTATAGGAGAATCTAACGGATGCTCCTATGTGATTAATGCTGATGGTAGCATGACTGTAAATGGAAGCAGCGAGTTTAGATTTTATAAGATCGATTGGAGCTACGAAAGCGTGGTAAGCACTCTTATCATAGGTGCAAATGTAAAAAGTGTATTATTTAATGGAACCACTAATATTGAGAAGATAGTCAATAATTCTGATGCTGTGATTGGGCTTCCAACGCCAAAAGGTTATTCCTGGTGTGACATAAATGATCAGTCGTGTAAAATAAAAGAGCTTGGCAAGGGTACTGCTATCAGAGTGGAAGGAGATCTTCCGGAGAAAACTGAAGGAGGTTCTCAGTCAGGTAGTTCGGAGAGTGGCTCTCAGTCCGGTAATAATGGCAATGGCTCTCAGTCTGAAAATGCCGGAAACGGTGATCAGGCAGCTTCCGAAAACGTAAACACACAGCAGGCGGAAGAAACAGGTCTTAAACCGAATGCAAAGGCGAAGATTTCAGGTGGTATAACTGTTCAGGCCAGTGCTGACGGTTCTTCTGTTCGAATTATTTCTGCAGAAAACAAGAAGAAGCTTACAATACCCGCAACAGTTAAGGTTGAAGGTAAAGAATATCCCGTAACAGAGATAGCCAAGAAGGCAGTTACCGGCAAGAAGGTCGCTCAGCTTACTGTCGATGCAAGGAATCTTACTAAGGTTCATAAAGATGCTTTCAAAGGCGCAAATAAGCTTTCCAAGATGACAGTTAAGAAGGCTAAAAAGGGCACAAAGATTGCAAAGCAGCTAGAGAAGGCTTTAAAGCGAGCAAATAAAAAAGCAAAGATCAGTTATAAAAAGTGAGATTTTTAGCAAAAAAAATGGAGAAAGCCTTAACAAATATCAGGTTTTCTCCATTTTCATTTTATTTATTTTACTTTGACATTCTTGGATTTAGACCAGGCGGAGTAGCTCTTTACGTTTTTCCTGAAGTTCTTGTCAGTTGAATATCTGATCTCATAATCTGTAACGTCACTTGCATTTTTGAATGTGACGTCTACCTTTTTGTTCGTAAGAGCTTTTACCTTTGTGATGGAAAATCCGCTAACTCCCTTAAGTCTATTTAAGCATGGAAGTGATTTTTTCTAACCTGTAAATGATAAAAATGAGGGATGCCGGTAGTTCTTTATAAGGGTTACCGGCCAGTGTTATGAAGAAAAGTGTCATGAGGGGTGTTCATCCTTGGGGGATGAGTGTTCTACGTCCGCTAGCGGATCGTAGATAGGGGGCAAGAGGTCTTGTGTGCCTCTTGATGTATTTATAATAATTCGCGAACTTTATTGAACTTTAAAGTTATGTGATGAAATTGTGAAAAAGTTCTGGGAAATCGGGGAAAACAATATTTGACCTCTAGCTAAAGACAGGGAAGAACGCATATTTATTCTGTGAATATGATAAAATAGTAAGGAATTGTTAAGAAAGAAGTTTTGAAATACAGAAGAGAAGATGATTTTTCAGAGGGAGAATAAGTTGAAGGATATTAAAAAAGATCCATTTGACGAATATATAAAAAATTTACCTCCGACTCGCAAGGAGCTTGGGCAGGCGTGGTCTGCAGCTATTGGCTTGCAAGATGTTGATGGATTGAAACCATCAGAATATTTGTATGAGACTGCCAAGAAGAATATTGATGGCGAAATCTCAGTTGACGAAGCAGGAGAGCTTATTAACAGCTACTATGAGAGTAAAGAGGGTCATGTTGAGCATGGTACAGAGGAAGCCGATAAAGTTTCAGCCAGAATTGCAAAGCTCCTTTCATCCAATGCTTTTGTTTTTTCACCTGCGGAATATCTATCAATTCATAAAGAGCTGTTTCAGGGGATATACTCTCATGCCGGAAAACTGAGGGATTATAATATCTCAAAGAAAGAATGGGTTCTTGATGGAGATAGTGTTTCTTATGGTGGAGCTTCGAATCTTCGGGCAACACTAGATTATGATTTGGGGCAGGAGAGAGATTTCCGCTATAATGGACTAACTATGACAGAGGTCATACATCATCTGGCAGTATTTGTATCAAGGCTCTGGCAGATCCATGTATTTGGAGAAGGAAATACCAGGACAACAGCGGTATTTTTCATTAAGTATTTGCGCCAACTTGGTTTTGAAGCTGATAATGATTTATTTGCAGAGAATTCATGGTATTTCAGAAATGCGTTGGTACGTGCTAATTACAATAACATCCAAAAAGGTATATACGAAACCACTGAGTTTCTTGAGAAATTCTTCAGAAATCTGTTGTTAAATGAGAAAAATGAGCTTCATAACAGAGAAATGCATATTAGCGGAAAATTTTTATTGGGTCACGATGACCCGATAAATGACCCAATAAATGACCCAATAAAATCACTGGATATAGATGAAAAATCTAAACAAATACTTGAAATTCTCAGAGATAATCCAGGCATTACAAGGGGCAAAATGGCTGAATTATTAGACTGTTCTGATTCTACAGTAAAAAGGAAGCTTGGAGAACTGGCTGATAGAAATATCATCAGGCGAATTGGATCCAACAAAAAGGGAGAGTGGATTATCCAGAACATATAGAATTTAGAAATGGGGAAAAGTTTTGGAAATAGTTTTAGCTACTGAGAATGACAGAAAACAGGTAATGGATTTATACAATGAGCAAAAGGGCAGGGAGTTTTGTTTTTGGGATGAGGATTATCCATCAGATGAGACCATTGACTTCGACCTGTCCCGAGATGCTTTATTCGTAGTAAAAGAAAATGAAAAGGTCGTAGCTGCAATATCACTTGAAGAGGATGAAGCTGTGGACAGCCTTGACTGCTGGGATAAGAGCATATTCCCCGGCGGAGAGCTTGCAAGGGTTGCGGTTTCCCCATCGCTTCAAAGTAAGGGTATCGGCAGACAGCTCATCGCCCATGGCATGAAAACTCTTAAGGAGCGCGGTTACAAGAGTATTCATTTCCTTGTAAACAAAGAAAATAAAAAAGCCATTTCGTGCTATTCCCACTTTGGCTTTAACGTGGTGGGGGAATGCTTCATGTACGATCAGGATTTTCTTTGCTACGAAAAGGAACTGTAATAACCTTCTTTGTACTGACAAGGCTTCCTCACTACAACGGTCAGAACAGTTAAATCCTGCAAAAATAATGGTTTTTATTGAAAATTAAGGATTTAATGCCCTCTCAATACCCCGCAGCTGTGATAAAATATAACAAAATGGGCTATACGCAAAACAAGGAGGGGGCATGAGCTGGAACGAAAAAATAAACAAAATTCCTTATGGAGGTGACTACAATCCGGAGCAGTGGCCGGAGGATGTTTGGGAGGAGGACATGAAGCTGTTCAAGCAGGCGGGTATTGATACCGTTACGCTGAACGTTTTTTCATGGGCAGCTCTGCAGCCTTCAGAGGATGAGTACAACTTCGACAAGCTGGATAAGATAGTTAAGCTTGTCACTGAAAATGATATGAATATTATCATGGCTACGTCTACAGGAGCACATCCCGCGTGGATGGCTAAGAGACACCCTGATATTCTTAGAGTCGATTATAAGGGCAGAAAGCGTAAGTTCGGCGGTCGCCACAATTCGTGTCCTTCAAGTCCCACATATAAAAAGTATGCGCATAGGCTGGCAACCAAGCTTGCTGAGCACTATCAGCATCAGAGAAATATAATAGCGTGGCATATCTCAAACGAGTTCGGCGGCGAGTGCTATTGCGAGAACTGTGAGAATGCGTTCAGGAACTGGGTTTCCGACAGATATAAGACTATCTATGATGTGAACAAAGCATGGAATACCTCATTCTGGGGACATACCTTCTATGACTTTGATGAGATTGTTGCGCCCAACGAGCTCTCTGAGGAGTTCGAATTCATGGGAAGAGCACACACTGATTTTCAGGGAATCTCCATCGATTACAAGAGATTTATGTCTGATGCTATCCTTGATTGCTACAAGCTTGAGAGAGATGCCATCAAGGAGATCATTCCCGATGCCAACGTAACCACCAATCTCATGGCATTCTTTAAGCCCCTTGATTATCAGAAGTGGGCAAAAGAGATGGATTTCGTATCCTGGGACAATTACCCCGGACCTTCGGATTCACCTGCAAGAATTGCCATGAGCCACGATCTTATGAGAGGCTGCGGAGACGGTGCGCCTTTCGCACTTATGGAGCAGACTCCCAGCGTAACTAACTGGCAGCCCTACAATGCCCTTAAGAGACCGGGTGTAATGAGACTTTGGAGCTATCAGGCTATGGCACATGGTGCCGACAGTGTTCTCTTTTTCCAAATGAGAAGAAGTATCGGAGCCTGCGAGAAATATCACGGCGCGGTAATAGATCATGTGGGAACAGGGAACACCAGAGTTTTCAGAGAGATAACTGCTCTTGGAAAAGAGCTTCGTGATATAGGTAATGCCACCATCGGCATGAGGACTCATTCTGATGTGGCGATCATGTTTGACTGGGATAACTGGTGGGCAGTTGAGTATTCTGCAGGCCCCAGCAAAGACCTGGCTTACAGAGAGCTGGTTGGTGATTACTACGAGTCTCTCAGGAACATGAATGTCAATGTGGACATCATCGGTCAGGATGCTGACTTTAGTAAATACAGAGTTGTTATTGCACCTGTTCTTTACATGGTTAAGGGCGATCTTGACGAGAGGATCAGAAGCTTTGTGGAAAACGGCGGAACCTTCGTGACAGGATTTTTCAGCGGCTATGTTCAGGAAAATGACCTGGTAATAACAGGCGGTTATCCCGGCAAGCTTCGCGATATTCTGGGTATCTGGGTAGAGGAGACGGATTCCTTTGGACCTGATAAGTGCAACAGCTTCAGTTATCACGGACAGCGTTATCCCGCAAGAATCCTCTGTGATCTAATACATCTGGAGACCGCTAAGATGAAGGATGACTACGGATATCTGGAGGATTTCTATCACGGAATGCCTGTTGTCACCAGTAATAAGTTCGGAAAAGGAAAAGCCTACTATATTGCAACCTCATCAGATGAGAGCTTTAGAGCGGCATTTTTATCAGATGTCCTTGCTTCCTCCGGTGTGCATTCACTTATGTACGCATCAGAGGGCGTAGAGGTTACCAGCAGAGAGGATGATACCGCAATCGTCATTTATATTCTGAATCACGGCGATTCAGAGGGTATCTACGAGCTTCACGACGAGGGCATGGAAATAATTAATGGCATAGAATTTGGCGCAGGTATGCACAAGATCGCGCCTAAGGATGTGCATATCATAAAGATTATGAAGTAAGTGCAGCTGATGCATGTTCAGCAGATTGGAGATTTATGGAGGGCAGCATACAGACACTGCGTTTTAGAGCAGAAGAGATACTTGAAGAGCTGACACTTGATGAAAAGATCGGAATGATCCACGGCAACGAGCTCTTTAGAACAAAGGGAGTAGAGCGCCTTGGCATTCCGCCTCTTACAATGTCGGATGGTCCCTGCGGCGTTCGCGCGGATTTTCAGCCGAGCCAGTGGATACCTGTTGGCAATTCGGATGACTATGTTACCTACATTCCCTGCAACAGTGCCATCGCAGCTACCTGGAACAGAAAGCTTTCAGAGAGAGCAGGAAGTGTTCTTGGTTCCGAAGCAAGGGGCAGAGGAAAGGATGTAATCCTTGCTCCCGGTATAAATTTGAAGAGGACACCTCTTTGCGGAAGAAATTTCGAGTATTACAGTGAGGATCCGTTCCTTACATCGCAGCTTGCTTCTGAGTATGTAAAGGGTATTCAGCAGTGGGACGTTGCTGCATGTCTTAAGCATTTTGCCCTGAATAATCAGGAGAGCGGAAGACTTGGCGTGGATGAAGAGATAGATGATGATGTTTTAAATGACCTTTATCTCAAGGTTTTCAAGGATGTCATCGATGCAGCAAATCCCTACAGTGTGATGAGTGCCTACAACAGAATAAAGGGCGAACTTTGCAGTGAGAGTAAGTTCCTGCTTAACGAGACCCTCCGTGAAAAGTGGGGTTATGAGGGCTTTGTGGTATCTGACTGGGGCGCTGTCAACGATACAAAAAAGGCAGCAGAAGCAGCAATAGACTGTGAGATGTCAGTAAGGGATAATTTTGATGAATACAAATTCGCTAATCCTCTTAAGAAGATGGTTGAGGATGGCGAGATTGATGAAGCTCTTATTGATGAGAAGGTAATACATATCCTTATTCTGATGCTGCGCCTTAACATGCTTGATGAGGACAGACTTATAAGAAAGGATGCTCCATACAACAGCTTTGCCGCAAGGGCGGATGTGCTTGATATAGCAAGAGAGAGCGTTGTTCTTTTGAAAAATGAGGACAATACTCTTCCTCTCATCAGACCTTTGATCAAGGATAAAAAGATACTTGTTGTGGGCGAGAATGCTAACCGCACTCATTCCAATGCAGGAGGAAGTGCTGAGATCAAGGCACTCTACGAGATAACTCCTCTCATGGGATTAAAGGCAAGAGTCGGAGGCAGCACAAAGTTCGACTATCTGAGAGGCTATGCAAGCGCATTAAATGTAGAAATGGAAGCAGGCGGCACCAACTGGCAGGCACTCAGCCTTCAGAATTCCGGCGGCAGCACAGCTGATAAGGAAAAAGCAGATGCAGAGCTCAAGGCCTACAGAGAGAAGCTTCGCAATGAAGTTCTAGATGTTTGCGAAGATTATGACCATGTAATTTTTGTGGGCGGTCTGAATCATGATATTGATTCTGAGGGCGTTGACAGAGCAGACTTGGATCTTCCCTACGAGCAGAATGAACTTTTGGAAGCGCTTCTTGAAAAGCGTCCTGACACTGTTGTTGTTATGGTCGGCGGCGGATGCGTCGATATGACAAGATGGCTTTCAAAATGTAAAGCACTTCTTTATATGTACTACAACGGTATGGAGGGCGGAAATGCTCTTGCTGAAGTTATTTTAGGTGATATATCACCCAGCGGACATCTTCCTGAGACCTTCTATTGCAAGAAGGAGGACTGCTCCGGAATATCTGTTGGAGACTTTGGCGATAAGGAGCTTGTTCATTACAGAGAAGGATTTTTCATAGGCTACAGACATACCTGCAAGGAGAATATCCCCGTACAGTTCCCCTTCGGCTATGGACTATCCTATTCGGAGTTTGAGATTTCCGATATTTCATATAATACCGGAAGACATATTGTAAAGCTGACTCTTACAAACAAGAGCGATATTGACGGATCTGAGCTTATTCAGGTCTACAGACTTCCCGATGAGCAGATGCCGTATCTTAGTCTCGTTGGATTTGAAAAGACATATCTTAAGTCAAATTCGTCAATTACAGTGGAAATCCCTGTTTCTGACAGCACAGGAATAGGAAAATATGCAGTTGGAACTAATGCACTTGATCTTCAAGAGGTAAAATAATCGAATCCTATACAGCAAAATTTGCACTTTGTCAAGTACGAGTTTTGAACAAAATGGTTCACTTTTCGTAGTAACGAAAGGTGAACCATATTATATAATAAGGGTATAAAAATACATAATTGAAAGGACTTGTGGATTAAGATGAAACGCTTTATCGCAGGTATGATCCTTCTGGTCATGATTCTGCTGGGCGCTGGGAATATGCATTACAATGTATATGCTGCTACAGCGGATACAGAGGTGATTGCAGAAGATTCAAATAGATATGAGGAACTCGATGATGAGTCCACCGCTGATGCGGATGCTTCTGCTTCTGAAAATTCGGAGGAGGATGCGGAGGTACTTGGAGCTCAGCGAGACGATAATGATAAATTTATCATTTGTGTAGAAATTGCCATCTGTTTGATTTTTGCAGTCGGATTGATTGCAGCAGGAAAAAGCGGGTATGAAAATTAAATATATTATCTAACTAAAAACGCGGGCTGGGGAGCTCGCGTTTTTTCTTTAAATCAATTAAATTTTATCTTATATATTTCCTTTTAATTCTCACCAATGCAGTTATAACCTTTATTGATAAGGATGTTCTCAACTGCGTGGACATCATCGGTATGCATTACCATAATAGGAAGACCGGATTCGCGGTTGAATGACAGATATGTGTAATTTACGTTGATATTGCTCTCGTAAAGAGAATTAAGTATCTTGTCAAAGGCACCGACTTCATCAGGGCACTCAATAGCAAGAACAGAAGTGGTCTTACAGATAAAATCTGCGGCTTTGAGAACCTCAACGCAGCGATAGGGATCGGATACTACCATACGAATGATTCCGAACTCGGCTGTATCATTGGTAACGGATCCTAAGATGTTAATGTCATTTTCTCTAAGGATACCGGTAATTGTCTTGAAGCATCCTTTTTTGTTTTCAGCATAAATAGAAACCTGTTTCAGCATTTTTTTACCCTCCCGATATGTTATAATACAACATGTTGTAAGAATGAAGCAAGGGTATTAGGATTATAGTATGGCTGCAAAGAAGACGACGGATTATCCCGTAAAGCAAAGACAGATTAATGAAGATATAGCAAACGGAAGCTTTAAGCCCTGCTATCTGATTTACGGAGATGAGGCTTATCTAAGGCTCCAGAACAGGGACAAGCTTGAAAAGGCGCTGCTTGGCGGCGGAGATAAGATGAACCTTCAGCATTACGAAGGCGCCAATCTTAATCCTCTTGAGATAATCGATATGGCAGAGACCCTTCCTTTTTTTGCAGAGAGAAGAGTTATAATTATTGAAAACAGTGGCTTTTTCAAAAGCGGATGCCCTGAGCTTGCCGACTATCTGAAAAGCCCATCAGAGACCACAGTTTTTCTCTTTGTGGAATCAGCTGTTGATAAGAGAAAAGATATGTACAAGGCAGTCCATAAGATCGGCCTTGATATAAGCTGCGATACTCCTGACGAGCAGATGCTTGGTCGCTGGATCGTATCAAGACTCGGTGCAGAGAAAAAACGAATCTCTCCAAGAGCTATCGCATATTTTATAAATCGCGTGGGCACCGATATGTCCAATATGGCCAACGAGATGGAGAAGCTTATCTGCTATTGCATTGACAGGGACGAGGTCACAGAGGCGGATATTGATGCTATCTGCGCTAACTGGCTTACCAGCAGGATATTCGAGATGACGGATGCCATCGTTCAGAAGAACCAGAAAAAGGCCATGGATATCTACTACGAGCTGATCGCATTAAAGACAGCTCCTGAGCAGATTCTGGCGCTGATTTCGAGACAGTTTAATCTGCTTCTTATTACAAAAGAGATGACGGAGATGGGACGCCCGCAGAATGCCATAGCATCGGCGCTGTCCTTGCCGCCTTTTATAGCTTCCAAATATATAGGCTGGGTAAAGGGCTATACGAGAGACGGCATCAAGGCTTCTCTTGATATGTGCCTTGAGAGCGACGCAGCAGTTAAATCAGGAAAACTTGACCATACAATAAGTATCGAGATGATCATTATTAAGGCATCATCGAGAACAGAGTAATCGGTTTATATGGTATAATGCTAATTGCAAAGGGGGAATAATGGACTTATGAGAAAACCATTACCACAGGAATTATACAGACACTTTAAGGGTGGGAAATATCAGGTTATCACCATCGCAAGGGATGCTGATACCGGTGAGGAGTACGTAATCTATCAGGCTTTATACGGAGAGTTTACGGTTTATTCCCGTCCTCTTTCAGAGTTTGTTTCAGAGGTGGATCACGAGAAATATCCAAACGCAGATCAGAGAATGCGTTTCGAGCTTTTTACACCGGGACATGACGACACCGCAGATACCATGGATCATGTGGAGGAGAAGAAGGCTGCGCCTGTGAAGAAGGAGGAAGCCAAAGCGATCGTTCCCGAAAAGAAGGAAGAGCCCGAGAAAAAGAGTCTCATAGATTGGGGCAAAAAAGAAGAACCTGAAAAGAAGTCTAACGTGGTTACTCCCGATGAAGGTGCTGTTAACAGTAATTACATGAATCGCACCATTGAGGAAGAGGCTGAGGATTTTGGCATGAATCCTCTTGTGGTTCGTTTCCTTGACGCTGATACATGTGCTGCAAGACTTGAAGTGCTGAACCTCTTAAGACCCGTTGTCACAAACGAGATGATAGATGTGATGGCTATGGCGATTGACACCGAGATCCCCGGGGATGATCCCGATGAGAGATGCGCCGAGCTTAGAGAGTGCCTTCTTACGAAGCAGAGATTTGAAGTATCAAGACTTCGCAGTTAATATAGAGAAATTTTTATAAGGAGATATGGGAGAAGATGAAGTTACTTAGTATTGCAATTCCTTGTTACAATTCGCAGGATTATATGAGGAAGTGCATTGAGTCCCTTCTTGTTGGAGGAGAGGATGTTGAGATTCTGATAGTAGATGATGGTTCAAAGGATGATACTGCCAAGATAGCAGATGAATATGCCGAGAAATATCCTACTATCTGTAAGGCTATTCACAAGCCCAACGGCGGCCACGGCTCAGCTGTAAACGCAGGACTTGAGAATGCTACAGGCTTGTATTTTAAGGTTGTTGACAGTGATGACTGGGTAAAGGAGATCGCATACAGGAAAATTCTTACTACCCTTGAGGAGTTCGTGGGCGGTAATGACAGACTGGATCTTCTTATCAGCAATTTCGTATATAACAAAGAGGGCGAGCAGAGACACAAGGTTATGAGATATAACCGAATGTTCCCTATCGAGGAGCTTTTCACCTGGGATGATGTAAAGAGGGTTTCCATCGGACATTATCTTCTTATGCATTCCGTTATTTTCAGAACAAAGCTTCTTAAGGACTGCGGACTTAAGCTCCCTGAGCACTGCTTCTATGTAGATAACATCTATGTATTTAATCCGCTTCCTTTTGTTAAGACCATGTACTATCTGGATGTGAACTTCTACTATTACTACATCGGAAGATCAGATCAGTCCGTTAATCAGCAGATCATGATCTCTCGAATTGATCAGCAGATCCGTGTAAATAAGCTCATGGTTGACTACTATGTTGAGAACATCGGAATGATCAAGTCCAACAGGAAACGTCATCATTACATGTTCAACTATCTTGAGATCATTACTGCGATCTCCACCATACTTATGCTTGCTTCGGGAACCAGTGAGAATCTCGAGAAGAGAAAAGAACTCATGAATTATATCAAGAAAAAGAGCCTGCTTCTTTACTGCAAGCTCAGATACAGAATCGAGGGTGTATTCGTTTATCTGCCGGGTAAGGGCGGAAGGAAGATCACTCTTGCAGGTTACAAGCTTGCTCAGAGACTGTATAACTTCAACTGATAAAAAGAAAAGATTAATATGAAAACGCCGGCATTTAACTGCCGGCGTTAATTTTTTGTTACATTCTGTAGGTCTTAAGCTTAGCTTCATGACGGGCGTATGCGTTAACGATAAGCTCGCTCTTATAAACCACAAGGTTCATAACGATTGCAAAGAGGACTCCGCCAAGTACATCGATTACTGAGTGCTGCTTGATAAACATTGTAGAGAGCACGATCAGAATACTAAATACCAGTGAGAAACGCTTAATGCCTTTGCCATATCTGCTTGAATTAGCAACCGCGATATGTGTTCCAATGGCATTGTACACATGGATGCTGGGCCAGAGATTAGTGGGTGTATCTGTCATATACAGATGAGAGATCATAGCTGTAAACACGTTATCTCTGGGCATTACCACAGGTCTTAAATACTGAATATTGGGCCATAATGATGAGATTATCAAAAAGGCTGTCATTCCGGTAAAGAGGAATGCTGCATTCTTGAAGAAATCTTCCATGTCATACATAAGCAGGAACATTACGAAGAATATGGCACAATATGCAAACCAACCAAGATATGGAATTATAAAAATCTCTAAAAACGGAATTTTGTCATCAAGTGCTGCATGTATCTCTGTGTAGTGTACTGCATTTGTGTTCTCCAAATGGAAGAACCAGACAAAATAAATAACCGCATATATGAGAACGAATATCGTACATTTGATAGTTTCAAGCTGACGCTCTTTGGTCCAAGGCTTGTCAAAGTACTTCGATAAACTTTTTTTCATTTAAAAAAACACCTTATTAAGTATAGATATTACAAAATGTTACCTTTATGAAGTAATATAGAACAAAGCTGAGGATTTTTCAAACATAAAAGTGACTAAAAATCATTAAATAATTATAAATAATAGGGCGTTTTTACTATATTTTACATGAGCATACTCAGTTTTTTCTGATGGCAGGTAAGTGTTATGTCGCTGGACTTAAGAAGTACCTCGCCGTCTGTGTGTACCCACAGGGGAAGCTCAGTCTTTATCCTGATTTCCTTGGCTTTAATGTGGTGGATGCCCTTCTGGCCGTAGTGTTTACCGATGTAGGCCATGGGAAGCACCTTAAAGGTCTGGGCCATGCTGATATCACCGGCGGCAACCAGCTCAAAATAGCCATCTGAGAGGTCTGCGTCGGGAGCGAAATTAAAACCGCCTCCCTCATAGTGATGGATCATGGCAGCAGCGAATATGAAGTGGTTGATGTGAACCTTGGTGCCATCATCTGTTTCTATGTCGCAGGCAGGCTGCATGGCGTTGACAATCTGTCTCACTGCTATGGAGCCGTAGGTCAGTTTGCCAAGACCGATTTTGTTAAGGAAATTCTTGGTGCCGGAGGAGAGGGCTTCCTCGCATACAGCGGCATCAAAGCCTATTCCGCAGCTTACATCAAAGCGTCTGTCCTCAGCGATTCTATCATCATGGAGCCTTGAGAAGGTCTTTGTCATATTGTTGTAGTGAACATTACCCACATCTATCTGACGTACCACTTCTCCCTTAAGTATGGTCTCAAGAAGCTCGTCTGTGCGCTTTGGAAGGCCCATGTCTCTTACAAAATCATTACCGGAGCCCAAAGGAATAACGCCGATTCTGACATTATCAAAATCCGCGATTCCTGAAATAACTTCATTTAATGTGCCATCGCCGCCCATAACAAGTATGTTTAAGGGGCCGTCAAGCTTGTGATGTGTATCAGATGTAAGGCGGGACACCACACTCATGGCGTGTCCCGGTCCTTTTGTGAATACTACTTTATAGGGAATTCCGAGACTTTTACATCTCTCTTCGAATTTGCTGTAGATATTTTTGCCATTTCCTGATCTGGCAGATGGGTTAACAATACAATAAAACATTTTTCTATCTTTCTTATGTCAGTAATATTTTGTGTGAATAAAAGCAGGGCTCAGCCAAGATCCTGGATGGCTTTTCTCTGACTTATAAGCTTGTCGTAAAGGGGCTTATAATCCATTTTATCTCTGCTTCTAAGGTGCTCTGTGAGCTCATTTATAGTCTCATACAGGGGTGTAAGCGAAAGATTTCCTATAACACCTTTCAGGGCATGAACTGCTTCGAAGGCTCCGTCAAGATTTTCTTCCTGTAAACAGGTTCCAAGATCCTCAAAACGCTCATCGGAAATGCCGAGCTCGATCATCTCAATATAGAAATCCTCCATGCCCATGCATCTCTCTAAACCTTCGTCAACATTTGCTCCAAAAGCTCTGAGTGAATCTATTGTCATTGCGGTCTCTCCTTATCTGTTTAGAAAATTCCGTACATAATATAATTATACAAAAAAATATAGATATTTAATATTTTTTTATATGTTTTTTTCTTTTTAGGCAAAACGTATATGGTACGATTTATGGTAGTGGCACAGGCTTTTTTGTATTTACTTTTCAGCATTTATGCGCATGTAGAAGGAGATCATGATGAAGGATCACACGATTTTGATTGTGGATGATGAAATAGTCTCTCTTCGTATGACCGACAACATTTTATCAAGCGAATACAATACAATTTGTGCATCTTCAGGACATGAAGCCATCGATATCATCGAAAGCGAATCGCCGGACCTTGTTCTGTCTGATCTTCGAATGCCTGAAATAGACGGGTTCAGGCTTCGTCAGATTGTTCAGGAGGAAAAGGGGATAAATATTCCTTTCATGTTCATGACAGCTGATAAGAAGGGTGAGACAGAAAGCAAAGGCTTTTCAATAGGTGCGCTTGATTATATCAGAAAGCCCTTCAGGGCGGACGTTCTTTTAAAGCGCATATCCAATATTTTCACCAATTTAGAACAGATAAAAGGACTTAAGCAGGAAGTGGGCACAGATCCCATGACCGGCCTTTTGAATAAAAAAGCATCCCGGGATGAGATAGAAAAAATCTGTAAAAAGACCGGTGGAGCCCTGATGATGATAGATCTGGACAGCTTCAAGCCTGTTAACGATATCTATGGTCATGACATGGGTGATAAGGTTCTGATCCGCTTTGCGCAGATACTCTGTTCTGCCATTCGCTCCACGGATATTGCAGGAAGAATGGGCGGAGACGAATTCATCATCTATTGTAAAAACATCAACAAAGAAGAGATCATCAGGGAAAAATCAGCCTATATAAACGAGGAGATTGTGCGCTCTGCAAAGGAGCTTATGGGCGAAGATATGACGATACCTCTTGGGGCGTCCATTGGCTGCGTATTTGCACCTGCAGATGGCAAGGATTTCCTCACACTTTTTAAGAAGGCGGATAAGGCTCTATATGACGTAAAACAGCATGGAAAACACGGCTACAAGATTTTCGTGGAGGAAGATGATAGTTCCAAGAATGCAAATGAGAATGCAAAGGGATTGTCTGCTGCAATGATGCTGATGGGTGAGAGAAGTCCCAAGAAGGGTGCCATGGTTCTGACTCCTGAGCAGTTTAAGCATGTTTACAGGTATTTGAACAGAGTGGTTTCCAATTACAGAACCGCTGCCCATGTGCTGTTATATTCCTTAGAGGCTGACGGTGAAGTAAGCGAAGAGGAAGTTACAGATGCCTTCACTGAAATGGTGAGCGGACTATTACGAGAGAGTGATGTTGTAACAAGATACAGCAAAAATCAGGTGATGATAGCTCTTACCAAGGCAGACAGACAGGACATAAAGGTAGTTACAGACAGAATAGAGAAGAACTGGAGCGATACGGAGTTTTGCGATATTTGCACTCTTTCCTGTGAAATGGGGCGCTTTCAGGGAACATGACTTAATGATTGTTGGTGGGACTAAAAGTGGGAAATGATAATGCGAAATTAAAGCAATATCTTACGCTTGTTGGCGCCTGGGCTCTGGCTTTTGGATGCAGCGTTGGCTGGGGCTCTTTTGTTATGCCGGGAACAACATTTCTTCCCATGGCAGGTCCTGTGGGTACCGTGATCGGCATGTCCATAGGCGGTCTTGTTATGCTGCTTATCGGCGTTAATTATTTTTACATGATGAAGCGCTATCCTGATTGCGGCGGCACCTATTCCTACACCAAAAACACCATGGGCTATGACCATGGTTTTATCAGCACATGGTTTCTCATGCTCGTTTATATTGCGATAGTCTGGGCCAATGTAACGGCTCTTCCTATTATCTTCAGAAATCTTTTCGGAAGTCTTTTTCAGTATGGTTTTCATTACAATGTGGCCGGCTTTGAGGTTTATTTTGGCGAGATACTTTTGAGCATTGCAGTCCTTGTGGCTGCTGGTGTGGTGTGCATTTACGGCGGCAGATTTTCAGCCATAGTCCAGATAATCATGGCGATACTTTTGCTTGGTGGTATCGTATTTTGCGCTGCATATATTTTTTCAACAGGTGGTAAAAGCATAGCCGGTATGACTCCGCAGTTTTCAAATGACTCAGGCTTCGTAAAGCAGGTTGGAAGCATAGTTTTGTTGGCACCCTGGGCTTTTGTGGGTTTTGAATCAATTTCCCACTCTGTAGAGGAATATCGTTTTGATGTGAAAAAGTCCATAACCGTGATAATAATATCGCTGATTTCTGGCGTTTTGGCTTATTCGCTTCTTGCGCTTATTGCAGCATCTGCGCTGCCTGAGGGTTATATCAGCTGGAAAGCCTATATAAACGATCTTGGTAAGTTTTCAGGAATTGAGGGGCTTCCTACTTTTTATGCAGCAAAGACTTATCTTGGCAGCAGGGGTGTTGCAATCCTTGGAATCGCTGCGGTATGCGGCATTATGACTGGACTTGTGGGTAATCTTATCGCTGCCAGCAGGCTGGTTTATTCCATGGCAAAGGACAGGGTAGTTGGAGAAAGATTCGCAGGTCTAAACGAGAGGGGCGTTCCATCAAAGGTATTCGTAATCCTTATCCTTATATCCATTCCGATTCCGCTTTTTGGAAGAACAGCCATCGGCTGGATCGTGGATGTTAATACAATCGGCGCCACGGTGGCATACGCTTACACATCCTGGTCTGCTTATAGGACGGCAAAGAAGGAAAACTATCTTCCCATGAAAATAACGGGATTATTAGGTTTTCTTATTTCCCTGGCATATACAATGTATTTCCTTGTGCCTGGCTTTTGGTCTGTCAGCGAGCTTGCAACAGAATCCTACCTGATCCTCATTATCTGGAGTATGCTGGGCTTTTTGGCATTCCGTCAGGTGTATATGAAGGATGAAAACAGGCGCTTTGGCAGGTCCACGGTAGTGTGGATTTCTTTGCTGTTTCTGGTATTTTTCCTGTCTATGCTATGGTTCCGCGAGGCTACAAAGGAGACCACGGCAGAGGTGCTGGTGAATATCGATAACTTTAATGAGACGGAGCTGTCCAACCACGGAGTTACGCTGACTCTGAATGAGATAATCGAGTCAGAGGATTACATGGCATCCCAGGTTGAGAGAGTGAACGATTCCATGCAGACCAACAGTATGCTGCAGATGGTAACTATAATCGTTGCGCTTTTCATCATGTTTTCAATATACAATTCCATGATGCACAGGGAGAGGAATCTTGAAGTGCAAAAGGCAAGAGCTGAGGAAAACAGCAAGGCGAAGACTACGTTTTTGTCTAACATGAGCCATGACATAAGAACGCCCATGAATGCCATTATCGGCTATACGGAAATTGCCAGGGATGTTGAAAATATGCCGTCTGAGGGCATTGAGTATCTTGATAAGATCGAGGCATCAAGTAAGCATCTGCTTGCTCTTGTGAACGATATTCTTGATATGAGTCGCATAGAGAGCGGAAGGATGGAACTTGATATTGTGGAGACTGACCTGCAAAAATCCATGGATGATATCAGGGATCTTTTCTCGAATCAGATGAAGCTTAAGGATATTGATTACACGGTATTCTGTGTGAACCTTAAGAACCGCTACGTTATGTGCGATTCCAACAGACTTAACAGGGTGCTGCTGAATCTTATTAGTAATGCCTGCAAATTCACTCCTGAGGGCGGAAGTGTACGGGTAACTCTTACGCAGCTGTCGGAGGAGACCAGCAGAGCTTTTTACAGGATCAGTGTCAAGGATTCCGGAATGGGCATGAGCCCTGAGTTTGTAAAAAAAGTTTTCGTGGCATACGAGAGAGATAAGGATGTAACGGGCATTCAGGGTACAGGTCTTGGAATGGCTATTGCCAAGAGTATTGTGGATCTCATGGATGGCACGATTACTGTTAACTCCAAAAAGGGTGAAGGTACGGAGTTTATCGTAGAAGTCAGCTTTGCCACGGTGGATGAAGAAACAATCAGGGAAGAAGAGGATGCAGCCGCTAATATGGCAAAGCTTGACTACACTACTATTCGCCTTTTGGTGGTGGATGATCAGCCTGTAAACAGAGAGATTGCCTGTCGCATTCTTAAGAAATTCGGTTTTATGGTAGAGCATGCGGAAAACGGAGCGGAAGCCGTAGACAGGGTGAAGGCTTCTGAAGCAGGATATTTTCAGGCTATTTTAATGGATGTGCAGATGCCTGTTATGAACGGATATGAAGCAACGAAGGCTATTCGCGCTATGGAAGATAAGGAAATATCTGAGATTCCGATTATCGCCATGACAGCCAATGCTTTTAAAGAGGACATAGAGGCTGCCCGGGATGCCGGCATGAACAGGCATATCGCCAAGCCTATCGATATAAGTAAACTGATCGCTACTTTAAATGAGGTTCTTACAACGGAGAACGCCAGCTTATGAAAACCAGGAAACTAAGCCTTACAACACAAATAATCGTAGGCGTATCGTCATTTTTGCTTGTGGCAGATGTTTTTTTGGGAGTCTCTCTGACAATGCAGTCCCAGAGGGCTATCAAAACTCTTATAAACAGCAGAATGATGGATATGTCCAATACTGCTGCGTCCATGCTTGATGGAGATGTTGTCGGTTCCTTTAAGGCTGAAGACGAGGGGACGGAAGCCTATGAAAGAGAGATGGATAAGCTTAGGGCTTTCCAAAACAATATGGAGCTTAAATACATTTATTGTATTAAGCAGGTTGGAGAAAAAGAATTTGTTTTTTCCATTGATCCCGCAGAAGAGGATCCGGGAGAATTCGGATCACCCATCGTTTATACGGATGCCCTTTACAGTGCAAGTAAGGGCGTAGCTTCCGTGGATATGGATCCCTATGAGGATGACTGGGGAAAGTTTTACAGTGCTTACAGTCCTGTTTTTGATTCTGACGGAAATGTGGCCGTTGTGGTTGCGGTGGATTTCAGTGCCACCTGGTATGATGAGCAGATTGCGGGATTTTTCCGTATTATTCTTGCAGATATTATGCTGACTGTGGTCATTGGTATTTTCCTAATATTCTTCGTGATGAGAAATGTAAGAAGATATTTCAAGACACTTTTGACGGACCTTAATGACCTGGCTAATGACGTTGATGATATCACAAAGGAGCTGGCTGCTTCGTCCGGGGCTGCGATCTCGGAGGATAAGAGAGAAATAGGCACGACAGACAGTGATGCTCAGAATGAAATTCAGATGCTGGGTAAAAAAATCCATTCAGTCAGAGATCACCTGAGAGAGTATATGGATCATGCCCAGAGGCAGGCCAACAACATGATCACGGCCCTGGCTTCCGATTACTGGAGTGTTTATTATGTAAATCTTGATCAGGACAAGGGTACCTGTTACAGATCTCATTCCAGGTTGGAGAACGGCTTAAAAGAAGGAGAGACCTTTGTTTTTAGCGATACCTTCGAAAAATATGCTCATGAGCATGTGACAGAGCAGTACAGGGATGAATTTTTGGAATTCATTGATCCTGAAAATATCAGAAAGAGACTTACTAAGGAGTCGCTTATTGCTTACAGGTATCTCAGCATTAAAAACGGCAGGGAATCCTATGAGATGATCCGTATGGCAGGCGTAAGAAGGGTTGAGGACAGAGAGGATCACATGGTTCATTCCCTTGGCGTTGGCTTTACCGATGTGGATGCTGAGATGCGAAGGACCATGGAGCATAGTCAGGCTCTAAGCGACGCTCTCAGTGTCGCGCAGCAGGCAAGTAAAGCGAAAACTGCTTTTTTATCCAGTATGAGTCATGAGATCAGAACGCCTATGAACGCTATTATAGGTATCGATAAGATTGCGCTGGATGACCCTGATATTTCAGATAAAACAAGAGATTATCTCCGGCAGATAGGCGACTCTGCGGAACATCTTTTGAATATCATCAATGATATCCTTGATATGTCCAGGATAGAATCTGGACAGATGACTATCAAGAATGAAGAGTTTTCGTTAGGTAAGCTTTTTGATCAGATTGATACCATAATAGGCAGTCAGTGCAGGGATAAGGGGCTTAATTACAAGTCGGAGATAATCGGCGATATTGACCGCTATTACATTGGCGATGCCATGAAGCTTGAGCAGATAATCATAAATATCCTGGGCAATTCCGTGAAGTTCACGCCTCCCGGAGGTGATGTTATTTTCACGGTTATGAGAGCCACTCATTTTAATGGCAACAGTCTTCTTAAGTTTTCCATGAAAGACACCGGCGTGGGAATTGATGAGGTTTTTTTGCCGCGAATTTTTGATGCCTTTTCCCGGGAGGATGATTCCAGTACCAGTAAATATGGAAGCACAGGCCTTGGAATGGCTATTACCAAGAATATTGTTGATATGCTAAACGGCGAGATAACCGTCAGCAGTAAAAAGGACGAGGGCACAGAGTTTGTGGTATCTGTGACACTGGCAGACTCAGAGCGGGTGGAGGAAGAAAAAGCTCAGGAAACTGTAACCGCTAAGAAAAAGGATGAGACTTCGTTTGTAGGAAAGAGGATACTTCTGGCAGAAGACATTGAGGTCAATGCCAAAATAATCATGAAGATCCTCAGTATGAAAAAGCTGGAGGTCGATCATGCCAAGGATGGTAAGCTTGCAGTAGAGATGTTTGCAAGTCATCCGGAAGGGTATTATGATGCGATTCTTATGGATATGAGAATGCCTGAAATGGACGGACTTGAAGCTACGTCTGTAATCAGGACTATGGATAGAGCGGATGCAGGGAAAATACCGATAATTGCGCTGACCGCCAACGCTTTTGATGAGGATGTTCAGAAGTGCCTTCAGGCCGGCATGAACGCCCATTTGGCAAAACCTGTTGAGCCTGATGTTATTTTTTCAAGGCTTGGTGAGTTCCTGTAAAAAGAGATATATAGTTTGGGAGAAGATTCTTAAAGCTGCCTCATAGCTAAAAAATGGCTTACGGGTAGCTTTTTTATTTTGACACTAAAAAAATAATATGCTATGATACAACACAAGTTTGCTTTAGCACTTTAAATTGTCAAAATTAGAAAGAGGAGAACGGGTATGTATTCATTGGACGAAGTTAAGAATGTTGATGCGGAAATCGCTGCTCTCATCGAGGAGGAGATGGCGCGTCAGAATGATCACATCGAGCTGATCGCATCTGAGAACTGGGTAAGTAAGGCAGTTATGGCAGCTATGGGCAGCCCTCTTACCAACAAGTATGCTGAGGGTCTTCCCGGAAAGCGTTACTACGGCGGATGTCAGGTAGTTGATAAGGTTGAGAATATCGCAAGAGACAGAGCTAAGGAGCTTTTCCACTGCGATTATGCAAATGTTCAGCCCCACTCAGGAGCACAGGCCAATCTGGCAGTTCAGTTTGCTCTTTTAAAGCCCGGTGACACTATTCTTGGTATGAATCTCAGTCAGGGTGGTCATCTTTCACACGGAAGTCCGGCAAATATCTCAGGTACATATTACAATGTTGTGGCTTATGGCGTAGATGAGAACGGTTTCATCGATTACGACGAGGTTATCAGACTTGCAAAGGAACATCAGCCCAAGCTCATCATCGCAGGTGCATCAGCATATTGCAGAACAATTGATTTCGCTAAGTTCAGAGAGGCAGCAGATGCTTGCGGCGCTGTACTTATGGCAGATATCGCTCACATTGCGGGACTTGTTGCTGCGGGTGTTCATCCCAGTCCGTTCCCTTATGCAGATGTTGTTACTACCACAACACATAAAACACTTCGCGGACCCAGAGGTGGTCTCATTCTTTGGAATCAGGCAGCACAGGATAAGTACAAGTTCAACAAGGCTGTTTTCCCGGGAATCCAGGGCGGCCCTTTAGAGCATGTGGTTGCTGCTAAGGCTGTATGCTTCAAGGAAGCACTTGATCCTTCATTCGTAGAATATCAGAAGCAGATCGTTAAGAACGCAAAGGCACTCAGCGAAGGCCTTATGAAGAGAGGCGTTCAGATCGTTTCAGGCGGTACAGATAACCATCTGATGCTCATCGATCTGACCAACTTCGACCTTACAGGTAAGGATGTTGAGACATGGCTTGACGATGCACACATCACAGCTAACAAGAATACAATACCCAATGAAAAGCAGTCACCCTTCGTTACAAGCGGAATCCGTCTCGGAACACCTGCTGTTACCACTCGTGGCATGAAGGAAGATGATATGGACAGAATCGCTGAGGCTATTTCCATCGTCATCAAGGGCAAGGGTGAAAAGAACGACGAAGCAAGAAAAATTATTGACGAGTTAACGAAAAAATATCCTCTTATTTGATAAATTTAAGCATAAATTTAATAGATATTGTGGTTATGAGACTACCCGGTACATTATACGGGTAGTCTTTTTATTTCGCGGCTTTTTCGGGATTTGTATTTTCATTCATGTAAAAGAAAAATTCGGTATTTTGAATTGTATATAAATTATATATGATTGCGACAATTTATCAGAAAAACAATTAATAACCGGCAAATAATCAAAATAAAAGAAGAATTTTCAAAAAATGTATTGACAAATTACTATGGCGAGGGTATACTACAAACATAAATAAACGAGATACATCTTAAATACTTCAGCGGGTGGCTGAAAGAAAGGGAGGTACGGTCCAAAGGGAACATAAGTTAGAACTGTAGATCTAGTTTTTAATTAGTTTCGGAAAGGAAGGTACAGTCCACCGAGCGAATTAGTTTAACCACAACAATAGTGATTAATTCCATCACAACTAGTTCGAGTACATGACATAGTGGCGAAGAATTAGTCGTCGAACTAACCGTCACAGCATACGAGTGCAAAGGTTAATGGAAAGAGCAGGGTTGAGAATTTGGAGGTAAGTCCATTGGACAACGAACAATTTGAAAAGGCGTAAGGGCGAATGGTAGAAACGATCATTCGCCCTTACGTTTTTTTATTGTAAAAAATGTAGGGGCATGTTCGGTTAAAATTATTGCTTTTTGAAAACATATTTTTCGCTGGAATTTTGGGCACCATATATATGGTTTTCCATACTATATTTAGTGGTTTCGTATCTATGTTTGGGTAGAATTTGTGTTTTTCCTATGCTATACTCTAGGTAAGTTTTTTGGGTGGATTCCATAGGGGAGGATGTATGGAAGATAGAGATAGAATTAGTAGCTCTGAGCGTGATGAGAGACGTGAGATCAGAAGGCAGCGCAGAATTAGAAGCCAGATCATCGCATATTCCGTCATGGGAGTTTTTGTTATAGTTTTCGTTGCGGTTATCGCGTTAGGAATTTCCAAGGCTACAGGATTTATACAGGAGATGAATGCTTCTTATGAGGCTTCACTTGAGGCTTCCAAGGTAGAGGCAGAGCCGGCGGCAGTGTCTTCTCCGGATGAGAATGTCACTGAAGCAGAGGTATCCAGCACTGAAAGTATGCTTGATACTATAGTTGAAACCTGTCTCTCAGAGATGCCTCTTGAGGACAAGGTTGCAGGTCTGTTCATGATCTCACCTGAGCAGCTTACAGGTGCCGATGCTGTAATAAAGGCAGGTAACGCTACACAGGATGCGCTTTCTAAATATGCTGTTGGTGGTATTTACTACAGCACCAAGAATATCAAGGATGAGGCACAGCTTACAGATATGCTTTCATCAACTGTTAATATGAGTAAGTATCCGCTTTTCATCGCTACATCAGAGGTTGGTGGCAGCGGAAGCAAGGTTGCCAGCGGACTTTCACTTGAGATGCCGGCTTCACCTTCACAGCTTGCAGCAGAGGGCAGCCCTGAGAAGGCTCACGAGGCAGCAGAGACTGTTTCAAATTACCTTAACAGATATGGATTCAATCTGAATTTCGGAATAAATGCGAACCTTTCAGACAGTGAGCAGTCCTTTGGTACTGATCAGGCAGTGGTTTCAAGCATGGTAGCTCAGACAGTTACGGGACTTGATACCTATGGCGTTTCCTCTTGCCTTCAGTTTTTCCCTGAGATATCAGACAGCGGAACTACAGCAGAGGGCATGGCAGACATCCTTGCTCCTTTCAAGGCAGGAATCGACGCAGGTGCTGATATGATCATGGTTTGTGCAGCGACTTCATCAGGCATTACCGGAGATGATACACCTTCATGTCTTAGCAGCGCAGTTGTTACGGATCTCCTTAGAGGTCAGCTTGGTTACCAGGGTATCATCATCACAGATACGCTCAGCGATGAGACAATTCTCGAGAGATATTCAGACGGCGATGCAGCAGTTGCAGCAATTCAGGCAGGAGCAGATATGATCTTTATTCCTGGGAATTTTGAGGAATCTTATAACGGAGTTCTCTCAGCAGTTCAGAGTGGCATCATTAGTGAAGACAGGATCAATGAATCACTGTCCAGAATATACAGAGTAAAATATGCTAGTAGAGTAGATGAGATTGCATCTGAATGATGACGGAGATTGAGAATAGTTGTGTTAAATTACAAATCCTCACAGCCACTGGCCGTGAGGATTCGTTTTATGGCAAATTGTTTATGAGAAAAGAGCTTATGCTCAAATCTTTTTAAATAAATGAATCCATTATTGATGAATAGTCCGGTGTAATGCTGCCTGACTTGGAATAAGTTGAGCTGTTGCTGGCTGCTTTTGATGCTGCACTCTCAATGGAGGATGCTGAGGATGACATCTGATACGCATATCCACTGCGGTTTCCAAGGATGTTTTTTACTGATTCCATGCCGGCTTCTTTCATTTTATCCTTATCAAGCGAGAGCTTACCTTTGTCGGATACTGAGATTCCGATTGAGGATAGTTCATCCTTAAAGGAATTGGTTATTTTTGCCATGTAGGAAGCTCTGGTGCTGGTGTTTGTATCTGACGCATCTGCAGAAGCTGACGCAAGGCTGTTGTATTTGGTTACGAAATCAGATACAGCCGACACGATTTTTTCTTCGTTGTAGTCGTAGACCTGAGATGTTTTGCCGTCTTCATCGGTTTTTGTCTTCCATGCCTTTTCAAAAATGGAATCAGCACCTGAATTGGTCAGCTTCTCAGCGGATTCTTCAAGAGCATTTGCACTTGATGCTATTGAAGAATATTTCTTTTTCTCTGCAGCTGCCTGCTGTGATTTTGATTTCTCAGCAGCTTTTGCGTCCTTGCTGTCATCAGCTTTTGATGAAGAATTCTCTCCGTCGATCTTTTTATAATATGCAGAAACAAGCTTACCGTAACTTCCGTTTTTGATGGAAGAATAGTCGGAAAGCATTCCTGATAAACCCGATAAATAATTGTTGGATGAAGAAGCGCCGGACATACTGCTAAATAAGGTGGAATAATCCATATTTACGTTTATTCCCATAGATATCACTCCTTTGATCTGCGGAAAAAGTATTTTCCGGGAAAAACAGCATCCATGCCGTTACATAGTACCTCTAATTAATTTTTACACCTGAATGTTTAAAGTATCAAATGAAAAGATGATAAATAAAATTAAGTATGTGTAAAAGTTGGCGGTTTATCATAAATTGTTGCTATTTTTGATGTATATGGGTTATTTGTGATGTGGTGGTTATCATTTTCATTTACAAATCAGATGCGGATAGTGTAAAATGTTTTCGAAACATTAGAAAATTAAGAGGTTTTTAGCATGTCATCAATCATTCAGGACGATCAGGTTTTTAATAATGAAGTATCTTTTTGCAGAGTTTACAGCAGAGAGAGCAAGAAGACACTTGAGGAGAGGTTTTTAGCAAACCGTATATCTTACTACATCGACTGGCATGAGCAGTCATTTTTACAGAAGCTCTTTGGTGGTAACAAGAATAAAATTTATTGCACCATCCGCATAAACAGAGCAGATGTTGAGAGAGCCAGAGACCTGGTTTCAGGACTTGAGGATATTAAGCTCAGAGATTTTGGTGAACACAAAAAAGATAAAAACGGAAAGAAAAAGAAGTAATTAATGGCCTCTGGAGCAGAAGTTGTTCCGGAGGTTTTGTGTCTATAGAGGTAGATTTATGGAAAAGAAGTTTAACAGAGCAGGTAATAAGGCCGGCGTCACCGGTAAAAAAACCGATAATCGCAGGAAACCGGCTGTACCAGGGAGAACCGGCAGACCAGGCAAAGCCGGGGACGCAAAGCAGGCTCCAAAGAGTCGCTGCCCTTACTCTAAGAAGTGCGGCGGTTGCCAGATGATTGATATGCCTTACAAGAAGCAGATCGCCATCAAGCAGGAGAAGATGGAGGAGATGCTTGGCAAGTTTGGAAAGGTCGAGCCCTTCATGGCCATGGATGATCCTGATCATTACAGGTGTAAGGTTCATGCGGTTTTCACTCATGATAAGAAGGGCAATCCCCAGTCTGGAATTTATAAAGAAGGAACCCATGATGTTGTGCCCATTGACGCATGTCTTCTTGAGAATGAAAAGGCCGATGCCATCATTGCAACAATCAGAGGAATGCTAAGGTCCTTCAAGATCAAGACCTATGATGAGGATAATGGATATGGCCTTCTTCGTCATGTCCTTATAAGAGTCGGTCATAATACCGGAGAAATAATGGTTGTTCTTGTGCTCACATCTCCGATTCTGCCTTCCAAGAATAATTTTGTGAAGGCTCTTTTGAAGGAGCATCCTGAGATCACAACCATTGTTATAAATGTAAATGACAAGCATACAAGCATGATTCTGGGCGATAAGGAGAAGACAATTTATGGTCCCGGATTCATCTATGATACAGTTTGCGGAATGAAATTCAAGATTTCTCCTAAGTCTTTCTATCAGGTAAATCCCGTTCAGACTGAGAAACTTTATTCCAAGGCAGTTGAGCTGGCAGGTCTTACAGGCAAAGAAACAGCTCTCGATTGCTACTGTGGAGTTGGTACCATCGGCATCATCGCAAGCCCTAAAGCCAAGGAAGTCATTGGCGTTGAGCTCAATAAGGATGCTGTTCGTGATGCGAGATTAAATGCAAGAATGAACGAAATTAAGAATATAGATATCTACGAGAACGATGCCAGCAAATTCATGGTTCAGATGGCAGAAGCAGGCGAGAAGGTGGACGTTGTCTTCATGGATCCCCCTCGTGCCGGTTCCACCGAGGTTTTCATGGAGTCCATGTTTAAACTCGCTCCCGACAGAGTTGTCTATGTATCCTGCAGTCCCGACACTCTTGCCCGCGACCTTGAATTCATGACCAAGAACGGCTACGTCGCAAAACGCATCATCCCCGTGGACATGTTTGCCCACACCAGGAGTGTTGAAACAGTCGTTCTCTTAACGAGAACGACTGCTAAGGAAGTTCGAGTTTAGAGACGACTGTTGTTCTGGCGAGCATGCTTGCATGCGAGAGCAGAACTTCCTTGTGAAAAAAGTGGAGGTATAGATGAAGCCCATGATAACTGACGAAATCAGAGAAGAATTATTTAAGCATCAGGACATTAAATACAGAGATTTTCAGGTAAAGCTTATTCCCGGAACAGATCCGGATGACATGATAGGTGTCAGAACTCCGGAGCTTAGAAAGCTGGCAAAACAATATGCTAAGGCAGATGGCATCGATGAATTTTTAGATGACCTTCCCCATAAATATTTTGATGAAAACCAGCTTCAGGCCTTCATTATATCCGGCATGAAGGATTACGATCTGTGCATGGAAAAGCTTTGTCAGTTTTTGCCTTATGTTGATAACTGGGCTACCTGCGATCAGATGTCACCCAAGATTTTTAAAAAGCATAAGGAAGAGCTTCTAAAAAAGATAGATGAGTGGATAGTATCAGATAAGACCTATACTGTCCGCTTTGCCATCGGCATGCTTATGGAGCATTTTCTGGATGATGATTTTGATATGAAATATCCCGAGATGGTGGCAAAGGTGCGCTCTGATGAGTATTACATCAATATGATGATCGCCTGGTATTTTGCCACAGCTCTGGCAAAGCAGTATGATTCCATAATCCCGTTTATTGAGAATAAGAAGCTTGATGTCTGGACTCACAACAAGGCGATTCAAAAATCAATCGAAAGCTACAGGATTACTCCGGAGCAGAAGGAGTACCTGAAAAGCCTTAAAATAGCCACCAGAAAAAGTTAAATTAGGACCTTGACAAAATGAATTGCACGCAATATAATTTCATTAAATCATAAAGATGATTAACAAAACATTTTTTGAAATAACATTGATAATTCACAAAGAGATTTAATTTTTTATGGAGGTCATTATGGGATTTTATGATTATTCAGTAACAAATGCACAGGGCGAGGCCGTTTCAATGGCAGATTTCAAGGGAAAGGTAGTTCTCGTAGTTAATACAGCTACAGGCTGCGGTTTCACACCTCATTACAAGGATATCGAGGATATGTACGAGAAATTCCACGATCAGGGCTTTGAGGTACTTGATATTCCCTGCAATCAGTTCGCAGGCCAGACACCCGGAACAGATGAGGAAATTCACGAGTTCTGCACACTTCATTACAACACAAAGTTCCCTCAGATGAAGAAGTCTGATGTAAACGGCGAGAACCAGCTTGATCTTTACAGATTCCTTAAGGAGCAGAAGGGCTTTGAAGGCTTCGGAAAAGGACCTTCAGCACTTGCAATGAGTGTTATGCTTAAGAAGATCGATAAGGACTACAAGAATAATCCTGATATCAAGTGGAACTTCACAAAGTTCGTTGTAGACAGAAACGGTGAGGTTGTAGCAAGATTCGAGCCCACAGAGAAGATGGAGAATGTTGCTGCTTGTGTAGCAAAACTCATGTAAATAACTAAGGAGAGGGAATGAAATATAGGAAAAACAGACAGGGTGGAGACATCTCCTTACTCGGTTATGGATGCATGCGCTTTTCAAGGAAAGGCCCCGGCATTGACATGGAAAAAGCCGAGAAGGAGATAATGAGAGCCTATGAACTTGGAGTAAATTACTACGATACGGCTTACATTTATCCGGGAAGCGAAGTGGCAATAGGTGAGATTTTCGAGAAGAATCACATCAGAGAGAAGATCCAGATTGCCACAAAGCTCCCACAATATCTTATTGCAAATAAAGATGCTATCGAGAAGTACTTTAAGGAGCAATGTTCGCGCCTTCGTACTAACTATATCGACTATTATTTAATGCACATGCTTTCAGACATAAATGCCTGGGAAAAGCTTAAAAAGCTCGGTATAGAGGAATGGATAGCAGAGAAGAAAGCCTCCGGTGAAATAAAGCACATAGGCTTTTCTTTTCATGGAAATACGGAAATGTTCATAGAAATCCTTAATGCCTATGACTGGGATTTCTGTCAGATTCAGTACAATTATCTGGATGATGTGTCCCAGGCTGGAAGGAAGGGACTTGAAGCAGCAGGCGAAAAGGGTATCCCTGTTATTATCATGGAGCCTCTTCGCGGCGGAAAACTGGTTGATCTTTTGCCTGAAAAAGCTAAGACGCTTATTGCTCAGGATGAGAAGCACAGATCTGCAGCAGAGCTTGCCTTCAGATGGCTTTGGGATCAGCCCCAGGTTACCTGCGTCTTGTCAGGCATGAATTCTGTCGAAATGGTAGAGGAGAACTGCAGAGTAGCATCCGAAGCAGAGGCCGGCGAGTTCACCGAGAAGGATTTCCAGCTGATAGATCAGATTAAGGCCAGCATAAATGAACGTTTGAAGGTTGGATGTACCGGCTGCGGATATTGTATGCCATGTCCAAAGGGTGTCGATATTCCGAGTACATTTAGATGCTATAATGCAATGTATATGGATAACAAGGGCACCGGCAGGCAGGAATTTTTCCGGATTGTTGGAATGCGCAAGGAACCGGGGCTTCCATCACAGTGCATAGAATGCGGTAAGTGCGAGAGCCACTGTCCTCAGCATATAAATATCAGGCAGGAGCTTAAGAATGCTGATAAGGAGCTGAATCCTTTCTACTACAAGATAGCACTTGCTGCAGCCAGAAAATTCATATACAGAAAATAGGTATTTTTATTCACTTTTCCGGAAAGTATGGTAAACTACTAAAAAAGTTGATTATGATAGTTTAGCACACGAGGAGGATGAAAATGTACGTAACCTGTTTGGATTTGGAAGGTGTTTTGGTTCCCGAGATCTGGATTGCTTTTTCTGAGGCAACAGGAATCCCGGAGCTTAAGAGAACAACAAGAGATGAGCCTGATTATGACAAGCTCATGAAATACAGAATCGATATTCTTAAAGAGCACGGTCTTGGCCTTAAAGAGATTCAGGATACAATCGCTACGATTGATCCACTGCCCGGAGCAAAGGAATTTCTTGATGAACTCAAATCTATAACACAGGTTATTATACTTAGCGATACTTTTACACAGTTCGCTACACCTCTTATGAAGAAGCTTGGATGGCCCACAATTTTCTGCAACTCACTTGAGGTTGCTGAAAATGGCGAGATCACAGGTTTCAAGATGCGCTGCGAGAAGGGTAAGCTTACTACGGTCAAGGCACTTCAGAGCATCGGATTTGAAACTATTGCCAGTGGAGACAGCTTTAACGATCTTGGTATGATCGAGGCAAGTAAGGCAGGATTTCTTTTCAGAACAACTGATCAGATCAAGAAGGATTACCCGCAGTATCCTGCTTTTGAGAGATATTATGAGCTTCTTTCTGCTATAAAGGCGCAGCTGGCTAAATAATACGCCGGAATTGAGTGAATTATGAAACGAAATTACAAATTTATACTCAGCTATGACGGAACCAGGTTTTATGGCTGGGAGAAACAACCCAATAAGGACATGACCATTCAGGGTAAGCTTGAAGCTGTGCTCAGCAGAATGGTAGGCATGTCGGAAGGTGAAAACGTACAGGTTATTGGTGCGGGAAGGACAGATGCGGGAGTTCATGCGAGAGCCATGACTGCCAATGCTGTGCTGGATACGGTTTTTACAGAAGAAGAAATTCTCAGGTATATGAATCAGTATCTGCCTGAGGATATCAGCATCAATGATGTGAGGATCTGTTCTGACAGATTCCACAGTCGCTACAATGCCCTTGGCAAGACCTACAGATACACCTGCTATTTTGGCGATACCAAGCCGGTTTTTGACAGAAAATATGTCACTGTTCTTGAGAAAAAACCGGATGTGGCTCTTATGGAGGAGGCTGCTAAATATATAGTCGGAACCCATGATTTTAAGAGTTTTTGCGGCAATACCCACATGAAAAAATCAACCGTCCGCTGTGTTGATAACATCAAGATTGAGGAGAGCGGTCCTCAGATAAGATTCTATTTTCATGGCAACGGATTTTTACAGAACATGGTCAGAATAATGACAGGAACACTGTTGGAGGTTGGCTATGGCAACATTGAACCATCAGCAATGGAGGATATCATAGAAGCCTGTGACAGACAAAAAGCCGGTCCCACGGCTCCGCCTCAGGGACTGTGTCTTATGAAAGTGGATTATTAAATGAAATAGAATAGGGCCCCGGACAAATTGCGAAATGCAATTCCGGGGCCCTTAATGATGTCATATTATTTATCAGTTGTAGATTATATTCGGTGTTACACTGCTTGCTGAATAGGTAATTACGTAGTCGTCATAATCGGTCGGAACCTGACACAGCTCCTGTGTTCCTGAATTACCGCTTCTTAGTGTGTAGCCTGTGTCTGCGATGTTGGTTGTATCAAATGCTACCGGTGTACCGTCTTTGTAGAAGATTCCGCGAATGTTTACCGCATTTACATCGGATTTGGAATAGTTGGTTCCTGTTACTGTAAGTGAACGGTCCTCGTCCTGTGTGATATCAAGACCTATGGCGTCATAGTTGCAACAATTGTCATCATTTACCGAAAAGTCGTATTTAATGGCGGATGCAGCAGATGCGATCTCATTTCTGAATTGTCCGTATATTATGAAATCCTGACCTTTTTTAATGGATTCTGCATTGTCGTATACGGTTTTGATAACGGAGCCGTTTGCATCAAATGCGTGGAAGCTTGCATTAACTGTTACATCTGATTCTGAATTGTTGGTCGCCAGTACTACATATCTTGTATGTAAACCGTCGTTATCCTTTATAAGATACTCGGCTTTGATTCCTATATCTGACTGTGATGAAGCACTTGCACTGACCTGTACAGGTGTGAATACCCCTACCAAAAAAGCCATTGTTACGATGAGAGTTGTGATTCTATTCATACCCGTTTCCTCCTGTATTACTTGGTAAAATAAGAATAGCATTTGAGGATAAACATCCTATAAAGAGAATCTAAAAAAAATATATACTGGCTTGTTTTCAGGCTCCAAATTTTTTTCGGAATTATTAGTGAATTTGCCAACTTGATTTTTGGAAAATGTTTTGTAGGTCGCAGTGAAATTATGATATAATGCTTTTTGGCTATGTAATATAGATAGAAATTGGAAATGTGGTAATAATATGCAAACAAATGGGGAGGAACAAAAGCCTTCCGTCGACCGTGCAAAGCGCATTCGTTTTCTGAGAAGATTGATTCTTGCATCGATTGCAGGTGCTATTATTATTCCAATCTGTATATGTCTTGTTCTTGCCGTCAGATATGACAGGATAAAGACCAGACTCGATCAGGCAAAAGAAGAGCTTTCATGGTACGAGCAACAATACGGAGAGAGCGCATTGGCAAGGGGGAAGGGCGATGACAAGCCTCTGGAAAAAGAGGAGGACACCGCCGGGGCAGAGGAGTCTGCCACTACCGATGAGAAGCCCGTAGAAGATGTTGCATCAATACCCGAGGAGACTTTAGAAGACCAGGCAGACGCGGAGGAAGCCCTATCTGAGAATCAGGATGAGAAGACGGAAGAGGTTTTGGAGGATGCTGACGGCAATTTGGCGGTCGGTGATGGTATCAGAAGAGTTTACATAACTTTTGATGACGGGCCTAGCAGTAAGACAGGAGAGATTCTTGATGTCCTGGATGAATATGATGTTAAGGCCACTTTTTTCGTAACAGGCAAGCCCGATACCAGGTACACAGATGTATATAAGCGCATAGTGGACAGCGGACATACATTGGGCATGCACTCATACAGTCACAAATACAGCGAACTTTACGAGTCACTTGAGGGCTTTCAGGAGGACCTGCACAAGCTTCAGACTTTCCTTTATGAGACCACAGGAGTCTGGTCCACCAGATACAGATTCCCCGGAGGCAGCTCCAATACAGTCAGCAAGGTCGATATGAGCGAGCTAATTAATTATCTTGCACTTGAAAATATCACATATTATGATTGGAATGTGGCAAGTGGAGATGACAGGAACGGTATTACCAAGGACTTGATAGTTACCAATGTCATGACCGGGGTTCCCAAGTTCCAGAACTCGATAATACTTTTACACGACGCCTCAGACAAGCAGGCGACGGTGGATGCGCTACCTGAGATAATTGAGCAGGTACAGGCGCTTGATAACACAGTGATAGTTCCGATAACGGACGATACGTTACCGGTTCAACATATCAGTAATTTGCAGTAAGAAAACGGAGGAAATGAAAAATGGGATTTTTTTCAGAGCTGAAAAGTGATCTCTCTCAGGCAGCAAAGACTATCATACCTGAGGAAAGTAACGATGCACAGATTCTGGAACCTCAGAAAAGCGAAGATACCGCTTCCGCTGTTAAGAGCGAGGCAGAGGTCAAGAAGGATCTGAACGCTATGCTTGATCACCTTGATGAAATCGAGCTCGGGGATGATGGGGCTGATAAGAAAGCTGATGCTGAGCCGGTAATCAGTGAAGAGATTAAAGAAGAGATCAAAGAAGAGATCAAGGAAAAAGCTGAAGACTCTTCAATTGCGGATGTTATTCCTGAAGTAAGCGTAGAGACAGTTCCTGAGGCAGAGACTGTTGCTGACCTTACAGAGTCTCTTAATTCAGTAGTAGAGACTGCGAAGGTGGAAGAGGTTCCGGTTCGTGAAGCAGTTAAATATGAAGCACCAACAAATACAATAAGAAATAATGGGGGATTTGAAACAATGGATATTCAGCAGCAGACACCTACAGATGAGACAGCAAGCATTACCGAGGGTATGAAAATTGTCGGTAACCTTGAGACTACAGGCTCACTTGAGCTCGTTGGTAAGATCGCAGGTAACGTAACTTGTCTTGGTAAGCTTAACGTAACAGGTGAGATCGAGGGTGATTCAAAGGCAGCAGAGATTTACGCTGAGGCAGCAAGAATCACAGGTGAGGTTCGCAGCCAGGGTAGCGTTAAGATTGGACAGAGCACAGTAGTTATCGGTAACATCTTCGCTACAAGCGCAGTAATCGCAGGCGCTGTAAAGGGTGACATCGATGTACCCGGACCTGTAGTTCTTGATACAACAGCAATTGTTATGGGTAACATAAAATCTCAGTCTGTACAGATCAACAACGGTGCTGTTATCGAAGGTAACTGCTCACAGGCTTATGCTGAGGTTAATCCTTCTGCATTCTTTGAAGGACTTAAGGGAACAAAATAATGAGAATTTTATTAAAGCTTAGTGGCGAGGCTCTTGCCGGCCCCAATAAGACAGGATTTGACGAGCCTACTGTTCGTCAGGTTGCTCTTCAGGTTAAGGAACTTGTTGATAAGGGAACTCAGGTTGGTATCGTTATCGGCGGTGGTAATTTCTGGAGAGGCAGAACCAGCGAGAATATCGATCGTGTTAAGGCAGACCAGATCGGAATGCTTGCGACGGTTATGAACTGCATCTATGTTTCTGAGATTTTCAGAAGTGTAGGTATGATGACAAACATCCTCACACCTTTTGAATGTGGTTCATTTACCAAGCTTTTCTCAAAGGACAGAGCAAATAAGTACTTTGAAAAAGGTATGGTAGTTTTCTTTGCAGGCGGCACAGGCCATCCTTACTTCTCAACTGATACAGGTGCGGCTCTCAGAGCTATTGAGATCGAAGCTGATGTAATGCTCCTTGCAAAAGCAATCGACGGAGTATATGACAGCGATCCTGCTACCAATCCCAATGCTAAGCGCTATGATGAGATTAGCATTGAAGATGTTGTAAAGCAGGGACTTCAGGTCGTTGATATGACAGCTTCCATTATGGTAATGGAGAACCATATTCCTATGCGGGTATTCGCATTACAGGAAGAAAATAGTATAATTAAGGCAGAGAGTGGTAACTTTAACGGAACCACAGTAACAGCCTGATTATGTTGGAGGACAATGGTATGAATGAGAAAGTTAAGCCTTATGAAGCGAAAATGACAAAAGCTTATGATTTCCTTGTAGCTGACCTTGCTGCAGTACGTGCAGGCAGAGCGAATCCTCATGTTCTCGATAAGGTGAAGGTGGACTATTATGGAACACCCACACCCATTCAGCAGGTAGGTAACGTTTCTATTCCCGAAGCACGCATGATTCAGATCGCACCCTGGGATAAGAGCCTTATCAAGGATATCGAGAAAGCTATAATGGCATCAGATGTAGGTATCACACCCAGCAATGATGGTAATGTTATAAGACTTGTTTTCCCTGAGCTTACAGAGGAGAGAAGAAAACAGCTTGCAAAGGACATCAAGAAAAAGGGTGAAGACTCTAAGGTAGCCATCAGAAATATCCGTCGTGATGGTAATGATGCTTTCAAGAAGCTTAAGGGTTCAGATGTTTCAGAGGATGAGATAGCTGAGCTTGAGGAAGATCTTCAGAAGATTACAGACCAGTTCATCAAGAAGATTGACGGCGCTGTAGAAGAGAAGAGCAAAGAGATAATGACTGTATAATAGTTGTTATTATCAGTATTAAATAACAATCAATGTTGGAGCCTGTGGGGACATCACAGGCTCTGACTTTTATCTCATAGGAAATCATTTGGTTTCTTGGGGAAAATGTAGAGAACTTAAAACTATTATTTTGAAGATAGGAATATGAATATGGAAGAAATGAGTAAGATTCCGGAACATGTAGCAATAATCCTTGATGGTAACGGACGTTGGGCCAAGGCAAAGGGTATGCCCAGGAATTATGGACATATGCAGGGTGCCAAGGCTGTAGAGGACATACTGGTTGTTGCCAGAGATATGGGAATAAAGTATCTGACAGTATATGCTTTTTCCACAGAGAACTGGAACAGACCTGAGACAGAGGTTGCTGCACTTATGAAGATCCTCCGTCAGTATTTGAAGACCAGTATCAAGAAGTCCATGAAGAATAATGTTCGCTGTCAGGTTATCGGCGAGCGTTCACGTCTCTCTGAGGATATCAGAGAAGCCATCGAAGAGCTTGAGACTACTACAGCAGGTAACACCGGGCTTACTTTTACTATAGCTATTAACTACGGAAGCCGTGATGAGATAGTTCGCGCCGTAAGAACAATAGCAGCTGATTGCAAGGATGGAAAACTCTCACCTGAGGATATTACAGAGGAGATGATTTCACAGAAACTGGATACAGGTAATATACCTGATCCCGATCTCCTCATCCGTACCTGCGGTGAGCAGAGACTCAGTAACTTCCTTCTTTGGCAGTGTGCATATACAGAGTTTTATTACACTGATATTGCATGGCCTGATTTTGATAAGGAAGAGCTTCAGAAGGCAGTTGATGCCTATGCAGGACGTAACCGTAAGTTTGGCGGTTTGAAGGATACCGAGACAAAATAAATTCAGGGAGAATTGTGTTTTATGAAGACTAGAGTTGTGAGCGGAGCTGTTTTGGTAGTGCTTCTTGTGGCCACACTCCTTAGTGGTGGATATGTAACAGCCGGCGTTCTCCTTCTTGTGTCACTGGTGGGATATCACGAACTGGTATCTGCATTGGGTGTAAATAACGGAGAAAAGGGATTTAACATTATTGAGATACTTGGCCTTATTGCAGTTGCAGTTTATTATGGTCTGACAATTGCCTTTGGCGGAGACATGAAATATCTTGTTATGACCTTGATGTTTTTGTTTTTTGCTGAGGCTATCGTATTTGTTTTTTCTTTTCCCAAATATCATTCAAAGCAGCTTATAGCAGCGGTGTTTTCATTTATTTATGCACCGGTGATGCTTTCCTTTATATATCTTCTTAGGATCATGCCAAACGGACAGTTCCTGGCATGGCTTCCGTTTATCGCATGGATATGTGATACCTTTGCATACTTCGCAGGAAGAGCTTTTGGTAAGCACAAGCTTTGCCCCAAGCTTTCTCCCAAGAAGACAGTCGAAGGTGCTATAGGCGGTATTGTTGGAAGCGTTGTTGCAGGTGCTGTTTTTGGATATGTTTATGCGGTTAATACCGGCTCAGCAGCTGTATCACAGGATATTATCGCTTTCATGCTGATCACTCTTGTGGCAGGTGCCCTTTCTCAGATAGGTGATCTTATCGCATCAGGTATAAAGAGAGATCATGATATTAAGGACTATGGTCATCTGATTCCCGGTCATGGCGGAATTATGGACAGATTCGACAGCGTTATTTTTATCACTCCGGTGATATTCTTTATGGCAATGATGCTGCTTAATGTTTGATTTTAGTTAGTAAGAGGTAATTGTTAATGGGAAGAAAAATTGTTCTTTTAGGTTCTACAGGTTCAATCGGAACGCAGACGCTGGATGTTGTCAGAGCTAATCCCGATGAGCTTAAGGTAGTGGGTATCGCAGCCAACAGAAGCGTTGACATGGTAGAGAAACAGGTAAGAGAGTTTCAGACTAAGTATGTTGCCATGTTTGATGAGAAGGCAGCAGAGGAGCTTAGGGTTAAGATTGCAGATGTTCCCACCAAAGTTCTTTCCGGAATGGAAGGCCTTGTTGAGATTTCTACAGTGCCGGAGGCAGATACTGTTCTTACAGCTGTGGTTGGTATGATCGGAATTCGTCCCACAATCGCAGCTATCGAGAGTGGCAAGGATATTGCTCTTGCAAATAAGGAGACTCTTGTTACTGCAGGACATATCATCATGCCCCTTGCAGCGAAGAACAATGTAAAGATTCTTCCTGTGGACAGTGAGCACAGTGCTATTTTTCAGTCTCTTAACGGTGAGCCTGCTGATAAGATTGAAAAGATCCTTCTTACAGCTTCAGGTGGTCCCTTCAGAGGCAAAAAGCGTGAAGAGCTTGTTAATATGACAGTGGATGATGCATTAAAGCATCCCAACTGGGATATGGGGCCTAAGGTTACAATAGATTCAGCATCTCTTGTAAATAAGGGACTTGAAGTTATGGAGGCAAAGTGGCTTTTTGGTACAGACCTTGATCAAATCCAGGTTATTGTACAGCCTCAGAGTATAATACATTCTATGGTACAGTTTGTGGACGGCGCTGTTATGGCGGAGCTTGGCGTTCCGGATATGAAGCTGCCTATTCAGTATGCACTTTTCTATCCTGACAGAAGACCTATGAATGAGAAGAGACTTGATTTCTTCGAGCTTGCAAGTATCACCTTCGAGAAGCCTGATACTGATACCTTTAGAGGTCTGGCCCTTGCCTATGATGCTGCAAGAGCAGGCGGCAGCATGCCTACAGTATTTAACGCGGCAAACGAGATGGCTGTTAAGAAGTTTATAGCAAGGGAGATTCGTTTCCTTGATATTTACGATATGATCACCGGTGCCATGGAGCATCACAATAAGATAGAGAATCCTGATCTTGAGGAGATTCTTGCAGCAGAGGCTGAGACCTATGCTTATCTTGAGAATTTTAAGCTGTAATTTTGCGGGAGGCACTTTTTAAAATATGTTAGTTAGTTTGATCATTTTTTTCATAATATTCTGTGTCCTTGTTACAACCCATGAGCTGGGGCATTTTCTTATTGCCAAGGCAAATGGAATAAGGGTTCTTGAGTTTTTCATCGGAATGGGCCCGGTATTATGGAAAAAGAAAAAAGGGGAAACCACCTACAGCATCAGGCTTTTACCTATAGGCGGAGCCTGTGTGTTTGAAGGCGAGGATGTTATGGACGCTGAGAACCAGGAGTTTGATGAGCGCTCATTTCCAAATGCCAATGTGTGGGCAAGAATAGCAGTACTTTTTGGCGGTCCGTTTTTCAATTTCATAACAGCTATGATACTGGCTATTATCGTTGTAGCTAATTCCAGCTGGGCATATCCTGTTGTGGCAGGTCTTACAGAGGATTCTGCTGCAGCGGATGCAGGACTTATGGAAGGCGATACCATCGTTTCGATCAATGGCGAGAAGATTCATCTTGCATCTGAAGTAACGCTTATTTCACAGTTCAGCCAGGGCGGTCCCATGCATATCGTATATGAGAGAGACGGTCAGGTGAATTCTACCGATCTCATTCCCCGTTACGACAGCGAGGATGATCGCTATTACATGGGCCTCTACATGGGAAAATATGACAAGGTTAGTCCTTCCAAGGTAATTCCTTATGCCTGGTATGATGTTTGGTATTATCTGAAGACTACCTACAGAAGCCTTGCGCTTCTCGTTCAGGGCAAGCTTTCACTTAATGATGTTTCGGGTCCTGTCGGAATGGTTAAGATAGTTGATGATACCTACGAGGCGGTAAGCCCCTACGGTGTATGGTCTGTAATTCTTACAATGCTTGAACTTGCAATACTTTTGTCTGTGAACCTGGGAGTTATGAACCTTCTTCCTTTCCCTGCTCTTGACGGAGGAAGACTTATATTCCAGTTCGTCGAGGTTGTGAGAGGTAAGCCCGTACCAAGGGATAAAGAAGGTATGGTACACCTTGTAGGAATGGTAATACTGCTGGCATTTATGGTTGTAGTGGTTATCAATGATGTTTCAAAATTCATGAGGTAATAGATATGGCATATCGCGATAATACTAAGGTTGTTCATATAGGCAATAAGGTCATAGGCGGCGGCAATCCCATAATGATCCAGTCCATGACCAATACACCTACAGAGGATGTAGAGGCGACTGTTGCGCAGATTCTTGCTCTTGAGGCAGCAGGTTGTGACATTGTCAGATGCACGGTTCCTACTCAGGAAGCAGCAGATGCTATCAAGAAGATAAAAGAGAGAATCCATATTCCTCTTGTAGCAGACATTCATTTTGATTACAAAATGGCCATCGCTGCAATGGAGAACGGCGCTGATAAGATCAGGATCAATCCCGGTAATATCGGTTCAAATGACAGAATAGAAGCTGTTGTTAAGACAGCCAAGGAGAGAAATATTCCCATCAGAGTAGGCGTAAACAGCGGCTCTCTTGAGAAGAACCTTGTTGAAAAATATGGCGGTGTTACCGCTGAGGGTCTTGTTGAGAGCGCTCTTGATAAGGTTCGTATAATTGAGGATTTTGATTATGATAATCTTGTAATAAGCATCAAATCCTCCAACGTTATGCTCTGCGTTGATGCTCACAAAAAGCTTGCGGAGAAAACCAATTATCCTCTTCACGTTGGAATTACTGAGGCAGGTACTCTTTATGGCGGTAATATCAAGTCTTCAATCGGACTTGGAATCATTTTGAATGAAGGTATTGGTGATACCATAAGAGTTTCATTATCAGGAGATCCCACTGAGGAGATCAGAACTGCTAAGATGATCCTTAAGACTCTTGGTCTCAGGAAGGGCGGAATAGAAGTTGTATCATGTCCTACCTGCGGAAGAACCAAGATCGACCTTATCGGACTTGCCAATCAGGTTGAGAAGATGGTTCAGGAATTTCCGTTAGATATCAAGGTGGCTGTTATGGGATGCGCGGTAAACGGCCCCGGAGAAGCCAAGGAAGCTGATATAGGTATCGCAGGCGGCGTAGGCGAGGGACTTCTTATAAAACGCGGCGAGATCGTGAAGAAGGTTCCTGAAGCAGAACTGATAAATACCCTCAGAGAAGAGCTCGTTCACTGGAACGACTGATGATCATAATCACTTCGGAGATTCTTCGTAATCTTCGAAGTGTGTTTATATTATAGAAAGAGATTTAATGTATGAGAAAACCATTTCTTGAAGTGTTTGCCACACTTGAATTAGATAAACACACAAAAGAAGAATTAGCGGATGTTCAGGTGGAGAAGATTTCAACCACTCAGAAAAAGGATCTCGTACGTATCTATTTATCCAGTAACCGTCTTATCGACAAGGCAAAGGTCATAAAGACGGAGAAGGAGATCAAGAAGCAGCTGTTTAAGGAGACCAATCTTACGGTTAAGATCTATGAGAGGTTTTTCTTATCTGCCCAGTACACACCCAAGAACCTTCTTGAGATGTACAGGGACAGCATCATGCTGGAATTCAAGAATTACGATCCAATAGAATATACGGTTTTAAAAACGGCGGATTTCGAATTCCCTGAGAGCGACAAGGTGGTTCTTGTTCTTGAGGAATCTGTTATTGCGGAGAAAAAGGCATCTGACATACAGCGCATTCTGGAGAAGATCCTGAATGAACGCTGCGGTTTTGCTGTAAAAATGGATGTCCGCTACAAGGAAGCCGAGACTAAGAAGAAGGAACATGATTATACCAAGGAGACCATGAAGCTTGTTCAAAAGCTTGAGCAGTCCGAGGAGAAATCTGATAAGAAGCACGAGAAGGAAGCTAACGAAAAGACTGCAGAGAAGAAGGCGGCTGAGCAGAAGCCTGCTGAGAAGAGTAAGTTCCAGGGCGGTGACGGTGGAGCATCCAAGGGCAGTAAGTTTGGCGCAGGCTCTGCAGGTAAGTTCTTCAAAAAAGGTCAGAGCGGCGGCTTTAAGAGATCCGATGATCCCAATGTTATCTATGGCAGAGATTTTGATGATGAAGCTATGTCTATGGATGAGATTGTGGGAGAGATGGGTGAAGTCACCATCAAAGGTCAGGTAATCAGCTACGATAAGAGAGAGATCAAGGGCGAGAAGGCTATTCTCATGTTCGCCATTACTGATTATACGGATACTATCACTGCCAAGCTTTTTGCCAAGATGGAGAATGTTCCTGAGCTGGAGCAGGATATCAAGAAAGGCGCTTTCCTGAAGGTCAAGGGAATCGCCATGGTGGATAAGTTTGACCATGAGGTAACGATTCAGAGTATTGCAGGAATTCGTAAGATACCTGATTTTACCACCAAGCGTGTTGATGAAGAGGAAGTAAAGCGTGTTGAGCTTCACTGCCATACCAAGATGAGTGATATGGACGGCGTATCCGAGGTAAAGGATATCGTTAAGCAGGCTTACAAATGGGGAATGCCCGGTATTGCTATCACGGACCACGGCGTAGTTCAGGCTCTTACAGATGCCAACCATGCCTGGGAGGATCTGTGGAAGGCAGAGTCCGGAAAGCGCAAGGAAGCAGGCGAAAAGCGTCCCGACAGACAGGATTTCTTTAAGGTTGTTCAGGGCGTAGAAGGTTATCTTGTTGATGACCTGAAGGAAATTGTTATTAACAATAAGGGGCAGAAAATCGATGGCAGCACCTTTGTAGTCTTTGATATTGAGACCACCGGATTTTCTCCCAAGAAAAATAAGATCATAGAGATAGGTGCGGTTAAGCTTAAGGATGGACAGATTCTGGATCGTTTTTCAGAATTCATCGATCCCGGAGAACCCATACCCTTCAATATTACCAAGCTCACCAGTATCACCGATGAAATGGTTATCGGCTGTCCCACAAGGGATGAGATAGTTCCCAGATTCGTTGAGTTCTGTGAGGGCTGTATTCTTGTTGGTCACAATGTCGGTTTTGATATCAGTTTTATCAATGAGAACTGCAGACAGCTGGGCATAGACGTTGATTATACGACAGTGGATACCATGGGATTATCCAGAGCATTTTTCCCAAGACAGGCTAAGCATAACCTGGATGCTCTTTGTAAAACCCTTGGCGTAGTAAATGAGCACCATCACAGAGCTGTTGATGATGCTGAGTGTACTGCCAAGATTTTCCTTAAGTTTATGCCTATGATGGAGCAGGAGCAGGCGGATGATCTCACTAAGGTCAATGCCCTTGGTGCATCCAATCCTGAGATTGTTAAGCATCTGCGTACCCATCATGTAATCATTTTGGCAAAAAATACCATAGGAAGAGTTAATCTCTACACTTTGGTAAGTAAGTCGCACCTGGATTACTTCAGCAGATTCCCTCGTATACCTAAGAGCGAGCTGATGAAGCACAGAGAGGGACTTATTATCGGTTCAGCCTGCTGCGCAGGTGAGCTGTACGGTGCTGTTGTTGAGGACAGAGATGATCAGGAAATCGCTAAGATAGTGAATTTCTACGACTATCTGGAGATTCAGCCTGTTGCCAACAACCACTTCATGGTGGATTCAGAGAGATATGAGACCATCAATTCAGATGATGATATCAGAGAAGTAAATAAGAGAATAGTTCGTCTTGGAGAGCAGTATGGTAAGCCTGTTGTTGCTACCTGCGATGCGCATTTCCTTAACCCTGATGATGAGATATACAGAACTGTTATCATGGCCGGTAAGGGTATGAATGAAGAGACTCCGGCTCCGCTTTTTGTGCGTACAACTGCTGAGATGCTTAAGGAATTTGATTATCTTGGCGCAGCAAAAGCAAAAGAAGTAGTTATTGAAAATACAAGAGATATCCTTAAGAGGTGCGACAGCATATCACCTGTAAGACCTGATAAGTGCCCGCCTGTCATCGAGGATAGTGATGGAATCCTTACCAGGATCTGCTATGAAAAGGCCCATGAGATTTATGGTGAAAATCTGCCTTCCATTGTTGAGGAGAGACTTGAGAGAGAGCTTAACTCAATTATCAAGAACGGATTCGCGGTTATGTATATCATCGCTCAGAAGCTTGTTTGGAAGTCTGTTGAGGATGGATATCTGGTAGGATCGCGAGGATCTGTAGGTTCATCCTTCGTGGCCTTTGCTTCAGGTATTACGGAGGTTAATTCACTTTCACCTCACTACGTATGCCCTAAGTGTAAGTACAGTGATTTTGATTCGGAAGAAGTTCTTAAATACGGCGGTAATTCCGGATGTGATATGCCTGATAAAAAGTGCCCCAAGTGCGGACACATGATGAATAAGGACGGCTTTGATATTCCTTTCGAGACCTTCCTGGGATTCAAGGGAGATAAGGAGCCTGATATCGACCTTAACTTCTCCGGTGAGTATCAGTCCAAGGCCCACAAGTATACGGAGGTTATTTTCGGATATGGACAGACCTTCCGTGCCGGAACCATAGCAGGTCTTGCTGATAAGACTGCCTACGGCCTTGTAAAGAAGTACTATGACGGAATTGGTGCAGCTAAGAGAAGATGTGAGATAGACAGAATTACTCAGGGCTGTATCGGTATCAGAAGAGGTACAGGTCAGCATCCCGGCGGTATCATAGTTTTGCCTGTGGGTGAGGATATCAACTCATTCACACCGGTTCAGCATCCCGCCAATGATATGACCACAGCTACCATTACGACCCACTACGATTATCATTCCATCGACCACAACCTGTTAAAGCTTGATATTCTGGGTCATGATGATCCTACCATGATAAGGTTTCTGCAGGACTGCACGGGCCTTGATCCCAAGACTGTGCCTCTTGATGACAAGAACGTAATGAAGCTTTTCATGAACACGGAGTCTCTTAATATTACTCCTGATCAGATCGGTGGAACCAAGCTTGGATGTCTTGGACTTCCTGAGTTTGGTACTGACTTTGCTATGCAGATGGTTATCGACGCGTCGCCGTCATCATTGTCTCACCTTATAAGAATTTCAGGTCTGTCCCACGGAACCGACGTATGGCTTGGTAACGCCCAGACCCTGATCCAGGAGGGCAAAGCTACCATAGATACCTGTATCTGTTGCCGTGACGATATCATGATCTATCTGATTCAGAAGGGTATGGATAAGTCACTTTCCTTCAAGACCATGGAGTCTGTTCGTAAAGGTAAGGGACTTACTCCCGATATGGAAAATGCCATGATTGAGGCAGGCGTACCTGACTGGTACATCTGGTCCTGCAAGAAGATCAAGTACATGTTCCCTAAAGCACACGCAGCAGCTTACGTTATGATGGCTTGGCGTATTGCTTATTTCAAGGTTTATGTGCCTCAGGCTTTCTATGCAGCATGGTTCTCCATCAGAGCAAAGGCTCTCAGTTATGAGCACATGTTCCAGGGAGAGGGTACTCTTCACGTGTGGATGAACAATTACCGAAGCAAAGGTGATGAGATGACCAATGCCGAGCAGAACGAGCTGGCAGCCATGAGACTTGCAGAAGAGATGTACGAGCGCGGCATAGAAGTTATGCCTATCGATATATTTAAGGCAGCATCAAGATCCTTCCAGGTATTCGGAGATAAGATCATGCCAAGTCTAGTAAGTATCGATGGTCTTGGTGAAAAAGCTGCGGACCAGATAGTGGAAGCAGCAAAAGATGGTCCCTTTATCTCAAGGGACGACTTCAGACAGCGTACCAAGTGCCCTCAGGCAGTAGTAGAGAAGATGGCCAATATGGGTCTGCTTGGAGATATTCCCGAATCAAACCAGATAAGTATCTTTGATTTCATGAAGGGGTGATTGTATATAGAAACTGAAAGCTGTAACCAAGTATTTTACAAATCTTTAATTTGAGCATATTACTTAATCGATAGTATACTAATATTGCGATATTTTGATAATAAATCTGTTCACTAAAAGCAATGACATGATTTAGGGGGCATTGAGTCAATATGTTCATGAATGTGAAAAGAGCCAAGTTGACCGCTTGGGGTATGGCAATCTGCTTTTTATTGATACATGTACTTATGATCATGATTTTTATTCAGTGCGGTGTTACGCCCATGGCTAAGTTTAATGTGTTCAGTATTAGCTTTTATATTGTTATGCTCTTCGTTGTGTATAAGGAGTGGCTGCAGTTCTATGCTGTGGCAGTATATCTTGAAGTGGTTGCTCATATGGTGCTCGCAGCGCTGCTTACCGGTTGGGGCAGTGGGTTTCAGATTACCCTTATAGGCATGAATGTTCTGGCGTTTTTTGCCGAATACACCGGCAGAACTCTGAAAATAAAATATGTTCGTATGATGCCGATGTGCATATTGGGAATGTTCTTTTATCTTTTCGTATATGTGTATCTGCATTTTCATCCCGCGCCTTATGTGCTTCCTGCGAAAGCTGAATTTTGGCTTTCATTGCTGTGGGGAGTTATTGTTTTTGTGATTACTATGTTCGTCCTGCAGTTTTTGGTTATTATAGCCAACAAATCAGAAGAACAGCTGGAATATCAGCTGTCTCATGACAAACTCACCGGACTTCCCAACAGATATTATCTGACCAATCACCTGGAAAAGTTACAACGTAAAAATGATGAATATTGGATAGCGATTTCCGACATAGACGATTTTAAAAAGGTTAATGATACCTATGGCCATAACTGCGGGGACTATGTCCTTAAAAGTGTGGGCGAAATACTATCGGATAGAGGAGCACTATGCTGCAGATGGGGCGGTGAGGAATTTTTGTTTGTTGGGAAAACATCAGAAATCCCCGATGCCTTTGAGTTCTTGGAGAAAATCAGAAAAGAGATTGAACAGCGTGATTTTGAGCATGAAGGCACGCATTTCAAAGTTACAATGACCTTTGGAGTGTCATCTTCTGCTGGTAAAAAAGTCTTTGATACTATTCGTGATGCCGATGAAAAGCTGTATCTTGGAAAACACAGTGGTAAAAACAGGGTAATTACCAAAAAACATACTGTGGAAAATACGATTTCTCAGGTTCAGGATCCTCTCACTCGTGTGAAGAACAAGGCTGCTTTTGAGAAATCAATAGAATCTCTGAATATGGATATTAAACATGGAGCAGCCGGTTTCGGAATAGTTTTGGTAAGGCTGAAAAATGTTGATGAGATAAACGAAAAGTATGGTCAGGATAAGGGTGATGAGTATATTTTAGGAGCATGTAAGTTAATTTGCGGAGTGTTCATAAACTCACAGGTATACAGAGCTAAAGCAACTGAATTTGCAGTTGTAATAGTGGGCAGAGACTTCTATGAGCGTGAGGAACTCATGGCTGAGCTTTCAGATGTATTTGGTAAATCAATTGGGAACGGAGATAATAATCCATGGCACAGATATCAGGTATCCATCGGTATGTCTGTATATGATGAAAATGATAAGGATGTTTCAGGTGTTATTGGACGCGCCGAAGAGCAGGTTTTGAAAGGATTAGAACAGTGATTGAAGAAATAATGAAGGTTGCACGCAAAGCAGGTGACATAATGATAAGTGCCGAGCGTCCAAAGATAATGGAGAAGGCCGGACATGCCAACTTTTGTACGGAGACGGATGAAAAGATTCAGAAATTTCTTATAGAGAGTCTGCAGGAAGTGCTTCCCGAAGCACAGTTTCTGGGTGAGGAAGACGGACAGGATGTGTTTTCGTCAAAAATGGAAAAGGGAAATTGTTTTGTGCTTGATCCAATAGACGGAACCTCCAATTTTATCTATGAATACAGACCGTCGGTGGTTTCAATTGGCCTTTTGAAGGACGGTAAACCGCACATGGCTGTAATTTATAACCCTTTTGATGACATGATGTTTTCAGCACAGGTGGGACAGGGAGCGTATATGAACGGTGAAAGGATAATGTCTTCAGAGGCGCCTCTTTCTGATTCCCTTGCGGTATTTGGCACAGCACCTTACTATACCGAGCTTCAGGACAGAACCTTTGAAATAGCCAAAAAGCTTCTTCCGCTTTGCGTCGATCTCAGGAGATCGGGGACTGCAGCTTGGGATATGTGCTGCGTGGCACTTGGAAGATGTGCTTTGTATTTCGAGATGAGAGTCCAGCTTTGGGACTATGCTGCAGCTGCGCTTATTGCACAGGAAGCCGGTTGCACGATTACCGATATTGATGGAAAACCGCTTGATTTTAAGGGACCCACATCAGCACTTTGCAGAGCAAGGGGTGTGAAGGAAATTCCGACTTGTTTTTCCTAAAAACATAATATGGAAAAGCCATCCCTTTTTAAGAAGAGATGGCTTTATTTATTAAATCTGATTTATCTATATATTCAAAATATTTCTTTCAAAGCGGCAAATGCATCATCAAATGGAATCAAGTCAGCACCTTCCTCGATTTCTTTTTCAGATATAGCTATTGATTCATCAATCGAAGCGTCGAGACTGCTATCAGGGATCAACGCTCCTTCCATGATACCAATGATATAAAAAAGCTTATCATCAGGTATCTGCTCAAGAAGCTCTAAAGCTCTTTCTCTATTACTCATATAACAATTTCCTTTCTATTCTAGTAGTCCCCACCACTTGTATAGACAACGCTATCATATCATTTTTATTGTGCTAAAAATAGCTATAGCTTAATAAAGGCTTAGGATTATCGATATATAAATACATGCAAGTTTATGAAATTCTGTCTGAGGCAAAAAGGGGATGAGACTGAACCTAGTTCATTCTCATCCCTAAAAAATTTTCACGACTGTTTATATTTAAATGAACACTTTTTTGCACCTTGTTTTTTGAGCTTTTTTACAAGACTGTTGTTTTTTTGGGAAGCTTTTATTCACTCCAATCAACATATTTTGCCTCAGCCTTTATCCCCCATACAGGAGCCGCCACTGTAAATGCCATGATAGTAGCCATCAGTCCCGTAAGAATTCTTTTCTTCATTTCTTCGTTCCTCTTTTACTGTTTTATTACGGGGAAAATATTGTTTTTCTTTTTTCATCCCCGTAATTTTTAGCCATTTTTCCGCCAATCTTACGTGGATGAATCTCATTTCTCTAAGCCACCCCCGTAATCCTGAGCCTTTTTACCGCCAATCTTACGTGGATGAATCTCATTTCTCTAAGCCACCCCCGTAATCCTGAGCCATTTTTCCACCATTCTTACGTGGATAAATCACATTTTCCAATTCATCCCCGTAATCCACTTCATAAACAGCAACTGTAAAAAAACTAAAAAGCAGCTAATGATTGACCGACCTTCCATAAATCATTTGACACTACCCTTACTTTAAAACTAAATTAACTTTGTTACCAACTCCCATCCCTCCGTGGCATGATTTTGGGTAGACATATTTACCACCTCTTTTTTGCGACTCTTATTCACTAATAACACGTGGGGATCTTTGTTTTTCTTAGATGACTGACAAAAAAGATTTCGTTTTATTCATGCATAGTTACACAAACGTTGAAATGCTAGCATATGTAATGGTTTTATTTCTATATCTATATAATGTTTTTTTGATAAAAATGAGGTTTCCCTGAGGTTTCCCTCTAGGAATTGACTTGAGAAAGGATAAGTTGAAGGGCTTAATCACATCTTTCATCACTTTCTGTCTTAAGTTAGAAAAGAGGTAAACATGGAAAATATAAAATTAACAACACTTGATCTAATGATAAAAAATTCTTTGGATGATATTAGGGAAGGTTTTTCCGAAAACGAAATAGCCAAAGCAATAAAGGTACTAATAATTGTAAAAATAATAGGAATAATAATCTTCACTATCTTTTCAATTATGATTCTGTTCGGAATCAATTCTATATCAGATGGGATTTCACATTTTGTTTATCATTACTATGGTGGCTTCTGTGAGTATTACAGATGATTTATTAAAAGAGTATAAATTTGAACAATCATGATTTAATTTGATGTACTATCTAAGTAGTGAATAATAATAAATGTATAATCATAATAAATTTAATTTTTCAATAAAAGGAGTAAAAGTTATGATTAAATCAATGATTAAGAGAGTAGCAACAATCGCCCTTGCAGGAGCAATGATAATAGGAAGTTTATCAGTGAATAATCTTCAGGTCGAGGCTAAAGAACATAAGAGCACTATACTCTACACAAGTAGAGAAGCTTACTGGGAGGATTGGATGAATATCAAAGGTTATTATCCAGCAGACTTCTGGGAAGGTGATTTTGCATATGATAAAATTACTGATACAACAGTAGCAGTTAAAATTTTCATGGGATATGAAAATACAGTAGTAAATATTCCTGCAACAGTAACTCATGATGGTATTACATATACAGTAACTAAAGTTGGTGTTAAGAACTGGGAATATATATATCTATTCGATGATCAATTTCCAAATTACGGAAATTCATTCACAGGCTTGATAATTCCTAATACTGTAACAGAAATAGGAGAGCAGGCATTTGTTGGAATGAACATCAGTGGAAAAATCACAATCCCTGATACAGTTACAAAGCTTGGTGAAGGAGCATTCGCAGCTAATGAGACAGCAACTGAAATTGTAATAGGCTCAGGAATAACAAAAATACCTACGATGTGTTTTTCAGGAAACACTAATGTTACTAAAGTAACAATTGGTAAAAATGTAAAGACAATAAGTGAAGAAGCATTTGCAGATTGTAAGCTTAAGAATGTAGTAATAAAGTCAAAGAAGCTTAAGAAAATTAGTAAGAATGCATTTGCATGTTGTAAAGAAACACATAAAAATGGATACACTGGCTATAAAGGAGTAAGTCGAAAAATCACAGTTAAAGTGCCTAAGTCAAAGCTTAATGAGTACAAGAAGCTTGTTACAAAGTCTTGGAAGAAAACTAATGGATATACAAAAGAAAATAAGTACACATTCAAAAAGATGTAACATTAAGATAACAGCCCTATCCGATATGGATAGGGCTTTTTTTTATGCTTAATCTTATATAAAAATAAAAATATTGCCCCACGCGCGGATTGGCGTAGGCGTTCTTGACGAAGGCGACGGAGCGGATGCGGAGACGCCGAGCACAGGACGTCGTTAAGCGCCAAGCGCAATGGGCAATTTTACGCAAATAGGAGGCTGAGGTTTACTATTACAGTAATAAAAATGAAATGAACAAATTATCACAGATAGAAAGAGAAATTTCATATTAACAAGGTTTCCCTCATGAAATTTCATCTTTTTCGAGAAAATAAAAAACTCCGAAACGCGCTTGGCGTCTGGAGTTACAGGGTTGGGCTGTTTACACAGTCAGTAGCTCGTAGCGGAATCGAACGAAAGTCTAAAATACAAAAGAGTGCATGAACACTGACTTTTTTGAAAAAAATGAGGTTTCCCTGAGGTTTCCCTCTAGGAATTGACTTGAGAAAGGATAAGTTGAAGGGCTTAATCACATCTTTCATCACTTTCTGTCTTAAGTTAGAAAAGAGGTAAACATGGAAAATATAAAATTAACAACACTTGATCTAATGATAAAAAATTCTTTGGATGATATTAGGGAAGGTTTTTCCGAAAACGAAATAGCCAAAGCAATAAAGGTACTAATAATTGTAAAAATAATAGGAATAATAATCTTCACTATCTTTTCAATTATGATTCTGTTCGGAATCAATTCTATATCAGATGGGATTTCACATTTTGTTTATCATTACTATGGTGGCTTCTGTGAGTATTACAGATGATTTATTAAAAGACTATAAAATGAACAATTGCGATTTGATTTGATGTAATATCTATGTAGTGATTATTAAATAAACGTATAATCATAATAAATTTGATTTTTCAATAAAGGAGTAAAGGTTATGATTAAATCAATGATTAAGAGAGTAGCAACAATCGCCCTTGCAGGAGCAATGATAATAGGTAGTTTATCAGTGAATAATCTTCAGGTCGAGGCTAAAGAACATAATACAGGTAAATTATGGTACACAAGTAGAGAAGATTACTGGGAGCATTGGAGTAGTACAACAGGTGAGCATCCAGCAGACTTCTGGGAAGGTGATTTTGCATATGATAAACTTACTGATACAACAGTAGCAGTTAAAATTTTCATGGGATATGAAAATACAGTAGTAAATATTCCTGCAACAGTAACTCATGAAGGCGTCACATATAAAGTAACAAAAGTTGGTGTTGAGAACTGGAGATATATATATCTAGGTGATACTACATTTCCCAATTACCACAACTCATTCACAGGCTTAGTGATTCCAAGCACTGTAACAGAAATATATGAGTCAGCATTTAGTGGAATGAACATCAGTGGAAAAATCACAATCCCTGATACAGTTACAAAGCTTGGTAAAGGAGCATTCGCAGCTAATGATACAGCAACTGAAATTGTAATAGGCTCAGGCATAACAAAAATACCTACAATGTGTTTTTCAGGAAACACTAATGTTAGTAAAGTAACAATTGGTAAAAATGTAAAGACAATAAGTGAAGAAGCATTTGCAGGTTGTAAGCTTAAGAATGTAGTAATAAAGTCAAAGAAGCTTAAGAAAATTGGTAAGAATACATTTGCATGTAGTAAAGAAATAGATAAAAATAGATTTGTTGAATATAAAGGAGTAAGCCTAAAAATCACAGTTAAAGTACCTAAGTCAAAGCTTAATGAGTACAAGAAGCTTGTTACAAAGTCTTGGAAGAAAACTGATGCATTTACAAAAGACAATAAGTACACATTCAAAAAGATGTAACATTAAGATAACAGCCCTATCCGACATGGATAGGGCTTATTTTTATACTTAATCTTATATAAAAGAAAAAAATATTGCCCCACGCGCGGATAGGCGTAGGCGTTCTTGTCGCAGGCGGTGGAGCGAACGCGGAGACGCCGAGCACAGGACGCCGTTAAGCGCCAAGCGCAATGGGCAATTTTACGCAAATAGGAGGCTGAGGTTTACTATTACCCTCAGCCTCTTCCCATTGTCCCATCACTATCCCAAGCCACTATTTACAAAGCTTCTGTTGGGATTATTCCAAATCCCTTTTCCCATCTCTGTGCTTTTTCTGATACTTACTAATATCAATCACAGGAACAGAGTTATTGGGATGTGTCCTATTCCATTCGAGCTGCAATTTATGAAATGCTCTCAGCTTGCTTTCAGACACCGATGCTGGAACTTTCCCAATCAGCCTAGCTATCTCTTTCTGATCATACCCTTCCAACATCAGCTTAATAACACTCTTCTGAGCATCAGACAGATTTTTGATTTCAGAAAAGAAAAATCTGCGTATTTCTTGTTTTGTAGATTTTGCTTCCTGCTGGTCAGCTTGCTCAATTATGTAAGTGAGATAATCTTTGTGATATCCTGCTTCGAATTCTTCTTTGACTATACCATTGTCACGTCTGAAGAATTCATAGTTGTTGTTGACGACCTCCTTTGATTTCTGTTGACTGGAGATATTGTTCTCTACCCTATTCTCTAAGAGCATAAGAACAACATCATACGAATTCATGTGACCATAGTCGGATAACAGCGATTTCATCGATATTTCTTTTTGCGTTGACAAATTCGGAAATGTCATTTTTCCGTTAAACAGATCAATGACTGCACTGTTCCGTCTTTTGGTTTTTTGATTGACGAATCTATACGTGATGTACCCTTCGTCATATACAGTGACTGTACCTGAATAGTCAAGTACAGATAGCTGGTCTGACAGGACCTTAGTACAAGATGCTTGTAGCTGATTGCACCCAATATGCTTTAATTTCACAGGGTGCAATGATTTGGCAAACTCAGCCAAAGTAATCTGGCACTGCTCCAAGTCAGTAAGCTGGTTAATTGTGACTCCTTTAACATTGATGCTCATATGTATACCTCCTTTTTTTACGCATCAGGAGGAAACACAGAGGATGCTATGAGATATGGAATGCCTATAGGGCTATTGATAACGCCATTAAGTCACTTTTAATGTCATGATCTGTTTGGCATATATTGCGATAACTGTTATGAATGCCATGCGTACAAATGTAACGTCTATCCCACTTATTTCTCTGTATTTCCTTTTTGTTTTTAATTACAAAAGGAGATAAAAAAGAGTCCTTGGAACACGTATCTGAGGTACAAATAAAGAACTCATCGTTAATAGATGAGTAGGTATTTAAAAATGACGTCTAGGCAGTCATTTGTGCACTATTTCTAAAATGGAGTGGGAATTCACGAAAAGCTTTGTGAAAAGAACACAAAAGGCATTTGCTCCCGAATTGGAACGTAGAAAATGTAATTCTTTATATGAATAAAATATTTGAGATCCTTTTGTTGATTGATGAAAATATCCCGAATTTATCTGTTGTAAATATGAACTATTAGAGGGAGACAGATTATCTTGTTTCAAAAAATGAAATAGTCCCGAATTTGTTTCCCTCAAATCTATAAAAGTAGGAACACAGAAATATATATGGAAGGGAGATGATATTATGCCAACTGTGAATCCTAGAAATGTAAAGCTGTCACAGACAGCAGCCCTTGGCTCAAAGTCAAGGAACGTAACTGCAAACGGAGTAGCAACACGTTTTAAACGTGACCCTGCAACAAACCAGCCTACTCAAGAGATTGAGGGCTATGCGGTCAACGTCCTCTCCGCCCGTGGAGAGGTACAGACAGTGAAGCTACCCAAGACTACCGAAGATCAGATAGAGCAGATAAAAACTGCGCTATCCGAAGATAAGGTGGTTCAAGTCACTCTGGATGGCTTTGTAGGCAAGTTCTACGCAATGCTTGATCGTCAAACTGGACGCCTGATTCAAGGAATCAGCGCTACGGCTACAGATATCAAAATTGTATCTGTAGAAGATCTCGTTGAAGATTTTGACGATGAAGTCATCATGTAACTGTAAACAAACGGGCGGTCAATCAGACCGCCCACCTATGAAAGGAAAAGTTATGGAACATTGTTTTAGATACTCATATGGAAAAGAATGTAAAGAAGACCGTGACTTGATGGCAGAATTAGCATATTTTGATGGGCTAAGTCCCTCAAATGCTGATTCAAAGAATATAAATACGACACTTCCCTGTGTATCGTTAGAAACTCAGGCAAATGTGCTCTCAAAGGATGGCACAGAATGGCTCCATGCAGTAGAAGCTGATCGGGATGGTGAGAATATCAAAATCCGTATTATCACAAAAGATAATCGAGGTGTTAATGTTGTTATTCCTAATGCAAGGGACAGGATTCTCTATAACAAATATAGGGACCTTAGATTCCTCATACGGAACAATGATTTTATATATGTCACCTTCCCAGAACTGATGGTTATGGCGATAAAAAACGTCAGAGGGTTATATTTACTCGCCCATGACTTTAAGGTTAAAAATCCAGATGATGAACCTGATAGGCCTCAGCCAACAATATTTATTTAAAATGAGGGGCTATTATGCCCCTCAAAAATGAAAGGAATCATTATGGAAGAATATAAACTAAAATGGGAAATCATAGATTTCTCTCCTTATAATCCTACTCATAATACATGGTTAGCAATATCTTCATTTAGTGTTGTTGTCGATGAAGTTACTGGATTACCAAAGGACTTTGTCTTAGTCACTGCAATTGACAAATATCTTGCTAACTGTGATATATGTGAATTTCCTCTATTTATTGAAGCAGACAAAGTGTTTCACACTCCTGCTCATACAAAACTGTTGGAGGAATTCCGCAAAGGGCAACCTTTTGTATTGGTAAATCCAATACAGCTTCGTGTATGTCGCCAATTTGTTTACGACAAAGGCTGTTATAACTACATAGGTACAGCAGAAGGATTTACAGTTATCGAGACCCAATGGCTTGGGCATGGAAAGGAGCATTAACAATGGAACAAAACAAATATCTACACAGTGTAATAACAAAGATTTCTCAGGCGTATCAGTATGTTCAGCAAGAGATATCAGAATCTGCGCAAATGAAACAGCAAGCTGTGTTAAACCAAGTCGCAGCTAATAATATTTTAGCGATTCGATATGATCTTTATGAAGGATTAAGGAACAGTAATTATCCGAACCTTAAACCCATAGAGACTTTCAACTCCATTCGCTGTAACGGGTGGGGGTTGAAGCAGAATACAGTAGTCTATATGTATACCTTGGCAAAAATAAACACCGAGGTACTACCGAACCCGGTATTGCAACTGATCATGTCTAATATGAATAAAGACATAGCAGCTGCATTAGTTACACTTAATAGTCTATATGGATATGAGTATGTTCGTGCATTTTATCCATATTTATTCCTAGGACTATATATCGTTTCTATCAGAGACTTGGGTATCGATGTTGAAATCAGTGTTGTCTAGCAAATAAGCCTTGCATCTAATGGTGCAGGGCTTGTTCTTGTTATCTTACTTTTCAATTCAGAATTTATATTTTTTTACTTTATTCCCTAATTACCCCCGTGAAAACACATTCTTATATAGAGAAGCCGATTAGATCGGCATAGCTGATAATTATGCAGTTCTGCCAATTGTAGAACTGTAGTATGGAGGATAACAAATAATGGTCGATCTCACAAAACACAGATCTGATGAACTGGCTCAAAACTCTTCATTAGAAAAGAACAAATCATCTTCATATGATAAACAAAGCAAGGTTTTCCTTCTGACCTTGAATAATCCACAAAAGTATGGTTACACCCATGAGTTTATCATTGACACCATACACAAATTCAAACACGTAAAATACTGGTGTATATGCGACGAAATCGGCAAAAGCGGTAATTACCATTCACATCTGTACATACTACTTGGGAAGAAAAAGCGCTGGTCTTCTGTTAAAAGGGCTTTCCCTCACTCATATATAGTAGAAAAAGTTATGGGCTCTCCACAAGAATGTCGTGCATATATTCGTAAAGAAGGCGAACGTCATAAGGAAAAGAAGGATACTAATCTTCCTGAAACATTTTATGAGGAAGGTACTATACCAACCTTTAAACTATCGAACGATAGAGTAGAAATGCTCATACAGATTGAGGATATGATAAATCAAGGTATGCGCCCTGAACAAATAATGGAACAAAGTGTAGTATTCCGCCAGTTTGAGACTATCATCCGTAAAAGTTTCTTTGCGAAGCGTTTAAAAGAGACACCACCATTGCGTCAGATAAAGATAGTATGGCATCTTGGCGCGAGTGGGAGCGGCAAATCTTTTTCATATACGCAGCTATGCGGACAGTATGGCGAAGATGAAGTGTTTTTTGCATCTGATTATAGTAATAACTGCACTGCTCTTTTTGATGGTTATGAAGGACAGAGAGTTATTTTTTTAGATGAAGTGAAGACAGACAGTTTTAAGTATGGGTTATTGCTCCAGATCTTCCAAGGCTATAAAGGGCAAATACACAGCAGATATAATAATGTCTACAGCCTTTGGACAGAAATACACGCCACTTCTATATTCTGCCCTGATGAGCTATATGATGAAATGGTGCCACTATCCAGTAGATCAGTAGATAGTAAAACACAGTTATTAAGAAGGATTACTGACTATTGTTATCACTGGAAGGATGATGAGGGTTACCATGTATTTCAAATTCCTGCTGCTGAGTACAAGTCATACAAAGATTTAAAGGAGCGTGCAGAAGGTAAAACTAATGAGTTTAAAAACACAGATGAATCTGATGATATTCCATTTGTAGATTAAACCGACAACCATTATTTTATAATTCTAAAAGGAGATGCGAGCATTTTAGACAGAGGACACCAAGCCTAGATATGCGCTGAATGTTAGTCGCATAGAATAATGCTTATGTCTAAAAATATAGATAAAATCAAGAATGAAAATGAATTATTGAAGCTTGCGGTGGCTAATGCTAAGATTAATTTAGATGTGAAAGCCCTTCAGCAAGAGTTAGATATGCGAAGGAAAGAAAGTTATTTAAAAATGCATAATTACAACATTTGGCAAGGTAACAATGGATATTTTTATACCATTTTGCCAGATGAAAAGAAGAAAAAGAAAAGGAAGGTGATAAAAAGAAAAAATAAAGATGAATTAGAAAAAGCAATTATAGACTTCTATATAGAATTAGAGGCTATTCCCAGTTTTAAAACCTGCTTTGTACGATGGACTGAGCAAAAATTTTCCCTTGGTGAGATTAAGAAAGCTACTTATGACCGCTATTTTTCAGAATGGCGACGCTTTATTGAATGGAATGAAATTTCAGAAAAAAGAATATCTGATATTTCAGAATCAGAGCTTGAAGCATTTATAAGACTGACAATCTCTAAGCAGAATCTTACAGCAAAAGCATATAGTAATATGAGAACACTTATAATCGGTAGTTTCAAATACGCTAAGAAGATGGAATATACAGATATAAGTATCAGTAATTTTTTTGGAGATTTGGATTTATCAAAGAAATCATTTAGAAAAGCTACGAAAGGGCTTCAAATTTTTGATGAAGATGAGATGCCTCTAATACTGGAGTGGCTCAGACAGAATCCTACTGTTGAAAATTTAGGAATTCTCCTTACGTTCCAAACTGGTTTAAGAGAGGGCGAATTATCTGCAATTAAATTCAGTGATGTAAAGGGAAATAAAATGCATGTACACAGTCAGGAAATCAAATATAAATCCCTTGAGACTGGTAAATATACGCATGAGTTTGTTGAGTACACCAAGACGGATGCAGGTGATCGTTATATATACTTATCATCTAAAGCCCTTGAAACAATTGGGCAGATCAGAGCACTTAATCCTGATAATGATTATATGATGCAGATTGGTGATAGGAAGCTTTATACTAACACATTTAATGATCGTCTGTACAAAGCTTGTGATGCTTGTGGAATACCTCGTAGAAGTATGCATAAGATACGTAAAACCTATGGAACAATTCTGCTTGATTCAGAAATCCAAGAATCTTTAGTGATGAATCAGATGGGACATAGTGACATAGCTACTACAAGAAAATACTATTATTACAGTAATAAAAATGAAATGAACAAATTATCACAGATAGAAAGAGCAATTTCATATTAACAAGGTTTCCCTGAGGTTTCCCTGAGGTTTCCCTCATGAAATTTCATCTTTTCCGAGAAAAATAAAAAACTCCGAAACGCGCTTGGCGTCTGGAGTTATAGGGTTGGGCTGTTTACACAGTCAGTAGCTCGTAGCGGAATCGAACCGCTGATTCTGCCGTGAGAGGGCAGCGTCTTAGCCGCTTGACCAACGAGCCATGTTCTTTTGTTTCGCCTTTCGTTTGGCGACTTGATTATATTATTACAAGTTCAAAAATAATGCAAGTACTTTTTTGAAAAAAATTAAAAATTTTTTGTGGTATAATTATTATGTAGCATTTTCGTCTTATGAATCCCGCGCAGTTATGCGTTTTCTTACACACACGAGGAGCGATGAGATATGCTTAATAAATTAGAAAAATCGCTGGTAGTTCTTATTGCAATTTCTTTTGTCAGCTATTTTGTTAGTACGGTAATGGGCAATGATTATCTGATGGATCTGCTGTCGCCGGTTACTGTAGCGCTGGTTTTTATTCTTCTTTTGTCTGAGATTCCACGGCTTGGACCCTTCAAATGGTCCACTGTAGCAATGGCTGTTGGCATTGCCATTTGGTTTGTCGCCGATGTTATCTATTTGTATGCGGATTTTTATTCAGAGAATTACGATGCCTTAATGGCACTCACAGACGATATCTACCTGTTACCTGATGCATGTTTTGCTATGTGCATATCTATTTACATGCTTTCCATGCTGAAAGGGAAAGGAACAGAAATAGCGTTCCTTATGGCTAACACCCTGTGCTTTTCTATATGCGGGTTTGTTATGATCTATAGATTTCACGTGATTGCAGCAGGTCCGGGTCATAGCGGAGCTCATTGGAAAGAGCTTATATTTTTCTTCATTAGTTTTTACATAATAATGATGGATTTAGGGCTCCTTATCCGAATCGGAACTAAGAATATCCACAGGGGAACTGTCATTACCAATATTGGAATAATTGGCTATGCAGTGCTTGATCTTGAGTATGATTTCATGCGAGCGCTTGGTCATGATGCGGAAAATGATTATGCAAATTTGTTATATGTTCTTACCATGATTTTTATGTGCGTGGGGACAACCATTCAGATATGTAAGAAGTACGATTTTGAATTTATTGAAAGGGATTTTACCGGTAAAGGTACCAAAAGAAGATTTTTCCTGATAGCTATATTCATGTTTATTGATGTCGGGTTCATGATGACAGGCATTCTTACCCAGACACTTGGCATGTATATTTTGATCACCTTTATGTCGTACCTTATTACCAATTACGTACTTCATTCATCACATCTGAATGAGGAACTGATTATGCAGCAAAAGGAACAGAATGCTGTACTTGAAGAGCGCATCAAGGAAAAAACCAAGGATCTTCAAAGCGCAAATGATCAGCTTGTTACGTTGTCATCCACCGATATGCTGACAGGATTATATAACAGAAGATCAGCGGTGGAAATTCTTGAGAAAATTCACAACGAGGCAAAAACAGAAAGAAAAACCTATGCTGTTTTTTGTGCTGATCTGAATCACTTCAAACCCATTAATGATACTTATGGTCACGAGATGGGTGACAATGTTCTTATAGAAATCGGTAAAAGACTAAATTCTCTGCCCGAGAAATTTACTTCTTTCAGAATGGGCGGTGATGAATTCCTTATCTGCCTTAAGGATATTAAGGATCATGAAGAAATAGAAACGGCAGCCGACAATATCAGAGGGCTTTTTAATCAGTCAATAATTCACGATAATTATATTTTTAATCTGTCAGCCAGCATAGGTATAGCAATATATCCCGATGATTGCCTGGAAAGCTACGAGATACTTATCAATTACGCTGATAATGCAATGTATGATGTAAAAAGGAGCGCCAACAAGGATGGATACAAGTTCTTTGACAAGAGGATGATAAATGAGATTTCCAAGGCTCAATTCATAAGTAAAACAATAGCCAATTCTATTCCGGAGAAGGACTATATTCTGCATTTTCAGCCCCAGATCGATGTTGACAGCAATGAGGTTATCGGTGTGGAAGTGTTCCCGCATCTTAGAGGAGATATGGAAAATATTTCTCCGGCCCAGATCATCCCTATGGCAGAAGAGTGTGGCCTTATGAGCAGGCTTGGAATATGGATAGTAAAAGATTCTTTTGAAACTGTTGCAGAGTGGAAAGAGACCTATGGGAAAAATCTGGAGCTTACGATAAATCTTTCACCGCTTCAACTTCTTGACGCTGAGTTTATTGAGTCATTGGAAAAAATGAGTAAAGAGTACGGCCTGACTACAGACAGGATTATTCTTGATATTTCAAGTAACGTGATCATGGGTGCAGCAAGCTCGGCCAGAGATACCATGGAAGCGTTCCACAACTATGGCTTTAAACTGAGCCTTAATGATTTTGGCGGTAACAGTATCAATCTGTCTTATCTTATGAATTGTGGCATCAATTATATTAAGCTCTCGAGAAATCTGATATCAGGTGTTGAGACGGACAAAGCCACCAAAGTTCTGATTGATTCTATAATGAGATTTTCTTCTGCAATGGGCATTACCGTAACCGCGGTGGGCGTTGAGACTGAAAGCCAGTACAAAGCCCTTAACGATATGGGCATTACCAAAATGCAGGGATATCTTATCAGCAAACCTGTAAGAAGAGATGAATTCGAACATATTCTTACTCAGGGAGTTACTCTGCAATAATTAGTGATTAATCAGCAAAAAGTGTAATGCAACCGCCTCAAAAACACAGTATAATTATCATTGTGGCATCATGGTCACAGGACAAAGATACTATAGGCAAAACTTAAAGTAATGGGAGGTTGTATATGCTTTATATAGGTGTAGATCTTGGTACATCATCAGTTAAGCTTGTCCTTATGGATGAGACAGGCAAAATTCACGGAACAGCTACAAGGGAATATCCTTTGTTTTTCCCTCAGCCCGGCTGGTCAGAGCAGAAGCCCGAGGATTGGTATGCACAGGCTGTTGAAGGTTTAAAGGAAGTTCTTAAGGACGTAGACAAGTCTCAGGTTGCAGGTATAAGCTTTGGCGGACAGATGCACGGACTTGTAATCCTTGATGAGAATGACAATGTTATCCGTCCTGCTATTCTTTGGAACGATGGCAGAACTCAGAAGCAGGTTGATTACCTCAACAATGAGATTGGTAAAAACAAGCTCTCTGATCTCACTGCAAACATCGCTTTTGCCGGATTCACAGCTCCTAAGATTCTCTGGATCAAAGAGAATGAGCCCGAGAACTTTAAAAAGATCAAGAAGATAATGCTTCCCAAGGATTATCTTGCATATAAGTTTACAGGTACTTTCTGCACAGATTATTCAGATGCATCAGGTATGCTTCTTCTGGATGTTAAGAACAGGAAGTGGTCAAAAGAGATGTGTGACATCTGCGGCATCACAGAGGATATGCTTCCTCAGCTCTTTGAGAGTTATGAGAAAGTTGGTGAGCTTAACGCAGAGCTTACATCAGAGCTTGGTCTTAACAGCGGCGTAGTAGTTGCAGCAGGTGCAGGTGACAATGCGGCAGCAGCTGTAGGAACAGGTACAGTTGGCAACAACAGATGTAACATCTCTCTTGGTACAAGCGGAACAATTTTCATGTCATCAGACAGCTTTGCTGTTGACAGCAACAATGCACTTCATTCCTTCGACCATGCAGACGGAACATTCCATCTCATGGGATGCATGCTCAGTGCTGCAAGCTGCAACAAGTGGTGGATGGATGAGATTCTTAAGACCAAGGATTATGCTGATGAGCAGAAGGGTATCGAGAAGCTCGGTGAGAACCATGTATTCTTCCTTCCTTATCTCATGGGTGAGAGATCTCCATGGAACAATCCTAACGCACGCGCTACCTTCACAGGTATCACAATGGATACCACAAGAGAGGATATGACACAGGCCGTTCTTGAAGGTGTTGCATTTGCTACAAGAGATATGTACGAAGTAGCTAAGAGCATCGGTGTTAAGCCTGAGAGAACAATGATCTGCGGCGGCGGAGCAAAGAGTCCTCTTTGGAGAAAGATGATCGCCAACATCCTCAACATCGAGGTAGATGTACCTGTATGTGAAGAGGGCCCCGGAATGGGCGGCGCTATGCTGGCTATGGTTGCATGCGGTGCTTATAAGAGCGTAGTAGAGGCTGCTGCAGCTATCGTTAAGGTAGATAAGACAGAGAAACCTGATCCTGAGCTTGTTGAGAAATATGAAGCAAGATATCAGCAGTTCAAGAATATTTACCCTGCACTTGCAGATACTTTCGATAAGATAATCTGACACGCTTGACGCATTGCAGAAATAGTGCTATATTACAGTTGTTACTAAATAATTATTCAGACTAGAAGTGGGCTTTGCAAAGAGCCCACTTTCTTTATGCCTTTAATATGAGGCTCACGGAGAATTATGTCCAGAAGAGAAGAAATTGAAAACAAAACAGAGGCACTTCTTAAGCCCATCGCTGAGAAGAACGAAGTTCGCATCTATGATGTGGAGTTTGTTAAGGAAGCCGGAGAGTGGTATCTTCGCGCCTACATCGACAGAGATGGCGGAGTAGACATTAACAAATGCGTTGATGTCAGTCACGAGCTTTCTGATGCACTTGATGCGCATGACTTTATCGAGGAAGCATACACCCTTGAAGTCAGCAGCCCGGGACTTGGCAGACAGCTTAAAAAGGACAGACACCTGCAGAACAGCCTGGGGCTTGATGTGGATGTTAAGCTTTATGCGGCAATCGACGGAACTAAAGAATTTACCGGTAAACTTGCTGCTTTTGATTCTGACACGGTTACTATTGAGACCGCTGCCGGAGAGCAGGTTTTTAATAGAAAAGAAATTTCAAATATCCGATTAACACTGGATTTTTAATTTTTCATAGAATAAGGAGAAAATCACTATGAGCAAAGAATTGATGGACGCACTCGATCTACTTGAGAAGGAAAAGAACATCAGCAGAGATTCACTGTTTGATGCAATCGAGAACTCACTTATGACTGCTTGCAGAAACAACTATCAGAGAGCAGAGAACATTAAGGTTGAGATCGACAGAGATACCTGTGAATTCAGGTGCTTCTCAGATAAGGAAGTCGTAGAGTTCCCTGATGACGTAATGGATCCTCAGAACATGATCTGCATGGATGAAGCACTTAAATATGTAGATAAGTGTGAGATTGGCGACATGGTTACAGTACCGATCAACTCCAAGGATTTTGGACGTATCGCTACACAGAACGCCAAGAACGTTATCCTTCAGAAGATTCGTGAAGAGGAGAGAGGCGCTATCTACAACGAGTACTTCGAGCATGAGCACGACATCGTAACTGGTGTTGTACAGCGTTTCATCGGCAAGAATATCAGCATCAACCTCGGAAGAGCAGATGCTATGCTCAGTGAGAATGAGCAGGTTAAGACCGAGCATTATCGCCCTACAGAGAGAATCAAGGTATATATCCTTGAGGTTAGAAATGGTAATAAGGGTCCCAGAATCCTTGTATCACGTACACATCCCGATCTTGTTAAGAAGCTCTTTGAGCAGGAAGTTGCTGAGATTCAGGATGGTACAGTTGAGATTAAGAGTATTGCCCGTGAAGCAGGCAGCCGTACCAAGATCGCTGTTTACTCCAACAACCCCAACGTTGATGCAGTTGGTGCTTGCGTAGGTGTTAACGGAAACAGAGTTAACCTTATCGTTGATGAGCTCAACGGCGAGAAGATTGATATTGTTAACTGGGATGATAACCCTGGTAACCTTATACAGAATGCACTTTCACCGGCTAAGATTGTAGCAGTATTTGCTGATCCCGATGAGAAGAGTGCTAAGGTAGTAGTTCCGGACCACATGCTTTCACTTGCAATTGGTAAGGAAGGTCAGAATGCACGTCTTGCTGCACGTCTTACAGGATATAAGATCGATATCAAGAGTGAGACTCAGGCTAAGGATGCTGTCGGATTCCGTATTGAAGACTATATGGATGATGAAGAAGACGATGAAGAGTTCTACGAAGTAGATGAGAACGAAGGTGAAGAGCCTGAATACGAGGGCGATTCAGAAGAGGAATAATTTATGAATAAGCCTATGCGAAGATGCGTTGGCTGCGGTGAGAGTAGGGAAAAGAAAGAGCTGATCCGTATCATCAGAGATACAGACGGTAACATCAGACTTGACCTTACAGGCAGAGCAAACGGCCGCGGCGCGTATATATGCAGGGATGAAAAATGCCTGGAAATGGCTATAAAGAAAAAGGGGCTGGACAGAACACTTAAGGTTGCTGTTCCGCCTGAGATAGCAGATGAACTGAAGAAGGAGCTTGCAGAGAATGAATAATATGAAGGTTTATTCACTGCTTGGTCTGTGTCAGAAGGCAGGGAAGCTTGCCAGCGGTGAATTTGCGGTGTTGAATGCCATTAAGGGCGGGTCGGCATCTTATGTTTTGATAAGCGAAGATGCATCCGACAACACGAAAAAGAAATTTCGTGATAAATGTGAGTATTATGGTGTTCCGATGTCATTTTTCGGAGATATGGAATCTCTCGGAAGGGCTATCGGTAAGGAAGTTCGAACGAGTATTGCAATCATGGATAATGGTTTTGCGAAGACGCTTCAGAAGAACTTAGATGATTTACAGGACGGAGGAAATGCGAATGTCGAAAATTAAAATATCCGAACTCGCTACGGAGCTTGGTATTGAAGGTAAGGAGATTGTTTCATACCTTCAGACACAGGGTGTTGAGTCAGCAAAGAGATCTACCAGCTCAGTAGAGGACGAGGAAGCGGAGAAGGTTAGAAAACACTTCGGAAGCGGAAGCGCAGATAAAAAGGAAACTCATAAGGCAGAAGAGAAGCCTGCTAAAAAGGCAGAGCCTGCAGCAGAGGAGAAGCCTGCTAAGAGTGCAAAGGAAGGTGCTCCTGCGGGACAGGCAGCTCAGAAGCCTGTTAAGAAAAAGAAGACCATTATCATGGTTACCAATCCCAGTGCTTCCAAGAGCGGTAATTTCCAGAATGGAAATAACGGAGGAAACAGGAACAATAATCAGGGTGGAAGGAACCAGGGCCGTGATAATCAGGGCAGAAACGGACAGAGACAGAATACATTCGCAAGATCACAGAATGTTTATCATCCGATAAAGCCTCTCACAGCTCCTTCACAGCTTGAGTCATATAATAACGAGATTCCTAAGTATCAGGAGCCTTCTCAGAAGCCTGCTAAGGAAGAAGTAGCACCCAAGCCGGCTAAGGTAGAAAAGGTTCAGACCGAAGCACCTGCACCTCAGAAGGAAGCTGCTAAGACAGAGCCTGCAACCAATGTACGTACAGGTGACAATCAGAGGAATGACAGAAGACCTGCGAATAATAATAATCAGCAGCAGGGCGGACAGCCTCGCAAGAGCGGCCCCAATGACAGAAACAGAAACGGTCAGAATAATGACCGTCAGGGCGGCGATCGTCAGGGTATGCAGTCTGCAAGACCCGGACAGGGCGCTCCCGATAGAAACCGCGGTGGTAAGGGCGGCAGAGACTTCGCTAAGGGCAAGGATCAGAAGACCAGCTTCGAAGCAGCTCCCATGAATGAAGGCAAGGGCGAAGGAAAGCGCAGAAATAACCAGGATAAGGATAAGAGATCCAAGAAGGATCATATCTATGAAGAGAATGAAGAGATGATGCCCAGAAGTAAGAGGGTTGGCCGCTTCATTAAGCCTGAAGTAAAGAAGGTAGAGGAGCCTGAGGAGCAGATCAAGGTTATCACAATCCCTGATAAGCTCACTATCAAGGAACTTGCCGACAAGATGAAGCTTCAGCCTTCAGTCATCATCAAGAAGCTTTTCCTTGCAGGTCAGATTGTTACTGTTAACTCAGAGCTGTCCTATGAGGAAGCTGAGAATATAGCTATTGAGTACGATATCATCTGTGAGAAGGAAGTTCAGGTAGACGTTATCGAAGAGCTTCTTAAGGAGGAAGAGGAGGATGAGAGCCTTCTTAAGTCAAGACCTCCGGTTGTCTGCGTAATGGGTCACGTTGATCATGGTAAGACATCACTTCTTGATGCTATCCGTGACACAAGCGTTACAGACAAGGAAGCAGGCGGTATCACACAGCGTATTGGTGCTTACCAGATCAAGGTTAACGACAGAAAGATCACATTCCTTGATACACCCGGACACGAAGCTTTTACAGCTATGCGTATGCGTGGTGCTAATTCAACAGATATCGCAGTACTGGTTGTCGCTGCCGATGACGGTGTAATGCCTCAGACAGTAGAAGCTATCAACCATGCTAAGGCAGCAGGCGTTGAAATCATCGTTGCCGTAAACAAGATTGATAAGCCCAGTGCAAATGTTGACAGAGTTAAGCAGGAAATGACAGAGTACGGTCTTATCGCTACAGATTGGGGCGGATCAACAGAATTCGTACCTGTTTCTGCTAAGACAGGTGAGGGTATGGATGTACTTCTTGATACAATCCTCATCACAGCAGATATCCTTGAGCTTAAGGCTAATCCTAACCGTGAGGCAAGAGGTCTTGTTCTTGAGGCTAAGCTTGATAAGGGCCGTGGACCTGTAGCAAACGTTCTTGTACAGAAGGGAACACTTCATGTTGGTGATTTCATTTCTGCAGGTGCATGCTCAGGTAAGGTTCGTGCGATGATAGATGATAAGGGTAAGAGACTTAAAGAGGCTCTTCCTTCACAGCCTGTTGAGATCCTTGGACTTTCAGATGTTCCCGGAGCAGGTGAGGTATTCCTTGGACACGAGAGCGACAAGGAAGCTAAACAGTATGCTAATACATACCTTCAGCAGCAGAAGAAGGATCTTATTGAAGAGACAAAGGCTAAGATGTCACTTGATGATCTTTACTCCAAGATTGAGGAAGGTAAGCTCAAAGAGCTCGATATCATCATCAAGGCAGACGTACAGGGTAGCGTAGAAGCCCTTAAGGCAAGCCTTCTTAAGCTTTCAAATGATGAGGTAGTTGTTAAGGTTATCCACGGCGGTGTTGGTGCCATCACAGAGTCTGATGTATCCCTTGCTGCTGCATCAAATGCCATCATCATCGGTTTCGATGTTCGTCCCGATGCTGTTGCTAAGAGTACTGCTGAGCACGAAGGCGTTGAGATCAAACTTTACAAGGTTATCTATCAGGCAATCGAGGATGTTGAGTATGCTATGAAGGGTATGCTTGCACCTGTATATGAAGAGAAGATCATCGGTCACGCTGAGATCCGTCAGCTCTTCAAGGCATCCAAGCTTGGTAATATCGCCGGTGCTATTGTTACAGACGGTATGATCCAGAAGGATTGCAAGGTTCGTATCAGCAGAGCTGAGGAGCAGATCTTCGAAGGCGATCTTGCATCACTTAAGAGATTTAAGGATGATGTTAAGGAAGTTAAGGACGGCTATGAGTGCGGTCTTGTATTTGACGGATTTGATGCAATTAACGTTGGCGATGTAGTTGAAGCTTACATAATGGTAGAAGTACCTCGTGAGAAATTGGATAATAAATAATGAGAAAAAACAGTATTAAAAACATCCGAATCAACGGAGAAGTACAAAAAGTTATTTCTGAGGCCATTAGATTCAGTAAGGACCCCAGAATCAGTCCTATGACATCTGTAATGGATGTCGAGGTTGCACCGGACCTTAAGACCTGTAAGGTATGGATATCTGTCATGGGTAACGACGAAGACAGACTCCGCACAGAAGAAGGGCTTAAGTCTGCTGCGGGCTATATCCGCAGCACCGTTGCAAAAGAACTTAATATGCGCAATACTCCCGAGCTTAGATTTATCATGGACGATTCCATCGAATACGCCATCAATATGTCTAAGATCATCGATGAGGTTGCTGCTAAGGATGCTGAGGCAAGAGCTGCCAGAGGCGAAACTGAGGAACAGGAAACAGAAGAGTAAAACTTAGAGGTAGAAGAATGAGAATTGATGAAATAGTAGCAGGCGCAAAAACCGTTGGAATAGGCGGTCATATCAGACCGGATGGCGATTGTGTTGGCTCCACCATGGCTCTTTATCTTTACCTTAAAAAGAATTTTGCGGATTTGAAAGTAGATATCTTTTTGGATAAGATTCCGGAGAGCTACAGGATAATTGATAAAACAGACGAGATAAATTCTGATTTTGCATCTGATGTGGACAGCTATGATGTCTTTTTTGCCCTTGATTGCGGAAAAGAAAGACTTGGTGATGCTGAGAAGTTTTTCGATGCTGCTAAAAAGAAGATCAATATCGATCATCATGTCAGCAACACAGGAACAGGTGATGAGAATTACATAGTTCCTACAGCAAGCTCAGCTTCAGAGCTGGTCTACAATTGCATGGACAGAGAGAAGCTTGATGTTTCCATTGCTCAGGCTATTTACATGGGTATCGTGACAGATACGGGAGTTTTCAAGTACTCCAATACTTCACCTGATACTATGAAGGTTGCGGCAGATCTTATAAGCTTTGGCTTTGATTTTGGCGCCCTCATAGACCATGTATTTTATGAAAAGAGTTACGTTCAGAATCAGATCCTTGGAAGAGCGCTTCTTGAGAGCATGCTCTTTATGGACGGCGAATGCATAGTGAGCGTTATATCCAAGCAGACTATGGATTTCTATATGGCTCAGTCATCTGATCTTGACGGAATTGTAAGTCAGCTCCTTCTGACCACAGGTACCGAGTGCGCTATCTTTATCTACGAGATTGGCAGCATGGAGTACAAGGTAAGCCTTCGTTCCAAGGGCAAGGTCAATGTGGCGAAGATTGCCGAGCTTTTTGGCGGCGGCGGTCACGCAAGAGCTGCAGGCTGCACCATGAACGGAACGCAGCATGATATTATCAACAATCTTTCAGAGTATATTGAGAAGGATTTGAAGGGCATAAATGTTGTAAAATGACATTTTGCCTTTGGAGAAATAAATGTACAACGGACTTATAAATGTATACAAGGAGGCCGGTTACACATCAAGTGATGTTGTGGCCCGTCTCCGCGGCATTTTGAAAATGAAAAAGATTGGACATACAGGGACCCTTGATCCGGATGCGGTCGGGGTTCTTGTTATTTGTGTCGGTAACGGCACCAAGCTTTGTGATATGCTCACAGATCACGATAAAGAGTACATCGCTGTTTGCAGGCTTGGCGTCACCACAGATACACAGGATATGTCCGGAAGAATACTGTCAGAATCTGAAGTTAATGTAAGTAGCGAAAAGCTTCACGAGACAGTGAAGAAATTCGTGGGTGAGTACGATCAGATCCCGCCCATGTATTCGGCCATAAAAATAAATGGTAAGAAGCTCTATGAGCTTGCAAGACAGGGCAAGGAAGTTGAGAGAAAGCCCAGAAGGATCAACATTCAGGCAATCACTATTCTCGATGAGAGTCACCTTCAGGATGAGCATATTTTTACTATGGAGGTTAAGTGCTCAAAGGGAACATATATCAGAACTCTTTGCAATGATATAGGTGAGGCTCTTGGCTGCGGCGCTGCTATGGAGCATCTTACAAGAACAGCTGTAGGAAGCTTCCATTTGGAGACAGCCCACACTCTTGATCAGATCGAACAGCTTCGTGACGAGGGCAGAGTGGATGAAATAGTTGCATCCACAGAGAGTCTTTTCAGAGATCTTGATTATTGCATCGTAAAGGACGACTTCAGGAAAAAGCTTGAGAACGGAAACGGATTCAAGGTTACGGATCTTGTAAGTGAAGCTCCCGAGGATGAGCAGGATTTTGTTGAACCCGAAAAACTCTATGCAGATGGAACAAGAGTGAGAGTCTACGGCGAAGACGGAGCATTTTTTGGAATCTATAAATGCGACGAGAGAACAGGTATGTTCAGAGTAGAGAAGTTTTTCTATACTGTTTGATGGTATTTAGCAGGAAAGAGGCACTATGCGGATAATATCCGGAGAGAGACAATTTCATATAGAAGATAAGACCGCGGTTGCCATTGGCAAATTCGACGGTATCCACATGGGCCATCAGAAGCTCCTTAAGCACATCCTTGATAAAAAAGAGCAGGGAATGAAGGCGACAATTTTCACTTTTGATCCCTCGCCGGCTGTATTTTTTTCAAAAAAGATTCAGCCGCAGCTCCTTACAAGGGATGAGAAGAGAAGGAAATTCGAGAAGCTTGGAATAGATATCCTTGTGGAATTTCCTATGGATGAAACGACAGCTCATACCGCTCCGGAGGATTTTGTCAGAAAGATTCTTCATGAGCAGATGAATGTGGCTTATGTGGCTGCAGGTGATGATCTGTCCTATGGATATAAGGGAAAAGGTGATTTTGCACTTTTGAATGAGCTTGCACCGGAGCTCTCATACAGGACTCACGCCATTAAGAAGCTTCAGATGTTTGGACGAAATGTAAGCTCCAGCTTTATAAAAGAAGAAATAATGCAGGCTGAAATGGAGAGGGCTACAGAGCTTTTAGGAGAGCATTATTACGTGGGCGGATTTGTGGAACATGGCAAAAAGCTTGGCAGAACCATAGGTTTTCCTACAGTTAATCTGCTTCCGCCTGATGAAAAATGTCTTCCTCCCTACGGAGTATATTTTTCAGAGGTTAGGATTGATGGCCGCGTTTTCCATGGCATGACCAACATCGGCTGCAGACCTACCGTTTCAAACAGCGGACAGGTCAGTGTTGAGACATATATTTATGATCTTGATGAAGATTTATACGGCAAGTATTTAGAGATCGCTCTTTTGACATTCCACAGGAAAGAGCAGAGATTTTCTGATGTGAATGCACTTAAGGCTCAGATGGATTTGGATCTTGAAGCAGGAAGAAATTTCTTTATATCTTTACAAGATTAATTAGGTATGGTAGAATCAAATGATTTCTCGCATGAGAAATGAGTAACGTTATTACCGATACTCGGATGATGGTCACTCCAACCGCTTCCTGGTATACGGCAAATTGTAATTAAAAGGAGAATAGAACATGATTACAAAGGAAAAGAAGACAGAGGTTATTGATAAGTTTGCCAGAAGCGCAGGCGACACAGGTTCACCTGAGGTTCAGGTAGCTATCCTTACAACACGTATCAAGGAGCTTAACGAGCACCTTAATACTCATCCCAAGGATCACCACTCAAGAAGAGGACTTCTTAAGATGGTTGGTAGAAGACGTGCTCTTCTTGCATACCTCAAGAAGAAGGACCTTGAGAAGTATCGTAAGCTTATCGCTGATCTTGGACTTAGAAAGTAATTTCCAGAGTAAAAATAGGGCGGGGATGCCGGTCAGAAATGATCGGCTTAGCCGCCTTTATTCTTTTTTAAGCAAACGTATGCTCTATTTAATGCGATAACTAATATAGTTTACATATGTTTATGCGCCCGAGGATGGCGCAAGAAGGAGATGAATATGAAAACATTTTCAACAGAACTGGCCGGACGTACACTTACAGTGGAGATCGGCAAAGTAGGAAAACAGGCTAACGGATGTGCATTCATGAAGTACGGTGATACAACTGTTCTTTGTACTGCAACAGCATCAGCTAAGCCCAGAGATGGAATCGATTTCTTCCCGCTCAGCGTTGAGTACAGCGAGAAGTTTTATTCTATCGGTAAGTTCCCCGGAGGATTTAACAAGCGTGAGGGTAAGCCTTCTGAGAATGCAATTCTCACAAGCCGTGTAATCGACAGACCCATGCGTCCTCTTTTCCCTAAGGACTACCGCAACGACGTAACAATCGAAGATATGGTTATGTCAGTAGACAAGGAGTGCCGTCCTGAGCTTGTAGCTATGATCGGTTCTTCTGTAGCAGTATCAATTTCAGATATTCCTTTCGACGGTCCCTGCGCTATGACACAGATCGGTCTTGTTGATGGAGAGTTCGTAGTTAACCCTTCACAGGAGCAGTGGGATACAGGTGATATGCGCCTTACAGTTGCTTCTGTAGGTGAGAAGGTTATCATGATCGAGGCAGGATGTAACGAGGTTCCTGAAGAGAAGATGAAGGAAGCTATCTATCTTGCACATGATGTAAACCTTAAGCTCATTGAGTTCATCAAGGGTATCGTTGCAGAGGTTGGTAAGCCTAAGCACGAGTATGAGAGCTGCGCAGTTCCTCAGGAGCTCTTTGATGCAATCAAGGAAGTAGTTCCTCAGGATGAGATGGAGAAGGCTGTATTCACAGATGAGAAGCAGCAGCGCGAAGCTAATATCGCTGAGATCACAGAGCGTCTTGAAGAGAAGTTTGCAGACAACGAAGAGTGGCTCGCAATTCTCGGTGAGGCTATTTATCAGTATGAGAAGAAGACTGTTCGTAAGATGATCCTTAAGGATCACAAGAGACCTGATGGAAGAGACATCAAGCAGATTCGTCCTCTTTCAGCAGAGATCGATCTTATTCCCAGAGTACACGGAAGTGCTATGTTCACTCGTGGACAGACACAGATCTGTGACGTTACAACACTTGCTCCTCTTTCAGAGATGCAGAAGGTTGAGGGACTTGATCCTTACGTAACAGGTAAGAGATATATCCACCAGTACAACTTCCCGTCATACTCAGTTGGTGAGACTAAGGTTTCAAGAGGTCCGGGACGTCGTGAGATTGGACACGGAGCACTTGCAGAGAGAGCACTTCTTCCTGTACTTCCTTCAGAGGAAGAGTTCCCTTACGCAATTCGCTGCGTATCAGAGACATTTGAGAGTAACGGTTCTACATCAATGGCTTCCACATGTGCATCATGTATGTCACTTATGGCTGCCGGTGTACCGATCAAGAAGATGGTTGCAGGTATCAGCTGTGGTCTTGTAACAGGCGATACAGATGATGATTTCGTAGTACTTACAGATATCCAGGGGCTTGAGGACTTCTTCGGAGACATGGACTTCAAGGTAACAGGTACTAAGGACGGTATTACAGCTATTCAGATGGATATCAAGATCCACGGTCTTACAAAGGCTATCGTTGAGCAGGCTATTTCACAGTGTCGTGAAGCTCGTCTCTTCATCATGGATGAGTGCATGAGCAAGGCTATTGCAGAGCCTCGTAAGGAAGTTAGCCAGTATGCTCCTAAGATTATCTCTATCGAGATCGATCCTGATAGAATCGGTGATGTTGTAGGTCAGAGAGGAAAGACCATCAACGAGATCATCGCTCGTACAGGCGTTAAGATTGATATAACAGATGACGGACAGGTTAGCATCTGCGGCGAAGATAAGGATATGATGCAGAAGGCTATCGACATGATCAACATCATTACTACTGACTTTGAGAAGGGTCAGGTATTCACAGGTAAGGTTGTAAGCATCAAGGAGTTCGGTGCATTTGTTGAGTTCGCTCCCGGCAAAGAGGGAATGGTTCACATCAGCAAGATCGCAAACGAGAGAATCGACCATGTAGAAGATGTACTTACTCTTGGCGATGAAGTTAAGGTTGTTTGCCTTGGTAAGGACCGCATGGGAAGAATCAGCTTCTCAATGAAGGACGTAGCTCAGAAGTAATATTTAGCTTGCCTTCTCCCTCCCTAGGGAGAAGGTGTCAGCTCTGCTGACGGATGAGGGCGAAATATGATAAAATAAAGGGGATGCGAGTGTTCGCATCTCCTTTTTAATATTTTAGAAATCCCTTGGATTTTCTACTTTAATAATTTTATTTCCTAGGAGGTAGCTTTTATGGGAAGAATATTTTTGATAGTATTAGACAGCTTTGGCGTAGGCGAAGAGCCTGATGCTGCTGAATATGGCGATTTTGACGTAAATACATTAAGGTCATGTGCCACAAGTAAGTATTTTTCTATGCCCAACATGGGAGCCATGGGTCTTTTTAATATAGATGGTGTTGATTGTGTTCCCGGTGTGGAGAACCCTACTGCGGCTTATGGTAAGTGCCAGGAGGCCAGCAAGGATAAGGATACAACAACAGGACATTGGGAGATAGCAGGAATAGTTTCTGAAAAGCCCATGCCGAAATTCCCTGATGGTTTCCCGCAGGAATTTTTGGATGCATTTTCAAAGAGAGTTGGCAGAGGTCTTATTTGTAACAAGCCCTATTCCGGAACTCAGGTTATAAATGACTACGGTGATGAGCATGTTAAGACAGGCGATCTTATCGTTTATACATCTGCTGATTCTGTTTTCCAGATTGCAGCCCATGAAGAGGTTGTGCCTTTGGAGACCCTTTATGAGTATTGCCATATTGCAAGAGAGATGCTTACAGGAGACCTTGGGGTAGGACGTGTAATTGCAAGACCCTTTGTAGGAACAAGCGGAAATTATACCAGAACACCTCACAGACACGATTATTCTCTTGAACCGCCCAAGACCACAATGCTTGATCAGCTCAAGGCTGCAGGAAAAGAGGTTCTTGGTGTTGGTAAGATCAGAGATATCTTTGAGGGCAAAGGACTTACAGAATATGTATTTTCTGAGAGTAATGCAGATGGTATCGAGAAAACTCTTGCATATATGGACAGAGATTTCGACGGCCTTTGCTTTGTAAATCTGGTGGATTTCGATATGCTCTATGGACACAGAAGAGATATCGACGGATATGCCAAGGCTCTTAATTACTTTGACACTAAGCTCCCTGAGATGGTGGCAAAGCTTCATGACGATGACATTATCATGATGACTGCAGACCATGGATGCGATCCTGCTTATCTTAAGACCACAGATCATACAAGAGAGTACATTCCTTTCATTATGTATGGTAAAAATGTAACTCCCCGCAATCTTGGAACAAGAAGTACATTTGCTGATATTGCGGCTACTGTACTTGATTATTTCAAGATTAAGCCTGAGTTTGATGGCACATCCATGCTTGGATAATGTAATTCTAAAAAGAATATTATAAATTGATAAAAAGCAAACTTTTTGCCATTTGTTGTAATAAAATATATATATACATTAATTTTACACACTCGATACTTAGGAGGTGCAGCAGATGGGCAAAAACGAAGGCACAGGATTTCAGGTTAACATGACTGCAGTATTGTTGACAGTAACTGTTCCGCTTATTATTGCTTTGATAGTAAGCATTATTGTCGGCAGTACTCAGATGAAGAGCATCGAAGAAACTGATGAAGAAGTTTACTATGAAATGCTCTATTCCATTAGTACTGATCTGATAAATGCAGATAGGGATCTGTATCAGGCCATGTTGGCAGGAACACAGTTACTGGCATACAGAGAGTATATTACTCCTGAGCAGCTTGCCGGATATAAGGCTGATTATGAAAGCAATGCAAAACAGGCTTTAGACGGAGTTAATAAAGCTGCTGAACTGGCAAAAAGAGATGAATATCTGTTCACCACCATGAGAGATGATGACGGGGATAGTTATTCAGATATGAGTAATGGCTTTGCTGCGCAATACAATAAGTGGCTGTCTACATATGATTTTAATAGCATAGAAGGCGATATTGAGCAGTTTACAATTGAGTTTGAGGCTACAAGAGATTATATTTCTAACATGTCGGATATCGTGGAAGTATGGGCAAGCCAAAAAAATGAACAAAATGCAGCTGAGATTTCAAGAAGAGTAGTGATCAATTTTGTAGTATTCGGTGTTGTAAGCGCACTGTTGCTGGTGCTTACGATTATTTTGATCAGGTACATAATCAGAAGTATCAAGGCAATTTCTGATGATGTGGACAGAATCGCTACAGGTGATTTTGTGACAAAGATCAAACCTCATAGTGTAATTTCTGATTTTAACAATATTGGGGACTCTCTTGAGAAAATGAGACATGACCTAAGAAATGCTCTTGTGAGAGTTATAGATCATGCCGGATCAGTTAACGATAAGGCTGAGCATGCAAAAACCAATATCAGTAGTTCACAGAAGACCACCAACGATATAAGCGCTGCTGTAAATGATCTTGCAACAGGTGCTACAGCTATGGCAGAGGATGTCCAGAGTACATCCAGCATTACGATAAATATCGGATCGTCTGTAGATAATGTTCTTGAATCAGCGAACGCAAATATGAAGCGCGGCAGACAGGTTTATGAAGAGTCTTCCAAGGTTAAAGGTCAGCTTGAGCAGATTAAAGAGCAGGATCAGAAAAATGATGAGATGGCAACGCAGGTCGCAGATTCCGTTAATGAGACTGCAAGTGTTGTTGCACAGATATCAACTGCTGCTGAGTCCATTATTTCCATAGCAAGCCAGACTAACCTTCTTGCACTTAATGCTTCAATTGAGGCTGCAAGAGCCGGTGAAGCAGGTAAGGGATTTGCTGTTGTTGCAGACAATATTAAAGACCTTGCAGGCAATACCAATAAGCTGGCAGGTGAGATTACCAACATGCTTTCAACCATTACTGATTATTCCGAGAATAATAAGCAGCTTACAGAGAGCATAAAGGAAGCTATTACCAATGAGACCGTGGCTCTTGAAGAGATGAGTGAATCCTTCGAACAGATGCTGTCACTGCTAAGAGAGACAGAGGAAGGCAATAAGCAGATAGTTGAGCTTGTCGAGATCATGAACAGGGATAAGGAAGAAATCCTTAATTCTGTTGAGTCCTTGTCCAGCATATCCGAGGAGAATGCAGCTTCGACACAGGAGACAAGCGCATCACTTATGCAGCTTGATACTGCTATGGAGAATGTTGTTGAGCAGGCTGTTGATCTTCAGAAGATTGCTGAAGAGCTCACAGGTAATGTGAAGTACTTCAAGGTTGAGCTTCCGCAAGAGGAATCCACAAAATAATTCTCAAAATGCAAAGATTTCCGTGCATTTAGCAACATTGACTTATTGCGCACCTTTCCTTAAAATAGGTAAGGTGCGTTTTCTTTGTTTTCATCAGGCAATTAGTTTTTTAGCTGATGAATCCATATAATTATGTTGTATTTTTAGAAAGGTTTACAATGAGCAACAATCAGATAATAGATGAAATAAATAAGAGAAGAACCTTTGCTATTATTTCTCACCCCGATGCAGGTAAGACTACACTTACAGAGAAGTTCCTTCTTTACGGTGGAGCCATCAATCTTGCAGGTTCTGTTAAGGGTAAGGCTACTGCGAGACATGCGGTTTCGGACTGGATGGAAATTGAGAAACAGCGTGGTATCTCTGTTACATCTTCAGTTCTTCAGTTTAATTTTGAGGACTGCTGCATCAATATCCTTGATACTCCCGGACACCAGGATTTCTCAGAGGATACATACAGAACGCTTATGGCTGCAGATTCTGCCGTCATGGTTATCGATGCAAGTAAGGGTGTTGAGCCTCAGACCAAGAAGCTTTTCAAGGTCTGCACAATGAGACATATTCCGATTTTTACATTTATCAACAAGCTGGACAGAGATGCAATGGATACCTATGAGCTTCTCGATGATATCGAGGATCATCTTGGTATTGCTACATGTCCTATGAATCTGCCTATAGGTTCCGGTAAGAACTTCAAGGGAATCTATGACAGAAAAGAAAAGCATATTGTAACTTTCCAGGATACCATGAAGGGAACCAAGGAAGGTACTGAGACGATCATTCCTATGGATGACAGAGATCAGCTTATTTCCACAATAGGCGAAGAGGCTCTTGAGAATCTTGAAGGTGAGATAGAGCTTATGGACGGAGCAGGAGCTGAGTTCGATCTTGATGAAGTAAGAGCAGGTAATCTTACACCTGTATTTTTCGGATCTGCTCTTCAGAATTTCGGCGTAGAGCTTTTCCTTCATAACTTCCTTCAGATGGCTACTCCTCCCAGTGGAAGAGCATCTTCAGATGGCGAAGTTGTTGATCCTAAGGATCATGATTTTACAGCATTTGTATTTAAGATTCAGGCCAACATGAACAAGGCTCACAGAGACAGAGTAGCATTCATGCGTATTTGCTCAGGTCGTTATGATGCTGATAAGGAAGTTAAGCACGTTCAGTCGGGCAAGGTGTTCAGACTTTCACAGCCTCAGCAGCTTATGGCTGATGAGCGTAAGATCTTAAGTGAGGCTTATGCGGGAGATATCATGGGCGTATTTGATCCCGGTATCTTTTCAATAGGAGATACTGTGTGCATGCCTAAGGATTCCGTAGTATACGAGGGAATTCCCACATTCGCACCTGAGCATTTTGCAAGAGTCAGACAGGTCGATACCATGAAGAGAAAGCAGTTCGTTAAGGGTATCGAGCAGATAGCACAGGAAGGTGCTATTCAGATCTTCCAGGAGTTCAACATGGGAATGGAAGAGATTATCGTAGGCGTAGTAGGTGTACTTCAGTTTGATGTACTTAAATTCAGACTTCAAAACGAGTATAATGTAGAGATAATACTTGAGACACTTCCTTACGAATACATCAGATGGGTTGAGAATGATGATATCGATCTCAATGCACTTGTCGGAACCTCTGACATGAAGAAGATCAAGGATATGAATGGCAAGCCGCTTCTCATCTTTGTGAATGAGTGGAGTCCTCAAATGGTTATAGACAGAAATAAGGGACTGATACTCAGAGAGTTTAACGAGAACGTAGGCTAATAGTTTTTGCACACATGATTGTCATATACAGGGGGAATATGGACAAGAGCAGATGTGTTATTAAGAACTTAATAAGAAAAGCATCCGCTTTTTTGGCACTTATTCTGATGATGACAACGCTTACAGGCTGCGGAGATGCTATTATCAAGTATCTGCAGGATAATAGCCTTGTCGAACCGGATAAGTACAAGGATAAAAAGGATGAGCAGGCACAGGAGGCTCAGGCTGAGACTGAGTCTTTCTCTGATGCAATGGAAGAAGCTTCTGACACTCAGGCTTCTGAGGATTCCCAGCAGACGACATCACCTGACTTAGAGACAGATTCACAGCAGACCGGTTCAGAAAATGAAGAAGCCGGTGATGAATCGCAGAATTCAGAAGCTGCTTCAGAAGGATCAACCCTTGATATAGATAAGGTAAATCAGTCTATTGATGATCTTATTTCAAGGCTTGAAGAGGAGACAGGCAGGACCAACAGATCCGAGAAGATAGAGGAGCCTGCAGAGGGCAAAGGACAGGATGCCACCACTTATTACAGTGATACCTATCAGAATGCCCAGAGAGCATCTCTTGGAATTCTGGATTCGGACATTGATAATCTGAAGGCATCTCAGGCCGGTAATTACGCTTTTGAGCATCTTACAGATGAAGGACAGACCCTTTACTGTGAGCTCCTTGCAATAATGCAGCACTGTGCTCAGGATGTGGTTATTTCCACTTTGGATGAAGAGACTCTTGATGTGGTCTGCAATTTTGTGCTGGCAGATCATCCCGAGATTTTCTACATGGATGGATATACCTTTACAAGGTACACCATAGGTGGAACTCTTAAGAAGCTTTCTTTTACTGGTAATTATATTTACAGTGCCGAAGAGATTGCGCAAAGGCAGGCCAAAATCGACGAGTATTCAAATAAATGTCTTGCCGGTGCTCCGGTGGGCGGTGATGATTATTCCAAGGTCAAATATGTATATGACTATCTGATCACTAATACAGAGTACGACAGCAGCGCTCCTGATAATCAGAATATCTGCTCTGTTTTCATAAATGGGCGATCTGTATGTCAGGGCTATGCCAAGGCTACTCAGTATCTTTTGAATAAGCTTTCTGTTCCGGCAACTCTGGTTACAGGAAAGGTTAACGGCGTGTGGCATGCCTGGAACCTCATATATGCCGACGGAGAGTATACATACGTGGATACTACCTGGGGAGATTCTTCTTACCAGAAGATTGAATCCGGTGACAACTCCCAGAAGATGCCGCTGATAAATTATACATATCTATGTTGTACGACTCAGGATATCAAGAAGACTCATGTGATTTCAGAGACACTTCCCATGCCTGAATGTACATCCATGAAGAATAATTATTACGTCCGCGAGGGAGAGTATTTTACTGAATGCGACATGAATGCTGTTGGAGAGCTTTTTTCCAGAAGATATGCCGACGGCAGCAATAATGTGACTATAAAATGCAGTACAGCACCTGTATATAGCGATATAAAGAGCAATCTTTTTGATGGGCAGCAGGTGTTTGGATTTATGGATGGATCCAATAATACGGTGTCTTATACCACCTTTGACGACCAGTACATTTTGATTATTTGGCTATACTAAATAAGCATTTTCCTGTATAATTATAAGGGTTTATGCTATCCATTTATGAAAGGAATTTACTTTTATGGAAAAGGAATTACAGACAACACAGGGTAAGAAAAAAATCGGTTCAGTTAAGCTTGCAGATGATGTAGTTGCTAAGATCGCTACTCTTGCAGCACTGGAGATTGACGGCGTCAGCGCAATGGCAGGCGGCATTACCAACGAGAATATAGAGAAGTACAGCTCCAAGAACGTACTTAAGAGCTCAAAGGTATTTTTGGGCGAGGGCAAGGTAAGAGTTGATCTTTCAATTCTTATGCGTTACAGCTACAACATTCCTGCTACAAGTAAGCAGGTTCAGGATCGCGTTAAGACTTCCATCCAGAATATGACAGGACTTGATGTGACAGATGTTAACGTTCGCATTGCCGGAATCACTATTCCCGAATAATAAATAATGAGGATATTATGAACAGATCAGAACTTAGAGAACAAGTATTTAAACTTCTTTTCCGTGTTGAGTTCAACACACCGGAGGAGATGGAAGAGCAGGTAGCACTTTTTATTGAGAACAGCGATGTTGATATAAATGAGAAGGATGCTGCTTTTATAAAGAATCGTTTTGAGCAGGTTGTTGAGAAGCTTTCTGAGATCGACGGACTCATCAATAACGAGACCACAGGCTGGAACACAGAGAGAATAGGTAAGGTTGAGCTTGCTATTCTGCGTCTTGCAGTTTTTGAGATCAAGTTTGATGAGCAGATCCCTACAGGAGTAGCTATCAATGAAGCTGTAGAGCTGGCTAAGAAGTTTGGTCAGGATGGAGCTTCATCATTCATTAACGGAGTACTTGCAAAATTTGCGTAACGTATATTCAGTCACTCAGGTTAATACATTCATCAAGAATATGTTTCAGCAGGAACCGCTACTGAACCTTTTGACCATCAAAGGAGAGGTTAGTAACTGCAAATATCACTCCTCCGGTCACATCTATTTCACGCTAAAGGATGCGTCCGGAGCGATTTCATGTGTGATGTTTGCCGGAAACAGAGCTATGGGCCTCAAATTTCAGATGAAGGACGGCCAGCAGGTTCTTGTTACAGGAACAGTTGATGTATATCCCAGAGATGGCAAATATCAGGTCTATGCGAAAAAAATAGAGCCGGACGGAGAGGGAGCATTATTCGAGAAATTCGAGAGGCTTAAGGCCGAGCTTGAAGAGCGGGGAATGTTCGATAAATGCTACAAGCGTCCGATTCCCAAATTTATAAAGACTTTAGGTGTGGTAACTGCGCAGACAGGGGCAGCAGTCAAGGATATTATCAATGTGTCTACAAGACGTAATCCCTATGTGCAGATTATTTTATATCCGGCAATAGTTCAGGGTGACGGAGCAGCTGAGAGTGTTGCTGCAGGTATAGAAGCACTGGAACGTATGAATGTGGATGTCATCATCGTAGGACGAGGCGGCGGATCTATTGAGGATCTGTGGGCATTCAATGAAGAAGTGGTGGCTAATGCGATTTTCAATTGCAATATTCCCATCATTTCTGCTGTTGGACATGAGACCGATACTACCATATCTGATTTCGTGGCGGATATGAGAGCACCTACACCTTCCGCAGCTGCGGAGCTTGCGGTATATGACGTAAGTCTTCTAATCCAGGATATCAGCGACTATCAGAATATCTTAAGTCGCAGGATGATGGACAAATTAAATCTGTTAAGGCAGAAGGAAGCTAATGACAGAAGGCTCCTTCAGCATCTTTCACCTGTAGCGAGAATTCGCGATCAGAGGATGAGGGCAGCTCAGAGCAGCGACAGGTTAGAGAGACTTATGCTTGAGCGCATCCGTGATAAGAAGCATCTTTTGGATGTGGATGTGGAGAGGCTTAAAGCGCTTAGTCCACTGGATAAATTAAAATCAGGCTTTTCATATATAGCGGATGAGAATGGACAGAATATCAAACAAGTTTCCCAGGTAAAGGCCGGAGATAAGCTTGATATTTATGTGAGCGACGGACTTATCAGAGCAACAGCGGATGCTACGGAGAAGAGAGATAATGGCTAAGAAAATCGAAGAAAAAGATTTATCAATAGAAGATGCTTTTGAACAGGTCAATGAGAAGATTAAGGCGCTGGAGAACAGCGACGTTTCTCTTGAGGATTCCTTCAAGCTTTTTCAGGAAGGAATGGATCTTCTTAAGTACTGTAACGAATCGATAGATATGGTCGAGAAGAAAGTTCAAAAAATTATCGGAGATGGACAGACGGAGGACTTTGAGTAATGACTGTTTTTGAGGAGCGTCTTAATGAGAAGGCTGCTGAAGCAGAGGAGATCATTCAGAAGTTTTTACCTAAGGAAGAGGGCTATCAGAAGCTTGTTATAGAAGCTATGAACTACAGTGTTCTTGCAGGCGGCAAGAGAATCAGACCGGTTCTTATGCTGGAGACTTTCAGGGCTTTTGGCGGAGAGAACAGGGAAGTCGTAGAGCCTTTTATGGCAGCCATAGAAATGATTCACACATATTCACTGGTACATGATGATCTGCCTGCTATGGATAACGATGAATACAGACGTGGCAGGAAGACAACACACGTTGTCTACGGCCCCGGAATGGCTACCCTGGCAGGTGACGGTCTTCTGAATTTTGCATTTGAGACTGCACTTTTAGCTTTTAAGAGCGGCACTGTGCTTCCGACCTTTGATGGCGATATTGCAGACCGCAGAGTGAAGGCCCTTCAGATTCTTGCACAGAAGGCCGGAATCTATGGAATGGTAGGCGGTCAGTGCGCTGATATCTGCGCAGAGGGTAAGGCTGAAGCTACAGAGGAAGAGCTTATTTTTATCCATGAGAACAAGACAGCAGCTATGCTTGAGAGCAGTATGATGATAGGTGCTCTTCTTGCAGGTGCATCTGATGCACAGCTTTCTGAGATTGAGCAGGCAGCAAGGAAAATCGGCGTTGCTTTCCAGATTCAGGATGACGTGCTTGATGTTACAGGCGATGAAGCTGAGCTTGGAAAACCCATCGGTTCCGATGAGAAGAATGAGAAGACCACTTATGTGACATTACATGGTCTTGAAGATTCCAAAAAGGAAGTAAAGCGTCTGTCGGATGATGCTGCAGATATTCTTTCAAAATCCGAAAAAAGTGAGGAATTCCTTATACCGCTTGTATTATGGATGATCTCACGTAACAAGTAAGGAGCAGATATCATGTTGCTTAACAAAATAAAAAAAGCAAATGACATAAAGAATATTCCAGATAATCGTTTAGATGAGCTTGCTCTGGAGATCAGAGAATTTTTGATAGATAAGATCAGTCATACAGGTGGACACCTGGCATCCAATCTGGGTGCTGTGGAGCTTACCATGGCACTTCATTTAGAGCTTAATCTTCCGGAGGATAAAATAATCTGGGATGTGGGACATCAGTCTTATACCCACAAGGTTCTGACAGGACGTAAGGAAGGCTTTGATACACTGAGAAAGTTCGGTGGTCTTAGCGGATTCCCCAAGAGAGCAGAGTCAGATTGCGACTGCTTTGATACAGGCCACAGTTCTACAAGTATTTCTGCAGGACTTGGAATGGTAAGAGCAAGGCAGCTTTCCGGTGAAAAATACACTGTTGTATCTGTAATAGGTGACGGTTCACTTACCGGCGGACTTGCATATGAAGCGCTTAATAACGCTGCTAAGCTTGATACCAACTACATTATTATTCTTAATGATAATGAAATGTCCATATCAGAGAATGTAGGCGGAATGGCCAGATACCTGAATGTGGTACGTACCAATGAAGGTTATCTTAACCTGCGTGATGATATTTATAATTCACTTAAGAATTCTAGTCCCAAGATGGTAGATGGAATCAGACGTGCAAAGAACAGCTTTAAGCAGCTCTTTGTACCGGGAATGGTTTTTGAGAATCTTGGAATAACATATCTTGGACCTATCGACGGACATAATATCACACAGCTTCGCGCAGCAATTCGTGAAGCCAAGAAGGTCCGCAAGGCTGTTCTTATTCATGTGGTTACCAAAAAGGGTAAGGGCTTTGGACCTGCAGAAAAACACCCTGCAAGGTTCCATGGAACAGAGCCTTTCCTTCCTCAGAATGGTATTCCCAGAAAGCCCAGGACTACTGCCAACTATCAGGATATTTTCAGCACTGTTATGTGCAAGATAGGTGAACGTGAGCCCAAGGCAGTTGCCATAACTGCGGCTATGGCTGACGGAACAGGACTTAAGAGATTCAGAAATATGTATCCCGACAGATTTTTTGATGCGGGTATAGCAGAGGAGCATGCAGTAACCTTTGCTGCCGGACTTGCTGTTGGAGGATATCATCCAATTTTTGCAGTATACAGTTCCTTCCTTCAGAGGGCCTACGATCAGGTCATGATGGATGTGTGTCTGCAGAATCTCCCTGTTACCTTTGCGATAGACAGGGCAGGACTTGTAGGAAGTGATGGCGAGACCCATCAGGGCGTTTTTGATCTCTCGTATCTGTCCACAATGCCTAATATGCATGTAATGGCACCCAAGAATAAATGGGAGCTTTCGGATATGATGAAGTTTGCCATAAGATTTGACGGACCGACAGCCATCAGATATCCAAGAGGTACTGCATACGATGGACTTAAGGATTTCAGAGCACCTATTGAGATGGGCAAAGCAGAGCCTATCTACGAAGAGAGCGATATTTTACTTCTTCCTGTTGGAAGCATGGTTAAGGTTGCAGAGGGTGTCAGAGATATCCTTAAAGAAAACGGATATAACTGCTCGCTTACCAATGCGAGATTTGTAAAGCCCTTTGATGAGGAATACGTCAGAGAAGCTTCAGGTAACCATAAGCTTATAGTTACGATGGAAGAAAACGTTGAGACAGGAGGCTTTGGCGAGCAGGTGAGAGCCTTTGTAGCAAAGGAAAAGCTTCCTGCATACACGATGTGTATTGCAGTTCCGGATCGTTTCGTAACTCATGGTTCCTGCGATGAGCTTTTTGCACAGCTTGGAATTGATGCGGATTCCGTGGCTGAGAAGATAATGGAGTACACGAAAAACAATGCCTAAAGAAAGACTGGATGTGATTCTGGTTTCAAGAGGCCTTGCAGCTTCCCGTGAGAAGGCAAAAGCTGTCATTATGGCAGGTGATGTTTTTGTAAACGGCCAGCGTGAGGATAAACCCGGAACTGCATTTGATGAATCAAAAATTACATCTATAGATGTTAAGAGTAAGGAATTGGCCTACGTCAGCAGAGGTGGCCTTAAGCTTGAGAAAGCCATGAAGAGTTTTGATCTTAAGCTGGACGGATTTGTCTGTATGGATATAGGCGCATCCACAGGCGGTTTCACAGACTGTATGCTTCAAAACGGAGCATCTAAGGTTTATTCAGTGGATGTGGGGCATGGTCAGCTGGCATGGAAGCTCAGATCAGACGAGCGAGTTGTCTGCATGGAGAAAACCAATTTCAGATATCTTGTTCGTGATGATATAGATGATGATCTTGATTTTGCTTCTGTGGATGTTTCATTTATATCACTTACCAAAATTCTGATTCCTGCAAGAAAGCTTCTTAAGGATGGCGGCGAAATGGTTTGTCTCATTAAACCACAGTTTGAAGCGGGCAAGGATAAGGTTGGTAAGAAGGGCGTTGTAAGAGAACCCGAGATACACAGAGAAGTTATTGAGAGAGTAATTGATTTTGCGGATATCATTGGCTTTAAGATTTTGAATCTTGATTTTTCACCGGTTAGGGGACCGGAGGGAAATATTGAATATCTGCTTTATATCAGGAAGGATGCTGACAGAAATGATGAAGTGGCTGAGATAAATGAGGGCACAGGACTTCATTTACTTTCTGATACAGAGGCTGCAGGTAATGGCTATTCCAAAGAAGCTGAAATGGAAAAGCTAATAAGGGAGACAGTGGAAAAAGCACACGGGGAGCTGTGAGCATGAAGCATTTTTTCATAATTACCAATACGAGTAAGGATCCGGAATTAGCGGAGACTTACAGGATAAAAGATTATCTTGAAGAGCACGGCGCGGAGGTGACTCTTGCCGAGCAGGTTATGGTATCTTCCGATGACGAGAAAAAACCAAGGTTTACGTCGGATGTGCCTGATGATGCAGAGGTCTGCGTGGTTCTTGGCGGTGACGGCACTATGCTGCAGGCAGCGGCCAATGTCATCGACAAAGGCATACCTTTGATCGGAGTTAATCTTGGAACGATTGGGTATCTTGCAGAAGTCGATATAGACGATGCAAGAAATGCTATGGATAAGCTTCTTGCAGATGATTTTGAGATAGAGAAGCGTATGATGCTAAAGGGCGTTTTGCAACAGGGTGAAGATGCCGGTAAAGTGAACCATGCGCTTAATGATATTGTCATAGCCAGATGTTCGTCTATTCAGGTCTTGAATTTCAATATTTTCGTAAATGATATGCCGCTAACCCAGTATCAGGCGGATGGCATAATTCTGTCCTCCCCGACAGGTTCAACGGGATATAATATGTCTGCCGGTGGCCCCATCGTGGATCCCAGTGCACAGATTCTTTTGCTGACACCAATATGTTCCCATTCCATAGGAGCCAGGACCATAGTTTTGTCAGAGCACGACAAGGTTACGGTTGAAATAGGCGAGGGACGCGGAGGCGCTGATCAGATAGTTGAAGCGACTCTTGATGGCAGCAACAGGAAAATAATGAAAAGCGGTGACAGGATAGATATCTGTACATCGGATAAAGTAACCAAGATAGTAAAGCTCAGCAGTGAGAGTTTTCTCAACACACTAAGGAAAAAATTGGTATGAAAAAGAAAAGACACGAAAAGCTTATTGAAATGATTCAGAACAACGTTATCGAGACTCAGGAGCAGATGGCTGATATGCTTCGTGCTGAGGGGTTTGACGTAACGCAGGCCACAGTTTCAAGGGATATAAGAGAGCTGCGCCTTACCAAGAGGTCAACACCTGACGGAAAGCATAAGTATGTAATTATTCAGGACGTTGCCGGCATGAATGACAAGTACACTGATGTACTGAAGGCCGGATTTTTAAGCATGGACAGTGCCCAGAACATTCTGGTTATAAGAACTGTCTCAGGAATGGCTATGGCAGTTGCGGCTGCACTTGATGCCATGGAATTTGAAGAAGTAGTTGGATGTATAGCTGGTGATGACACCATTATGGCAGCGATTCGTACAAATGATGATGTTCAGATAGTGATGAACAGATTGAACGACTTGCTAAGCCCATTTTCCCAAGCCCGGAGAAGCAGGGGAAAGGATTAACTTATGTTATACAGTTTACACGTAAAAAATCTTGCACTTATAAATGAGCAGGAGATTGAATTCAGGAAGGGTCTCAACATAATGAGTGGTGAGACCGGAGCAGGTAAGTCCGTGATCATCGGCAGCGTGAATCTTGCGCTGGGTGGAAAAGCGGACAGCAACATGATAAGAACGGGAGCAGATTATGCTCTTATTGAGCTGACCTTTGGAATAGATGATGAGGTACAGCTTCAGAGACTTAAAGAGCTGGATATTCCTGTGGAGGATGATGGAACTCTTATCCTTCAAAGAAAGATAATGGAGGGAAGAAGTGTCTGCAAGGCAGGCGGTGAGACCGTAAGTGCAAGGCAGCTTAGAGAGCTTTCAGATATCCTTATCAATATCCACGGACAGAATGACAACCAGGTTCTTTTAAGTAAAAAGAAGCATTTGCAGATTCTCGATGAGTATGCAGGTGAAAAGCTCTCCGCATTAAAAGAAAAATGTGCTGCAGCTTACAGAGACTGGAAGGATGTTCAAAAAGAACTTGATGAGACCAATCTCGATGAGAGGGAGAGGTCAAGAGAGCAGGATCTTGCAAGCTTTGAATTCAATGAGATTGAAAGTGCTAATCTAAAGCCCGGTGAGGACGAGACTTTAGAGAATGACTATCGCAGGATGGTGAATTCTCAGAAAATCGCTGAGGCAGCAGGTGTTGCTGCGGAGATGACGGGAGCAGGAGACAGTGACGACAGCGCCAGCTACCAGATAGGAAGAGCAGTAAGAGAGCTTTCATCAGTTAGCAACTATGATAAGGCAGTTGATGATCTGTTGGCGCAGCTTCTTGATATCGATAATCTTTTATCGGATTTTAGACACAACCTTTCATCCTACATAAGCGACCTTGAGTTTGATGCAGAAGCTTTTGCAGAGACAGAGGAAAGGCTTAATACTGTAAATCATCTTAAGGATAAATACGGCGGATCAATTGAGGCCGTTCTTAAATACCGCGATGAAAAGGAAGAAGAGTTAAGAAAACTCGAAGATCTCGGTGCATATCGAGAGAAGCTTCTTGCAGATGAAAAGAAGCTCTATGAAGAAGTTCTTGGATTATGTGCGGATATTTCCGCAGTAAGAAAAGAGAATGCGCTTAAGCTTTCACAGCTCCTAAGGAAGGCTTTGGAGGACCTTAATTTTATAGATGTGAGGTTCGAGATAGCTGTGGATTCTTCTGATGAGCGTATTTCAGCAGAGGGTTATGATGATGTGGAATTCATGATATCAACTAACCCCGGTGAAGCCCTCAGACCGCTTAGTAACGTAGCCAGTGGCGGTGAGCTTTCCAGAATCATGTTGGCCCTTAAGACAGTAGTATCTGAGAAAAATGAGATAGATACTCTTATTTTTGATGAGATAGATGCCGGAATCAGCGGACACACTGCATGGAAGGTATCAGAGAAGCTTGGCAGGTTATCACTTGACCATCAGATTATCTGTATCACACATCTTCCGCAGATTGCAGCTATGGCTGACTCTCATTTTGAGATCAGAAAAGAACTGGCAGATGAGAACGGACAGGAGAGAACTGTCACCAAGATAACCGAGCTCTCAGATGATGAGAGAGTATCAGAGCTTGCAAGAATGCTTGGCGGCGCTGAGATTACAGATACTGCTCTTGAAAATGCAAGAGATATGATTAAACAGGCAGGTAACGTTAAGGAGACAAAATGACACTTGACTATGATGACCTTTTAAACAGCATAATGAGTAGTCTTGATCGTACTAGACAGGTCGATGTAAAGGATATTCCCAACATCGATCTGTATATGGATCAGCTTCTTACTTTTATGGATGACAGTCTCCACAAATCTGTGAGGCGTCCCGGTGCAGATAAGATTCTCACCAAGACCATGATCAATAACTATGCTAAGAATGATCTTTTGCCGCCTCCTGTGAAAAAGAAGTATTCCAAGGATCACATAATCATTCTGATTTTTATCTATTATTACAAGAGCATTTTGTCCATAAATGACATTCATACGCTGCTTAAGCCTATGAGAGACCGCTTTGGCGATACCGATAAGGAAGTGAATCTGAAGGATATTTATCAGATGATCTACGATGAGCAGGATGATATAATCGATAATCTTAAAAAGGATATTGAGAAAAAATACAAGGTTGCAATTGATGATACTTTTCCGGATGCTCCTGAGGATGAAAGAGCAGAGCTTCAGCTTCTGAATTTCATCTCTATGCTTTCCTACGATGTTTTCATGAAAAAGCTTCTCATCGAGACTATGCTTGATCATGTGGAGAGTGTATGCATGAACAAGACAGATACCAAAGGTGGGAAAGAGAGCAGGAAAAAGAAGAAATAGAGGAATTTCGTTTTAGATGAGTATATACGATACGCTTAACAGTGAACAGAAAAAAGCAGTTCTGCAGACGGACGGACCGGTCCTCATCCTGGCAGGTGCGGGATCAGGTAAAACCAGGGTTCTTACGCACAGAATTGCTTATTTAATTGATGAATGCGGAGTTAATCCCTGGAACATTCTCGCCATTACCTTCACCAATAAGGCAGCAGGGGAGATGAGAGACAGAGTAGACAATATTGTTGGCTTTGGCTCTGAGAGTATATGGGTTTCAACTTTTCATTCAACCTGTGTAAGAATACTTAGACGTCACGCAGACAAGCTGGGTTATCAGAATAATTTTACAATCTATGATACCGATGACTCCAAGTCTGTTATGAAGGATATCTGTAAGAGATATCAGCTTGAAACTATGCAGCTTAAGCTGAGGGCTATTCAGACGGCTATTTCCCATGCAAAGGATAACTGCATTGATGCAAATGAATACGCCCTTGCATCCGGTGATGATTTTAGAAAAATGAAGATAGCCAAGGCATATATAGAGTATGAGAATACCCTTAAGAAAAACAATGCCATGGATTTTGATGATCTTCTTCTCAACACGGTTAAGCTTTTTAAGAATGAGCCTGAGGTACTTGAATACTATCAGGAAAGATTCCGTTACATCATGGTGGATGAGTATCAGGATACCAACAACGTGCAGTTCGAGTTCATAAGACTTCTTGCTGACAGGTATAAGAACCTTTGCGTTGTGGGTGATGATGATCAGAGTATCTACAGATTCAGGGGTGCAAATATCAGGAATATCCTTGATTTCGAGAAGGTTTATCCTGATGCCTGCGTGATTAAATTGGAGCAGAACTACAGATCAACACAGAGTATTTTGGATGCAGCAAATAATGTCATCAGGAACAACTATGGACGTAAGGAAAAAGCTCTCTGGACCGACGAAGGAAAAGGCGAGCTTGTAAGATTAAAGCAGGTAAATACTGCGCCTGAAGAAGCTGATTTTGTGGCCTCCGAGGTTTTAAAGCTTAAGAAATCAGGTAAGGCAGATTATAAAGATATTGCGGTATTGTACAGAACAAATGCGCAGTCAAGACTTTTGGAAGAGCGTTTTGTCTATGAGGGAATCCCATACGACCTTGTGGGCGGCGTGAATTTCTACGGAAGACGAGAGATTAAGGATATGCTTGCATACCTTAAGACTATAGATTCAGGTGCTGATGATCTCTCTGCAAGGCGAATAATCAATGTGCCAAAGAGGGGCATCGGAGCAACAAGTATTGCCCATGTTCAGGATTATGCGGATAAGATAAACATCAGCTTTTTACGTGCCTGCGATGAGGCGGAGCTTATTCCGGGACTAAATAAGACAGCTGTAGCCAAGTGCAAGGCTTTTGCAGAGATGATAAGAGTTTTCAGAGCTTTTGCAAAAGAGGCAAGACTTGATCAGCTTTTGCAGCATGTGATCCAGGAGATAAATTACGTTGACTATCTTCGTTCAATAGATGAGGATGAGTCCACAGAGGAAAACGACCGCGAGAGAAACGTGGACGAACTTATTTCCAAGATGGCTGCATATGAAGATAAAGAGGATGAGCCTACACTTACAGGATTCCTTGAAGAGGTGGCACTGGTTGCAGATATCGATAACGTATCTGATGAGGATGACAAGGTTCTCCTCATGACTCTTCACAGTGCAAAGGGTCTGGAGTTTGATAATGTATATCTCACCGGCATGGAGGAGAATGTATTTCCAAGCTACATGACACTTATGAATGAGGATTCCGATCCCGACGGTGTCGAAGAGGAGAGACGACTTGCTTACGTTGGTATTACAAGAGCCAAGAAGCATCTTACTCTTACCTGCGCAAAGAGCAGAATGAACAAGGGACAGGTTCAGTACAATCGAATCAGCAGATTTGTCACTGAGATTCCAAGAGAGCTTTTGGATGATATAAGTAATTCCGGAGTTAATCAGTATCTTTATGATGGCGGCGAATCAATTGATGACGATGATGATATCGATGTTACAACAGGTACTCTTTTCAAAAAGAAGATGAACTTCTCAAGCGGGACAGGATATAATACCTCATCACCGCTTCAAAGAAGTGCATATTCAGGAACCACGGCTGCTACCGGGAAGCCAACTGCAAGAGCAGCAGCTAAGCCGGCGCTAAAGAGAGCAGTTCCAAAGGATAAGCCATTTATCGCGGGAGCAGCAACATCACACAGTAATGCCCTTAGCGGCAAGGGCGGACTTGCAGCACTCAGCAAGGGAATGCCTGCGGGAACAGAGCCTGATTACGGTGTTGGCGACAGAGTAGAGCACATCAAATTTGGCAAGGGTGTTGTTAAGGATATCGTGAAAGAGCCAAGGGACTATAAGGTGACAATAGATTTTGACGACTATGGTCAGAAGATAATGTTTGCTGCTTTTGCCAAGCTTAAGAAGCTGTGATTTTGAAGGGCGATTATATACGTAAATCAGTTTGTTTATCATGAGCTTTGCAAGAATTAAAAAAGTATTAATACTTTGGTTTTTCGTGGAAACAGCACGGTTTGTCGTGTACAATGAAATAGGAGTGGTTTGGCGTTTTGGAAACGGAAACCATTCAAAAATAAAAATAATTGAAAGGGGTTTGTTATGGAAAGAAACAAAATTGATGAACTTTTGGAGTTTACCAGAATCAACGAGCTGATGGAGAAGAAAGAGGCAGCTAACGCTAAGAAGCCTTCAAACATCATTCTCTGGTGCCTGGCAGTTTTTGGAGCAATCGCAGCTGTTGCGACCATAGCATACCTGGTATTTGACTATATGATACCGGAATACGACGATGACTATGATTATGACGATGACGACTTTGATGATTTTGATGACGACTTCGTGGATTTGGATCTTGAGAAATGAAACGTAAAGACATCATAACCGGAAAAATATCGCGAGTGGAATTTCCCAACAAGGGAATTCTTGAAACACCTGACGGGAAGATCGTTGTAAAAAACGCACTTCCCGGTCAGCGCGTTTCATGCGTGATAACAAAAGCCAGAAACGGCAGATTTGAAGCCAGGCTTTTGGAAGTGTTGGAAGAAGCTGGGGACGCCATAGAAAGTCCATGCATCCATTTTGGAAAATGTGGCGGCTGCAGTTATCTTACTATGCCCTATGTAAAGGAGCTGGGACTTAAGGAGCAGCAGGTAAGACGAATTCTCAATCCTATTTTGGAAAAGCAGAAAAAGAGCTACACCTGGGAAGGAATTAAGACCAGTCCCGTTAAATTTGCATATCGCAACAAAATGGAATTTACTTTTGGAGACGAGGAGCTGAACGGACCCCTCGCTCTTGGCATGCACAAAAGAAACAGCATGTATGACATAGTAAGTGTCACCGGCTGCAGAATTGTGGATGATGACTATAATCACATCTTAAGTGCTACGCTCTCATTTTTCGGAGACATGTACAAAGATGGCAAGATTACTTACTATCACAGAATGAAGCAGGTGGGTTATTTAAGACACCTCCTTGTAAGAAAAGCCGTAAGAACCGGTGAGATTCTTGTTGATATCATTACAACTACTCAGGAAGATCATGATCTTTCTGCGTACAGTGATATGCTTCTTACCCTAGACTTAAAGGGCAGAATAGTTGGAATATTGCATACTGTAAATGATGCAAAAGCTGACGCTGTCATTGACGAAGGCACGTCTATTCTGTATGGGCAGGATTATTTCTACGAAGAGCTGCTTGGTCTTCGTTTTAGAATTACTCCTTTCTCATTTTTCCAGACTAATTCTCTTAGTGCCGAAGTACTCTACGGCACGGTCAGAGAATACATCGACGGACTGTATCACAACACAAATGAAGATCCGGGCGATAAGGTAATCTATGACCTCTATTGCGGAACCGGAACCATAGCACAGATAGTTGCACCAATTGCCAACAAGGTAATCGGTGTTGAAATAGTTGAAGAAGCTGTTAACGCAGCCAAAGAAAACGCTGCAAGGAACAACCTTCAGGATTGCGAATTCATAGCAGGCGATGTCCTCAAGGTTCTTGACGAGATCGAAACAAGACCTGATCTCATCATCCTTGATCCTCCAAGAGACGGCATCAACGCCAAGGCTCTCGCCAAGATAATCGCTTACGGTGTAGACCACATGATCTATGTCAGCTGCAAACCTACATCTCTTGCCAGAGACCTAGAGCAGCTCGCAGAGGGTGGATATTATGTACAGCGCGCTGTGGCTGTGGACCAGTTCCCCTGGACAAATCATGTGGAGACGGTAGTATTGCTGACAAAGACAACCGCATAACCATGCGGATTTGAGGCAGTTTTACAAGGGAACAAATCAACAAAAATCGAAGCAAAAATTATGTACTTATGGCGGACAATGAAGCTAAGGGGATATGGAAAAATACATATCTGCGGACGCTTCTGTTGTACGCTGATAAGATAGAATTTGAATATGTACGCCAATATGTAGGAATGAAGTCCGCCGAGAGGTTAGGACGGAAATGGTAGATATTGGCGGACGGATAATGAGCTAAAACCTGTAGGCATTGTCTACAGGTTTTGTTTTACTAAAGCGTAAACTAAAATGGTTTACAAGTTAAATATGCATGCTGAGATTAGTGGTTGTTGCATTTTTTGCAACAACCATTTTGTACATTTGTAAAAATGATATAGTTCCGATGATAGGCGAAATGATGCTATAATATCATAAGATATACGGAAATAATGAGACTTCATTTATTAGGTGAACAAAAATGCTAAGAATATTTTTTGGTGAAAAAGAAGATGTAATGCATGGACCATCATGGTTCAGATTCAATTATGATGAAGAATGGCTGGCAGATCCTTTTGTGGAAGAGATGATGACTGATATAGATAAGTCACATTATAAGGGAGGACAGCTGATAGAAAGTGATGTTTTAGGACCAATTCCACCAGAGAAACTATCCGGTGGATTGCAAACTCTGATTTGCATTTATAAAAGACCTGATCTTGTTTTTAATGCCACAAGCTGTGGCGAAAACTGTGCAAAATGGCTTGCAGAGATTGGCAGAAGAGAGGATATCACCATTAATCTTAGGTATTATATGCCCTTTGATGATTGCAACGATATAGAGATTGAAATTCTTAATGATAATATCAAAGTAACAAATGCCAAGGATTATATGCATGAAGCATTAAAATATGTTTGATGACTAGGAAGTATTTTATATATGAAGAATAAACATCATGTAGTTGTTGAATCAAAACGACTAAAATATGAATTTGATATAAAGAGGAATATTACTGTTATTCAAGGCGATAGCGCTTCTGGAAAGACTACTCTTTTGGATCTATTGGGGACGCATTCTAGATATGGAAAAGAGAGTGGCATTAGTGTACAGTCAGATGTTCCTTGCGTGGTATTTGGTGGAGATGCTAGTCTTTGGAAGACTATTTTGGAAGCTTATCAAGATAGCATAGTGTTTATAGATGAAGATTATCCATTTATATATTCCAAAGATTTTGCAGAGTTGGTACAGGCTTCTTCAAATTATTTTGTTTTGATTACAAGACAGCCTCTATATAATCTGCCGTATAGTGTTCAGGAAATCTACGGCATCAGAACAACAGGTAAATACCACTATCCAGAGCAAGTTTATCATGAGTTTTACAGAATTTATGATGATTCAAATGAAACACTGGATAAAGAAGTTCTAGTGTTGGTAGAAGACTCAAAGTCGGGATATCAGTTCTTTTCTAAGGCATGCAAACAAGGCGAGTGTGTGAGTGTAGAAGGAAACTCACAGTTTGTTGGAAAAATCGAGAACGCCGAAGAAAATAAGAAAGTGGTTGTAATTGCTGATGGAGCAGCCTTTGGTGCCTATGTTGCCAAGGTCACTACTATAGCAAAAAGTAGAAAAGATGTAATGCTATATTTCCCAGAGTCATTCGAATGGCTAATTCTCAAATCAGGAGTAATTGGAATTAAGGACTTGGATGATATACTTGCTGAGCCTGAGAAATATATTGAAAGCAGGGAGTTCCTTAGCTGGGAGAGATATTTCACTGATCTGCTTATGACAGCAACTGCTGATGATAGCATTAAGAAATATGATAAGAGCCAGTTAAAGCCTTATTATATTGAAGGCAAAAACAAAGATGCTATTATCGCTGTTTTACCTGAAGAGTTAAGAAAAATCATGGGGTAAATAGGACTTATTTGTCCGCTATTTCTTAACCCCTTTACCGCAAACTATGTAAAAAGGGGTGAACATACCAAAGCCTAGTATCTATGCAGTATGTTTAAATTGTATGCAGTAGTACCGCATGTGGAGACGGTAGTATTGCTGACAAAGGCTGAACACACTTAAATAGAAAAACACAAGTGGCTTAACGGTGCGCTTTGTGGCTAACGTTAAAAGATGTTAGCAGGCAGAGTGGCACCGTTATTTTTATGCCATTTTAAAAGTGTAGGGAAACTGAACTATGAGTAGGTTGAGACGGTGGTACTCCACGAAAACAAAAGTGAATACAGTTTAACGATAGGAAATGCTAATGTTATAATAAAAACTGATAATAACTAAGGAGGGAATCCGGTAGTGAATATAAATAGCATCAATGTTAATAAGTATCCTGTATCACAAATGTTTGATCCTGATTCAAAAGTGATATTTGAAATACCTAAATACCAGCGTGAATATACATGGGGACTAGAGAGTGGGAAGCACTGTTTGATGACATTACAGAAAATGATTATGGTTATTTTTTAGGATCAATTATTTGCATAAATTCAGCTACAGATGCAATAAATGCTCCTAAATTTGAGGTTGTGGATGGGCAACAAAGACTTACTACTTTGAGCTTGTTCCTTGCATCGTTGTACACAATTTTAAATGATTATAAAAATGATCTGGACGAGGATCAGCTATCTGACATTCTTCAACTTAAGAGGAAAATTGTGCTCAAGAAGACTCAGTCAGATATAAGGGTGGTTCCCCAGGTGCAAGGCAGCAATCGCGATGATTATCTTGGACTATTGTCAAAAATAGGTCTTATTCCAAAACGTCCAATACCAAAGTTTTCTGGATTAAGAAGGATAGAGAAGTAAAACATGAAGAAAAGGATTAATAGAAAAGAATTTAATGATTTTAAAGCTTTAATACAAAGGGATCTAAACTCGGATGAATATCCCTTTGTTGTAACTGTTCAAAAAAATAAAATTGTTGCCAGGTGGAAAACGCAGCAAATCTCGGAAGAAACTGACAACAGGGACACCGGTTCCTTTTATGTGACATATATACTTAGCAGAGACAAAACGTTTTGCGGCGGTGAAACCTTGCTTGTCAAAGATACTTATAAGCCGCCATTGTCCACGGAGACCAGAGCTGTTTTTTCACTCTCTACACCGAAGAATTTGCCTTGGAGAAAAAGAATCGATCATAAGGATTGGGCGAATATTGGATTTGATGAGGACAAACTCCTTTCCATCATTGAACATTATCTGAGAGATCACGGTTTTGCATATCTCCCGGGAATATGGAATCACAAACGCTTAAGCTGGGAAGAGGGATTTTTGTTTCGCATTGCCGGTATTATTTTTCTATTCGTAGGCATTTTTTTGCTAGTGGGATTTTTGAATAGCTCAATGATCAGTGATTGCTTACGAGTAGAGGCTTTTTTCGCAGCAGCTATTTTCCTTCTTTTGTTTGCGACGCTGCTACCATTGATCATGATCATAATTGGAGTCCTGATGTCTCTGATTGGATTTGGCAAAATGGAATTCTATGACCTCAGGCCGGAAGTGGGCATCAAGTTGGTTTTAGGTATCATTATAGTATCCTGGTCAGTGATATTTGCATTGACTATTTCAAATTGAAGGATGTGACGATCATATGTATATCTCTCGGAGGGTACCTTGCACCCAGAGCCGCAGCTTTTGACAAGATCACGCAGGATATGCAGGATAAATGCGAAGAAATTTTGTAGCAACGAATGATCAGATCATCTTCTGCATTTTGGGGCCCATAGGGGATTGGATAAAAAGTCTTGCCTGAGTTCGTAATTGTAGAAATATATGATAGTAAGATATACCGGAAGTTAATCGCACAAATTCTTTAGGTTAGAATCGCTGTAAGGTCAAACGAAAAAGCAGCTTGAATTATAACAATAACTGCCCTTTCGTTTGATCTTATTGCGATTTAACCTAATTGAACAAAGTAAGCGTCCGTGGAGCCTATACATATGGGGTTTCAATTCCTGGAGCTTACCAGTTTTACTGCCTAATTAGATAATAGCATACCTTATGTCTTTTGTTTTTTATATTTTAGGGTATCAGAAATAAACCTCCCATATGCGAGGTTTTTGTAAGTATTATTCCTGTATATCAACAAAGTAACGGTTTCTGTCTATGATGATCAATCACTTTTCCGCCACAATGCT